>NZ_LDSL01000044.1 GCF_001476815.1 Pseudacidovorax intermedius | reverse complement strand
GTGCTGCAGGCCCTGGCCGAGCGCGGCGCGCAGGTGCTGGACTTGGAGGCCGCCGCCTGCCACAAGGGCTCGCTGCTGGGCGCCTGGCCGGGCGTGCCGCAGCCGTCGCAGAAGCACTTCGAGACCCGCATCGCCGCCGCGCTCGAAGCCTGCGACCCGTCGCGCCCGCTCTACGTGGAAGGCGAGAGCCCGCGCATCGGCCGCATCGCGCTGCCGCAGTCGCTGGTGGAGCGCATGCGCGCGGCCGACTGCATCGAGATCCGCGCCACGCCGGAGGCGCGCCTGGCCTACCTGCTCACCGACTATGCCTACCTGGGCGACGACCGCGAGGCCCTGGCCGAGCGGCTGGCCGGCCTCAAGGAGATGCAGGGCAAGGAGACGGTGCAGCGCTGGCAGCAGTGGGCGCGCGAAGGGGCGCTGCCGCTGCTCTTCGGCGAGCTGATGGCCCTGCACTACGACCCGCATTACGAACGCTCGCAGGCGCGGCATTTCCATGCCTGGGCCGCGCGACGGTCGGTGGAGGTGACCGCGTTGGCGCCGCAGGACATCGATGCCGCCGCCGACGCGGTGCTCGACGAGCGCTGAGGCAAAGCCTGCCAGCGCCAAGCATGAGCGGCGCCCGCATCGCCTGAAACCGACACCGTGATCCTGATCGAAGGGCCGCGGAGCAGGCCATGCCAGGGCACCCGAGGAACTGGCTTTGCCAGGCCTCTGGGTGCGCCCCCCTCCAAGCCGAAGGCGCTAGAGAGGGGGGAGCCGCGAAGCGGCATGGGGGGGGTTTGCCGTCAGTACGCTGCGCCGTGGGCTGCGAGCAGTGGATCGCCCGACACCGCCGTCGACGGCTGCCCATCCACGCCCACCGGCACCTCGCCCACCAGCGTGATGCGGTAGAGCTGCCGATCGAAATCCAGGTCGAAGATGTCGAAGGGCGCCACATGGGCGGTGGCGCGGTTGTCCCAGAAGGCGATGGAGCCGGGCTCCCATTTGAAGCGCACGGTGAATTCGGGCCGCACGATGTGTTCCCACAGCAGTTCCAGCAGCACGCGGCTCTCGCGCGACGTGAGGCCGACCACGCTCTTGAGGAAGCCGGGGCTGACGAACAGGGCCCGCTCACCGGTCTCGGGGTGCACGCGCACCAGCGGATGCTCGCTCACCAGCGTCTTGCTCTGCACCAGCGCCAGGTACTCGGGCGAGGCATTGGCGCCGGCGGGCGGGCTGAAGCGATGCAGCCCGCGCAGTCCGTCGACGAAGCGCTGCATCGGCGCCGACAGCGCCCGGTAGGCCGCCACCAGGTTGGTCCACTGCGTGTCGCCGCCATAGGGCGGGATCGTCACGCCGCGCAGGATCGACGCGGCGGGCGGGTTGTGGGCGGCCGTCACGTCGGTGTGCCAGCCCGTCCAGGGGCGCAGTTCAGGCTGGCCCTCGTGGCTGTTGGCGCGCCGGTACTTGGCGATGGAGTACAGCTCGGGGTAGCCATCCACATGGCCGAAGACGGGGTGGCCGACGGTCGGGTCGCCGAACTGCCGCGCCAGCGCGATGTGCTGCTCGTGGCTGAGCGGCTGGTCACGGAAGAACACCACCTTCCACTGGTGCAGCGCGGCGCGGATGGCGGCCACGTCCTGCGGTGGCAGCGGGGCACGCAGATCGACGCCATCGATCTGCGCGCCGGTGTGGGCGGACAGCGGCTGCACGCGCACGGCGCTGTCGGGATGAAGAGGAGGGCGATCGCTCATGGGTGCTCCGGCGTTGTGTGGGAGGGACGGACGAAGGCGGCCGGTCAGGCCTGCACGAGCCGCAGTTCTGTGAGCAGGGCACGCACCTCGCGGTATTCCGTCGCCAGCTGGACGGCCGTCTCCTTGGGGCCCTGGAAGTTGTCCTGCCACTGGTTCAGCGCCAGGAACTCCGTCCAGTCGGGGGTTCGGGTGACCTCGCGCAGCGCGCGCGTCCAGTAAGCCTGCTGCGCCGCACTGATGCCCTTGGGCGCCATCACGCCCTGCACCGACTGTCCGACGGCGGCGATGCCCTGTTCCTGCCAGGTCGGCACACCGGCGAACACGCCGCCCAGCCGCTGTGGCGAGGCCACGGCCAGCAGGCGGATCGCGCCGGCCTTGAGCTGGCCGACCACGTTGGGCGTGGTGGCCGAGATCACGTCCAGATGCCCGCCCAGTAGCGCGGTGAGCGACTCTGCGGAGGACTTGTAAGGAACGACGCGAAGCCGGGTCACGTCCACCTGCCCCGCCTTGAGTGGCCGGGCGATGCCCAGGTGGATGTGGTTGCCCAGGGTGGTGGCGATGCCGATGCTCAGCACGGCCGGATCCTGGCGCAGGCGCGCGATCAGGTCGCCACCAGTGCGCAGCGGCGAGTCGGCGCGCACGGCCACCACCACGTATTCGGTCAGCAGCGTGGCCAGCGGCGTGAACTCGGTGTAGGGCACCGGCAGTGCGCCCTGCGCCTCGCTGTAGACCAGCGAGCTGCTGAGCGTGGCCAGCACGTTGGGGTTGCGCTCGGCCTGCTGCAGCGCCTGCAGAACGACGATGCCATGCGCGCTGGAGCGGTTGGAGACGACGACGGGCGGGCTCAGGTTCTGCTGCTCCAGCAGCCGCGAGAGCTTGCGGGCCGCCGCATCCAGCGCCGCCCCCGGCCCCGAGGGCACCAGGAACTCGACGCGGGGTCCGGGAGCCCAGGACTCGGCGGCTGCGGCCAGTCCGGCAGCGCTGCCGACGGCCAGGCCCCCCATGCCGACAAGAAAGCTTCGACGGTTCGGAAAAGGCGGCTGCATCGTGGATCGGTCCGTGGCGTGCGGCCCCGAGACATCCACGCGGCCAGACCGACGAATCTAGGCAGCGCGCCTGCGGCGCACAAAGAAGCTTTGCGCGTCAGCTACTGCGAAAAACGAGCAAGCCGGCAAAAGGGCCTTGCACCCGGCACCTCAGGGCGTGTAGAGCACGCCCCGCGGCGCGCGGCACAGCCCCCACAGCTTGACGCCGCTGGCCTTCGCCATCTGCACGCCCATGGCCGTCGGCGCCGAGATGGTGGCCATGGCATGGATGCCCACGCGCGCGCATTTGCGCACCAGCTCGTGGCTGCCGCGGCTGGACAGCAGCACGAAGCCCGGCGTGCCCAGCCGGCCTTCGCGCGCCAGGCGGCCCACCAGCTTGTCGAGCGCGTTGTGGCGGCCCACGTCCTCCAGCACGTCGGTCACCGTGCCGTCGAGCGCGGCCCACGCCGCCGCATGGATCGCGCCGGCCTCGGCATTCAGGTGCTGGCGCGGCGGCATCTGCGCGAAGCCGCGCAGCACGGTGGGCAGGTTCACCCGAGGCAGCCAGTCGGGCGCGGGCAGCGGCGCGGGCGTGAGGTCGAGCGCGGCGAAGCTCTCCACGCCGCACACGCCGCAGCCGGTGCGGCCCGCCAGGCTGCGGCGGCGGCCCTTGAGGCGCTCGAAGGCGCGGGTCGAAATCTCCAGCCGCACCTCGATGCCGGGCATGCCCTCGGGCAGGCCGGCAGTGGCCGCATCGACGGCCTCGGCCTCGATGCCGCGGCAGTCCCCGGCCGCGTCGAGGATGCCTTCGCTCAGCGCGAAGCCCAGGGCGAAGTCCTCGATGTCCTGCGGCGTGGCCATCATCACGGCATGCGAGATGCCGTTGAAGACCAGCGCCACCGGCACCTCGGCCGCCAGCACGTCCTCGCGCGCCAGGCCCTCGGGCGGCAGCCCGGCCTCGCCCTGCACGTGCACGGGCAGGCGCACCAGCGAAGGCAGGAGCGGGGCGGTGACGGCGTGGGTGGTCATGGCGTGCGAAGTCGATGGCGGTCGGCACGTGCACCAGGCCGCGCCCAAAGAAAAAGGCCGTGGCGCTGCAAGCACCACGGCCTCGGGATTGTGCCCAGCCCCTGCCGGCGACGCGCCGGCCGGCGCCGCCCGCCGCACGCCGTGCGGGGGCTTGGCGCGAATCAGGCGCGCGCTGCCTGGGCCAGCGCCTCGTCGCGCAGGCGCAGGTATTCGCCCTCCGGCACGGGTGCCGCCTCGGGCTTGCCCAGGTCGTTCATCGCCAGGCGGTAGGTCTCGCGGGCGGTGTAGCAGGCGATGGCCGAGATGATGGTGATGCCGAAGGCCAGCGCGCCCACGGTCAGCCAGATGTTGGTGGAGCCGGGAGGCGCCACTGCCGCGAAGATGGCCGGCAGCATGGCGGTGATGGCCGTGCCCACGTTCTGCGAGATGGCCATGGCCGACACGCGGGTGCGGGTGGGGAACAGCTCCGGGTAGAAGCTCGGGAACACGGCGTTGTAGCCCTGGTAGACGATGCCCCACATCAGCAGCGACATGCAGATGGCCAGCGCCACGCTGCCGATGCTGATGGCGTACAGGTAGCCGAAGGCCAGCAGGCCCGAGGCCAGCGCGCCCACGATCATGGGCGGGCGGCGGCCGATCTTGTCGGACAGGTTGCCCACCAGCGGGATCACCAGCACGGCCAGGATGTTGCCCAGAACGGGGATCCACAGGTACACGTCCTTGTGGAAGCCGATGCCGTAGGCCGGCTGCACCGCGTAGGCGGCGCCGAAGATGGTGGCGACCACCGGGATCACGTTCATCAGCGACATCAGCACCACGCGCAGCATGTCGGGCGCGTGGTTCTTGAAGGCCTCGGCCACGGGCGAGCGCGGCTTGGCGGCGCCTTCCTGGGTGAAGGCGGGTGTCTCGTCCACTTCGCGGCGGATGATCCAGCCGACGATGATGACCACGAAGCTCAGGATGAAAGGCACGCGCCAGCCCCAGCTGTTGAACTGGTCGGTGGGCATGTAGTGCGCCAGCGGCAGGAAGACGGCAGCGGCCAGGATCTGGCCGGCCTGCACGCCCTGCAGCGTGAAGCTGGCGAAGAAGCCGCGGCGGCCGAAGGGCGCATGCTCCAGGATCATGGAGCTGGCCCCCGAGATCTCACCGGCGACGGCGAAGCCCTGCACCAGGCGGCACAGCACCAGCAGCGCGGGCGCCCACAGGCCGATCTGGTCGTAGGTGGGCAGCAGGCCCACGGCGATGGTCGAGAAGCCCATCAGGAACATGCACAGCACCAGCACCTGCTTGCGCCCGCGGGTGTCGCCCATGTGGCCGAGCACGAAGGCGCCGATGGGGCGCGCCACGTAGCCCACGCCGTAGGTGGCGAGCGACGCGATGATGGCGATGGCCGGGTCGCCCTTGGGGAAGAAGATCTGGGGAAAGATCAGCGAGGCGGCCGTGGCGTAGATGAAGAAGTCGTAGTACTCCAGCGCCGAGCCGATCCAGCCGCTGGCGGCGGCCTTCTTGGACTGGTGCCGGCCGTGGGGCTCATGCACTTGGGAAGAGGTGGACATGGTGCGAGGTCTCCGCTTTGGTGTGTGACGTGTGGTTGTGGAACGGGAAGAACAAGGCCGCTCAGGTCTGCGCCTGCGCCTGGGCCGCCATGCGCGCCGCGCTGTTGGCGGCGCCGTAGCCGTCGTAGAAATCGATGCGTTGCACGACTTCGTAGAACAGGCCCTCGTCGGCCGCGGCGCGGGTGTAGATGTGCAGGAAGTCGCCGTCGGCCGAGCGGTCGAACAGCACGCCGGCCTCGCGCATGCGCGCCAGCAGCGCCGGCTCGATGTCGAAGCGCGTGGGCAGGTCGTCGTAGTAGTTGGGCGAGATCGGCAGGAAGGCCACGCCCTGCGCACGCAGGCGCGCCACCGAGTCGAAGATGTCGTCGCTGGCGAAGGCGATGTGGTGCACGCCGCCGTCGCCGCGCCGGCCCACGGTGCGCGCAGTGAGCGTGCGGCTGCTGAGCGAGGCATTCAGCACCAGGCGCAGGCTGCGGGCGACGTCGGCGGCGGCGCGGCTGCGCACCAGGCCGAAGGGGTCGGCCAGTTCCTGGCTCTCGGCCAGCGACAGGCCCAGCACGGCGCGGGTGAACAGCGTCCAGGTGTCGTACTGCTCCAGGCTCAGGCCCAGGGCGATGTGGTCCACCCGGCGCAGGCCGGCGTCGGGCGCCGTGTCGTCGTCCTCGTCCGGGACGAAGTCGGCGGCGAACAGGCCGTCCGGGCCCAGGCGCTCGTCCACGAAATGCATCAGGTTGCCGCCCGGCGAGACGATGGCCGGCACCTCGACCTCGCCCGGCCCGAGCGGGCTGCGGTGGCGCTGCGAGCGCAGGGCGACGGCGCGGTCCTGCGCGGCCTGCGGCTGCGGCGTGCGCAGGCCCAGGGCGCAGACCGAGGGGCCGTGCAGCTCGAAGCGGCTGCGGGCGAAGGATGCGGGCTCGGCGTTGACGATGACCGCGATGTCGCCCTGCCGGTAGAGCGACGCCGCCTTGGAGCGGTGCCGGCCGGCACGCCGGAAGCCCAGCTGGCGCAGTTGCATGCCCAGGCCCGGCGCGGTGGCCTCGTCGGCCGCGAATTCGATGAAGGCGACGCCCGCGAACTCCGGCGCGGCGGGCGGCTCGGCCAGTTCGCGCACCTGCAGCACGTCGGCGGCGCGGGCGTCGGGCCGGGCGGCCGCGGCGCGCGTGGCCAGGCGCTGGCGCACCTGGCTTTCGAGGTACAGCAGCGAGCGCATGGCGTCCACCGCCGTGCGGCGGTTGGGCGTCTCGCGGAACATGTCGTTGAAGATCTCCAGCGACAGCGGGCCGCTGTAGCCGGCCAGCAGCACCTGCTCGTAGAAGCCCACGACGTCGAAGTCGCCCTGGCCCGGGAACACGCGGTGGTGGCGCGCCCACTGCAGCACGTCCATGGACAGCAGCGGCGCGTCGGCCATCTGCAGGAAGAAGATCTTGTCGCCCGGGATGTCGGCGATGGCGGCCGGGTCGTCGCGCAGCGAAAGCGTGTGGAAGCTGTCGAGGATCAGGCCCAGGGCCGGATGGTCGGCGCGGCGCACGATGTCCCAGGCCTGGCCGTAGCGGGCGGTGTGGCGGCCCCAGGCCAGCGCCTCGAAGCCCACGCGCAGGCCGCGGCGGGCAGCGCGCTCGGCCAGGGCATGCAGCTGCTCGGCGGCCAGCTCGGGCTCGTCCACCGACAGCGGCGAGGTGTTGGAGCAGCACAGCATCAGCGGCGCGCCCATGGCCTGCATGAGGTCGAACTTGCGCTCGGCGCGGTCCAGGCTGCGGGCGAACAGGCCGGGCGGCATGGCCTCGAAATCGCGGAAGGGCTGGAACAGGTCGATCGTCAGGCCCAGGTCGGCGGCCATGCGGCCCAGGGCGCCGGCCATGCCGGGAAAGTGGGTGAAGTCGGGCTCGAACAGCTCCACCCCGTCGAAGCCGGCGGCAGCCACGGCCTCGAGCTTCTGGCGCAGCGTGCCGCTCAGGGAAACGGTGGCGATGGATCGGCGCATGGCGGGGGCAGGTTGTGGCGGGAGGGGGATTGGACACCAGGCGGCCCGCTCGGCAGGAACCGCGATGGCCGCGACTGTAGGAAATCCCTCACCGGCCCCACAACGCTGCACACGCCCAGATGAACGATCAGCGAACCGGCGCGTTCGATGATCGAACGCTCCCCGGGCTAACCCTGAGCGCGGGTCGGAGCGGGTCGCGGGTCTGCCTGAGGTCCGTCCACGGCCGTTTCGCCGTGGGCATGCGGTGGCGCGACCGCCTCGACGAAGGCCCGTCCCGCCTCCGTCAGCTGGGCCACCCAGCGGCCGTCGGCCTGCGACAGCACGACCCATCCGGGGCCCGCCTCGCCGCCCACCGCGGCATCGCCCATGAGCGCCAGCCAGCGCAGCAGCACGCTGGCGCCCTGCCCCAGTTGCTTGCCCAGCCGCGGCAGCGAAACGCACTGGCCGGCCGGCTGCGCCGCCAGCGCCTGCAGCAGCGCCCAGGCGGTGGGATGCAGGTCGGCGGGTTCAGGCCAAGGCATTGGCGGGCGGCGGCTGCGTCACCGTGGCGGTTGCGCCGGCGTTGCGCGTGTTCCCGTGCGGCGTCAGCACCACCGGCACCGCCTTGGACGTCGGCGTGCCGGCAACCAGCGCGGTGGCCGACAGCGGCACCAGCGGATTGGTCTCCGGGTAGTAGGCCGCCAGGTGGCCGCGCGGGATGTCGTAGGCGACCAGGCGGAAGTCGTCGGCGCGGCGCGCCTCGCCGTCGTCCCACACCGTCGTCATATCCACCCGGTCGCCGTCCACGAGGCCCAGCGCGCGGATGTCCTCGGGATGGATGAACACCACCCGCCGCTGGCCGTAGACGCCGCGGTAGCGGTCGTCCATGCCGTAGATGGTGGTGTTGTACTGGTCGTGCGAGCGCGTGGTCATGAGGTGGAACACCGTCTGCGCGCCGCCGGCGCGGCGGCGTGCGCGGTGCACCGGCGTGTCGCGCGGCACCGCATGCGGCACGAAGGCGGCCTTGCCTCCGGGCGTGGCCCACACCCGCTCGCTGGCCGTGTTGCGCAGGCGAAAGCCGCCGGGCACCGCCACGCGGGCATTGAAGTCGTGGAAGTCGTCGAACACGCGGGCGATCAGCTCGCGGATGCGCGCATAGTCCTCCACCAGCCACAGCCAGGGTGTGCGGCTGCGCGCGCCCAGCGTGGCGGCCGCCAGCCGGGCCACGATGGCCGGCTCGGACAGCAGTTCGGCCGAAGCCGGCGGGTTGATGCCGGCGGACAGGTGGACCATGCTCATCGAGTCCTCCACCGTCACGCCCTGCGGGCCGGCGGCCTGCAGGTCGATCTCGGTGCGGCCCAGGCAGGGCAGGATCAGCGCCTCGCGGCCGTGCACCACGTGGCTGCGGTTGAGCTTGGTGGCCACGTGCACCGTCAGGTCGCACTGCCGCAGCGCGCGCCAGGTGGCGAAGGTGTCGGGCGTGGCGGCGGCGAAGTTGCCGCCCAGCGCGAAGAAGACGCGGCCCCGGCCCTCGAGCATCAGGCGGATGGCCTCCACCGTGTCCACGCCCGGCCGGCGCGGCGGCGCGAAGCCGAAGACCTGCTCCAGGCGGTCGAGCAGCGCGGCGGGCGGCTTCTCCCAGATGCCCATGGTGCGGTCGCCCTGCACGTTGCTGTGGCCGCGCACCGGGCAGGCCCCGGCGCCGGGCCGCCCGATGTTGCCGCGCAGCAGCAGCAGGTTGGTCAGCATCTGGATGGTGGCCACCGAATGCGGATGCTGGGTGATGCCCATGCCCCAGCAGACGATGGCGCTCCGCGCGCCCAGGTAGACGTCGCCGGCGCTGCGCAGCTGGGCCTGCATGAGGCCCGATTCCTCTTCCAGCACGGCCCAGTCCTCGGCGCGCAGGTCGGCGGCGAGCGCCTCGAAGCCGGTCGTGTGCTCGGCGATGAAGCCATGGTCGAGCACGCCGCCGCGGGCGGCCTCCACCTCCAGCAGGTGCTTCATCATGCCCTTGGCCGCCGCCAGGTCGCCGCCGGCGCGCAGCTGGAAATAGTGCGTGCTGATGGGCGTGGCGCCCAGCGTCGCCATCTCGCGCTTGTCCTGCGGATCGGCGAAGCGCTCCAGGCCGCGCTCGCGCAGCGGGTTGAAGCTCACGATGCGCGCGCCGCGCTTGTGGGCGGCGCGCAGCTCGCCCAGCATGCGCGGATGGTTGGTGCCCGGGTTCTGGCCGAAGATGAAGATGGCGTCGGCCTGCGTGAAGTCGTCCAGCGTCACGGTGCCCTTGCCCACGCCGATCTGCGGCTTCATGGCCGCGCCGCTGGGCTCGTGGCACATGTTGGAGCAGTCCGGGAAATTGTTGGTGCCGTACTCGCGCACGAACAGCTGGTACAGGAAGGCCGCCTCGTTGCTGGCCCGGCCCGAGGTGTAGAAGATGGCCTGGTCGGGGTCGGGCAGCGCGTTCAGGTGCCGGGCGATGCGCGCGAAGGCCTCGTCCCAGTCGATGGGCAGGTAGCGGTCGGTGGCCGCGTCATAGGCCATGGGGTGCGTCAGGCGACCCTGGTCCTCCAGCCAGAAGTCGCTCTGCTGCGCCAGCTCCGCCACCGTGTGGCGGGCGAAGAACTCGGGCCCGGCCCGCCGCGCCGTGGCTTCGGCGGCCACGGCCTTGGCGCCGTTCTCGCAGAACTCGAAGGTGGACTGGTGGTTGCGGTCGGGCCAGGCGCAGCCCGGGCAGTCGAAGCCGTCGGGCTGGTTGGCCGACAGCAGCGTGCGGGCGCCCTTGACCGCGATGTCCTGCCGCAGCAGGGCCTGCGTCACGCTGCGCAGCGCACCCCAGCCGCCGGCCGGGCCCTTGTAGAACGCGATCTTCTGTTCGGACATCCGGCCAGTGTGGGCAGGCGCTGCGGGCCGGTCAAATTGCTTCTGGACATGGGGCGATTCGGCGGGCGAATCGTGCGGGCCGCCTCACTGGCCGACGTTGAACAGCCACAGGAAGAAGCGGCCGACGATCACCAGCAGTTCCCAGAGCGCACGCAGCGCATCCCACAGTCCCATGGCGTGCGTCGCGTTCAGCGCGGGTCGGGCGCGGCGCCCGGCTGGCCGCCATGCGCCTGCACCTCCGCCAGCCAGTCGGCCGACTGCAGCAGCGCGATGGCCGCCTGCAGCGCCAGCGATGGGCGCACCGCCGCGGGCGCCATGAAGCCGATGGGCGTGCGCACCTCGGGCGCCACCAGCGGCCGGGCCTGCAGGCCGGCCTGGCCACGCACGGTGTCGGCCATGGCGCCAGGCAGCACGGCGCAGACGTCGCCGGCCTGCACCGCCACCACCAGCGTCAGCACCGAGTTGGTCTCGATGGCCGGCACCACCGGCGACGCGCCTGCGGCGGCGAAGGCGGCATCGACGATGGCGCGGTTGTGCATCTCGGGCGTGAGCAGGCACAGCGGCAGCCGCGCGGCCTCGGCCCAGCCGATGGGTTCGGCCTGCGTGGGCGATTCGGCGGGCGCCGGGCCCAGCAGCACGTAGTGCTCGGCCATCTGCGGCCAGGTCTGCAGCGCCTTCGTGGCCGGCCCCTGGCGCCCGGTGTAGCCCAGGGCCAAGTCGATGGCGAGGTGGTCCAGCCCCGTCTCCAGTTCCAGCGAGCTCATCGACAGCACGGTGGGCACGATGCCCGGATGCCGCGCCCGCAGCCGCGCGGCGAAGCGGCTGAGCAGCGGCATGGCCGTGGGCACCGCCGCCATGCGCAGGCGGCCGCGCGGCTGGCCGGCCTCGCTGCGCAGCTGCTGCTGCAGCCGCTCCTGCTCGTGCAGCATGCGGTGGGCGCTGGCCAGCACCTGCTCGCCTTCGGGCGTCAGGCCCGCATAGGCCCGCCCGCGCCGCACGATGGCCACGCCGAACTCCGCCTCCAGCGCGCGCAGGGCGTTCGACAGCGCCGGCTGCGTGATGTGGCAGGCCGCCGCCGCCCGGCCGAAATGCCGGTGCTCGGCCAGGGCGGCGAGGTAGCGCAGGGAGCTGAGGTTCATGCGGCGCGCTGGGGAGCGGATTGGACGGTGACGATCATCGCCCCGCGGCTTCCCTGCAAATTGATCGGACGGTGATCAATTTGCAAGGATGAGGAACAGCGGTGTCAGCCGCCCTGCCGGCGTTCTCAGGTGTTCTTGCTCACCGAGATGGTCGGGAACTTGGACGAGAAGTCCTTGGCCTTGGCCGCGATGCTCACCGCCACCTGGCGCGCGACGGCCTTGTACAGGCCGGCGATCTCGCCCTCGGGCTCGGCCGCCACGGTGGGCTTGCCGCCGTCGGCCTGCTCGCGGATGGCCATGGCCAGCGGCAGCGCGCCCAGGTAGGCCATGTTGCGCTCGGCCGCCATCTTCTTGCCGCCCTCGTGGCCGAAGATGTGCTCGACGTGGCCGCAGTTCGTGCACACGTGCACCGCCATGTTCTCCACGATGCCGAGGATGGGCACGCCCACCTTCTCGAACATGGTGATGCCCTTGCGGGCGTCGAGCAGGGCGATGTCCTGCGGCGTGGTGACGATCACCGCGCCGGTGATGGGCACGCGCTGGCTCAGGCTGAGCTGGATGTCGCCGGTGCCGGGCGGCATGTCGACCACCAGGTAGTCCACGTCCTTCCAGTTGGTCTGGCGCAGCAGCTGGTCCAGCGCCTGGGTGGCCATGGGGCCGCGCCAGATCATGGCCTGGTCGGGGTCGACCAGGAAGCCGATGGACATCAGCTGCACGCCGTGGCCTTCCAGCGGGTCCATGGTCTTGTCGTCGGGGCTGGTGGGCCGGCCGCTCACGCCCATCATCATGGGCTGGCTGGGGCCGTAGATGTCGGCGTCGAGCAGGCCGACGCGCGCGCCCTCGGCCGCCAGCGCCAGGGCCAGGTTGGCCGCGGTGGTGCTCTTGCCCACGCCGCCCTTGCCCGAGGCCACGGCCACGATGTTCTTCACGCCGGGCAGCAGCTGCACGCCGCGCTGCACGGCATGCGCCGTGATCTCGGTCAGCACGTTGACCGACACGTTCTCCACGCCAGGCAGGCTGCGCGCTGCGGCCACCAGCGACTTGCGCAGCGCCGGATGCTGGCTGCGCGCCGGGTAGCCCAGCACCAGGTCGAAGGCGACGTCGCCGCCGTCGATCTGCAGATTGCGCACGGCCTTGGCCGCCACGAAGGACTGGCCGGTGTTCGGGTCCTGGACGCTCTTCAGGGCGTCGAGCAGGCCCTCGGGGGTCACGGTCATTGGATATGGCTCCTCAATTGGGCGGCGAGTCTACGGGCCCCGGGCCGGCCGCTGCCGCGGAAGGGGCAAGCGTCAGCCGGTGCGGGCCGCGGGCTCGCGCGTGCCGCGGGCCGCCGGACCCGCGCCGCGCCGGCTGCGCCGGCCCTGCGCCGACCCGTGGTGCAGCGCCAGCCCCAGCGCCAGGGCCATGTAGCTGAGGCCGCCGGGCACCCACATCACCAGCCCGGCGAGCTGCTGGTCGGTGAGCGGGTCCAGGCCCCAGGCCCGGGCGCCGGGCGCCTGCAGGGCATAGAGCGGCTGGCCGGCGAAGGTGAGGAGCGCGCCGAGCAGGCCGGTGTGGGCCAGCGTGGCCAGCACGGCGAGCAGGGCCGCGCCGCGGCGCTCCGCCGGCGCATGGACCGCCTGGTGGAAGAAGGCGAAGGACGCCGCTGCGAGCGCCGCCGTGGCCGCCCAGTGCACGAGGCTGCTGGTCAGCGTGGCGGCATAGACGGCCGGCAGGTGCCACAGCCACAGCAGCCCGCCGTGCAGGGCCGCCGCCAGCGGCAGCGCGGCGGGATGGGTGCGGCGCGGCGGCGCCCAGCCGAGCGCCAGCAGCGCGCAGCCGGCCACCAGCACCATCAGCTGGACCATGTGCGCGGACGCCAGCGTCGCAGCCAGGCGGCACAGCGGCGAGACCAGCGCGAGGGCGAGCAGCGTCAGCCCCGCCAGGCGCCAGCGACGGGCAGCACCGCCGGGCAGTGCCGGAAAGGCGGGTGACGCGAAGCGCGCCACGGCGCCCTGCCCGCCGGCCAGAACGGCCAGCGCCAGCAGCGGCAGCAGCACGGCCGGCGCCAAGCTCCAGGCGGCCCACCAGTTCTGCGGCAGGGCGGGCATCGCATCCAGGGTGCACAGGCGCAGCAGGTCGATGGGCATGGTGGAACTCCGGAAGAAAGGGCTTGGGAGGCGTGGGACCGGATCGCAGAAGGTCGGCGCCGTCAAAGACAGGGCGGCAGCCACAGCAGCGGCAGTGCGACGAACAGCGTGGACACGGCGGCCACCGCGTGCAGCACCGCCGACAACGCGGCGATGAAGCGCCGCCGTTCGCGGCGCTGGGCGAAGGCACTGTCCGGCACCCCGCCCGGCGGGTCGTCGCCCTCGGCCTGGCCCACGGCATCATCCGGCCGCGCCGGGCGCCGGGGGCCGGCCGGGTCCAGCCCGCGCAGCGCGTGCGCATGGCGCAGGCAGCGCACGGCCGCGAGCGCCAGCAGCACGATGGTGAGCGCCGTGACGCCCATCAGCGCGGCGCTGGCCGTTCCCGAGCCCGCCGCGCCAGCGAACCAGCGCTTGGAACAGGCCACCGATACCCCGCTGTACACCCCCACGAACCAGACGGACCACAGCGTGAAGCCGAGCGCCAGTTGCCAGGGACTGTCCGGCGACAGCCATTGCAGCAGGGTCCGAGAGCGGCCCGTCATGCCCATCCCCGCGGCACCAGCGCAAGCGCCAGCCAGGCCACCGCGCAGGCTCCCGCCGTGTAGTGGCCGAAAGCCGCCACCACGCCGGGCTCGTAGGGCCGGTGCGCGCCCACCAGCCCTGCACGCACCCGCGCCGTCTGCATCAGCGCCAGCATCCCGGCCAGCAGCGTGTGGACGCCCAGGTACAGCAGCGTGACGGCGACGATGGCATCGTGCGCCTGCGCGCTCGGCCGCAACGCCAGGCCGAAACCCAGCAGCGCCAGCCCGCCCGCGGCCGACAACGCCAGCAGCCCGGCGACGGTGAAGCGAGCGACCAGCCCATGCGCCCGGCCGGCGCGCAGCCGGCCCACGGCCTGCGCCATCAACCCGCTCGCGGCCGCCGCCAGCACCGTGACGGCCAGCAGCGGCCACCAGCCGACCGCCGGCCGCGCCGGCGCCTGCCAGCCCGGTGCCACCGTCCACAGGTAGAACCAGCCGAAGAGCAGCGAACTGAACAGCGCCCCATCGGCCAGCAGCGTGAACTTCATGCCCCACAGTCCCGGCCCGTCCGCGCCGTGCGTGTGTGGGCGCAGCCGCACGCCATGCACCGCCGTCTCGGCCTCCTGCTCCTCGTGCGGCGCGCCATAGCCGGGATGGTCGCCGTTGACCCAGGACCAGCGCAGCAGCACCAGTGCCGCCCCCGCCGCCGCGATGGCCGCCAGCCAGTACAGCTTGAGCAGCAGCATCACGCACAGCAACGCGATCAGCAGCGCGGCATGGAAGGGCAGCCAGCTGTTGCCCGGCAGCACGATCAGCTCGGTAGGCCGGGCGGCGACGGGGCTGCTGCCCAGCGTCTCGCGCGCGGCCACGCCGCGGGCCAGCGCATGGCGGCCGGCGGCGATCTCGGCCGGCAGACCGGGACGGGTCCACAGCGGATGGCGGGTGTGCACCGCCGGCTGGCTGGCGAAGTTGTAGGCCTCCGCAGGCATGGCCGTCGCCCATTCCAGCGTGTCGGCCTTCCAGGGGTTGACTTCGGCCCGCCGGCCCAGGCGCCAGTGCAGCGCCAGGTCCAGCAGCACCGTGACCACGCCGAAGGCCATGACGAAGCCGAACACCGAGGAGATGAGGTTGGGCCATTCCCAGCCCAGCCCCGGCTCGTAGGTGTACACGCGCCGCGGCATGCCGAGCAGCCCCGTCCAGTGCATCACCAGGAAGGTGCCGTTGAAGCCGATCACCGTGAGCCAGAAGCCCGCGCGCGACAGGCGCTTCGAGGGCATGCGCCCGCTCATGTGCGGCAGCCAGTAGTACAGGCCGGCCAGCAGCGGGAACAGCATGCCGCCCACCAGCACGTAGTGGAAGTGCGCCACCACGAAATGCGTGTCGTGCACCTGCCAGTTGAAGGGCACCAGCGCCAGCATCACGCCGGTGAGGCCGCCGGCCACGAAGACCACCAGGAAGGCGGCGATCCACAGCATCGGCACCTCCCAGCGCGGCCGGCCGGTCCACAGCGTGGCCAGCCACGCGAAGATCTGCACCGCCGTCGGAATGCCCACCAGCATGCTGGCCGCCGAGAAGAAGGCCTGCGCCAGCGCCGGAATGCCCAGCGTGAACATGTGGTGCACCCACAGCCCGAAGCTGAGGAAGCCGATGCCGATGAGCGACGCCACCACCCAGCGGTAGCCCACCAGCGGCCGGCCGGCGAACACCGGCACCATGGTCGAGATGAGCCCCGTGGCCGGCAGGAAGATGATGTAGACCTCCGGATGGCCGAAGAGCCAGAACAGGTGCGCCCACAGCAGCGGATCGCCACCGCGCGTGGGGTCGAAGAAGGCCCAGCCGGCGGCCCTCTCCAGCTCCAGCAGCAGCGAGCCGAGGATCAGCGGCGGAAAGCCGATCACGATCATCAGCGAGGTGACCAGCATGGCCCAGGCGAAGACCGGCATGCGCTGCAGCGCCATGCCGGCCGCGCGCGTGCGCAGCACCGACACCGCCAGCTCGATGGCCGCCGCCATGGTGGAGATCTCCACGAAGGTGATGCCGATGAGCCAGAAGTCCGAATTGATGCCCGGCGAGTACACGTTGCTCGACAGCGGCGTGTACATGAACCAGCCGGCATCCGGCGCCAGCTCGAAGGCCAGGCTGCTGGTGAAGATGACGCCGCCGAATACGTAGCACCAGTAACCGAAGGCCGACAGCCGCGGGAACACCAGGTCGCGCGCGCCGATCATCTTGGGCAGCAGGTAGGCCGCGATGCCCTGCAGCATGGGCACGGCGAACAGGAACATCATCAGCGTGCCGTGCATGGTGAAGGCCTGGTTGTAGGCCTCCACGCCCATGAAGTCGTGCCGCGGCAGCGCCAGCTGCGCGCGGATCAGCATGGCCAGCACGCCCGCGATCAGGAAGAAGGCGCCGCCCGTGAGCATGAAGCGCTGCGCGATGGTGCTGTGGTTGACGGCCGCCGCCGCGCGCCAGCCGGGCGGGTTGCGCCAGGTCTGGTGCAGGGCGCGGTGCAGGGCGTCGTCGGCCTGCCGGTTGGTGGCCTCGCTGGTGGGCTGTTCGCGCTCGGTCATCGGCCGGCCTCCTGCGCGAAGGCGGCGGCCACGGCGGGTGGCCGTGGCGTCCGGGCGGCAGCGGGCGACGCGTTCAGCCAGGCATCGAAGTCCTCGGCCGGCATCGCCTGCACCACCATCGGCATGTGGGCATGGCCGGCGCCGCAGAACTCGGCGCACACGCCGCGGTAGGTGCCGGGCCGGTCCGCCTGCAGCCGCACGACCAGCGTGCGGCCCGGCACGGCGTCGAGCTTGCCGCCCAGGCGCGGCACCCAGAAGCCGTGGATCACGTCGGCGCTGCGGGTGTGCACGTCCACCGCGCGGCCGGCGGGCAGGCGCAGCTCGTTGCGCAGGCGCTGGCCGGTGTCGGGGTAATGCACCTCCCACCACCACTGGTGGCCGGTGACCTCCACCCGCAGCGGCGCGGCGGCCGCGCCCGGCCAGGGCAGCTGGTGGAAGCCGGCCGGCGAGCCGAAGACCAGCAGCGCCGTGATGGCCACGCCCGGCAGCAGCAGCCCGCCGCCGATGAGGCAGCGGCGCGCGATGCGGCGCTGGCGCGCGCCGTCGCCGGGAAAGCGGTGCGCGTCGGCGCCGGCATCCTCGCCTTGGCCGCCGCGTCGGCCCCGCATGGCCAGTGCGCCCAGCACCACCATGAGCACCAGCACCGCCACCGCCACACCGAACATCCACCACCACACCTGCGCGATGGCGCCGGCCGAGGGCCCGGCTGGGTCGAGCACCGACAGCGGCCCCCGGCATCCGCCGAGCATCGGCAGCAGGGCGAGCCCCACAATGGCGGCATGAGCGCCGCCCCTCCGAGCCCGCAGACCGCCCTGCCCGAGCCCATCCGCAGCCGCGCCGCGATCGCCGGCCATCCGCTGCATCCCATGCTGATCCACTTCCCGGTGGCCGCGCTGATCGGGCTGGTGGGCACCGACGCCGCCTGGTGGTGGACGCAGGACCCCTTCTGGGCCCGGGCCGGCCTGTGGCTGGCGGGCGTCGGCGCGGCGGGCGGCTGGACCGCCAGCGTGGCCGGGCTGATCGACCTGCTGACGGTCAAACGCATCCGCCGGCTGGTCACGGCCTGGGGCCATGCCATCGTGGCCGTGATGATGCTGTCGCTCGCCAGCCTGAACTGGGCGCTGCGCTGGCGGGCGGAAGACCCCGCCCAATGGCTGTGGCCCTGGGGCGCGGGCATCACCCTGTTCACCGCCGGCTTCATCGCGCTGGCGGCCTACCTCGGCGGGCGGCTGGTGTACGAAAAGGGTGTGGCGGTCGACCTGACCTGAACAGGCCGCCCCAGCATCGGCGGGCGCTGGCCGGGCAGGCGCCGCCATCGGGCACACGCCGCTCATGGCAATGCCCCGTCCAGCCCGGGCTTGCGCAGCACCAGCCACGCGATCGCCAGCAGCAGCGGCAGCAGCAGCGCGCCGACGAGCAGCGCCGCGTGCCGGGCGGATTGCCCGCGTTCCACCCGCAGGATCAGCAGGCCGAAACTGGCATGCGCCAGCGCCAGCAGGCCGACCAGCACCAGCTTGGCCAGCAGCCAGAGCCCCAGCGTGCCCTGCACCATGAAGATGAGCGTGCCGGAGGCGATGGCGACCAGGGCGGCCGGCGTGGCCACCCAGATGAACAGGGCGCGCAGGATCTCGTCCTGCGGCTCGCCCAGCGCGGCCGGACGCCGACGTGCGTCGCCGGACGCCGCCGCGGTCGCGAGCGGCAGGTAGAGCAGCGAGCCGCACCAGAGGATGACGGCGCCGATGTGCAGGATCTTCAGCCAGGGCATGGGACCTTCGCGACGGCGTTCACGCACGAAGAGCGCGTGGCCTGCCCGGCATGCAACGCCGGAAAGGCGTGCGCAGATTGCGACAGGGATCTGTCGGGCGCATTCGGTGCAGCGGGCTCAACGGACGTCCACCGGGGCGTCGCGGCCCTTGGCGGCGGGATGCGGCGCGCCCACAGCATCGCCCTGCCCGCCCACCTTTTCGCCATCGTGGCTGCCGGG
This sequence comes from Pseudacidovorax intermedius, assembly GCF_001476815.1. Classification (GTDB taxonomy): domain Bacteria; phylum Pseudomonadota; class Gammaproteobacteria; order Burkholderiales; family Burkholderiaceae_C; genus Xenophilus; species Xenophilus intermedius_A. Next base: position 4,320 of record NZ_LDSL01000044.1, on the reverse strand, counting down.
CGCGTGGGGCCGCGGCAGGTCCGCGTCCTGGGCCTGCGCGGGCAGGCGGCGCCGGGCGCCGGGCTTCAGGCGGCCTTCTTCCTCCAGCTTGCGCGCCTGTTCCCGGCTGCCGGTGGTGGCCGCGGACGTGCGCGGCGTGTTCGTGGACATCGCCAGACCTCGTGCTCGAAACGGGCCGGCGCCGCCCATGGCGCCGGCGGGTTCGGGTCAGGTCGCGTGTCCTGTTGTTGTGTGTTGCGGCGACGGCACCCCGGGCTTCCCTTGTCGGCATCGTAGGCAGCGGGGCGCCTGGAGGCTGTCGGACAAAGGGGCCATTCGGCTCCAGGCGGCAGGTCGGCGGCGGGGCAGGCCCGGGGGTCGCCCCGCCGTCTGCCCATCAGCCCTGGCGGGCCGCCAGCATCTCGCCCATGCGCTGGTGGATCAGGTTCACCGCCTTGAGCGGCCGCAGCATCACCTTGAACTGGGTGATGCGGCCCTCGGCGTTCCAGCTGACGATGTCCACGCCGTTGACCTCGATGCCGTCCAGCGTGACGGCGAATTCCAGCACCGCATGGTCGGACGCGACCGTCTCGCGCACGTAGCGGAAGGTGTCGTTGAAGAACACCCGGAAGGCCGCCGTGAGGTAGGCGCTGACGATGGGCCGGCCCACCTGCGGCGTGTGCACCACGGGCGAGTGGAAGACGGCGTCCTCGGCCAGCAGGGCCCAGAGGCCGGCGCTGTCGTGGGTCTGCACCAGGCGGTGCCATTCGGCCAAGGCGGGGGGATGGGTCATGGGTGTCTCCGGGTCGTTCTTTTGCAAGGGAGCGGCACGGTAGCGCAGGGCCGGTGGCGGCGGGCGTCCACTGGGTGACAGCGCAATGCGGTAGAGGCTGCCCCGGCGCCGCTTCAGGCGACCTCGATGCCCAGGTCCGCGCAGACCTTGGCCAGCGTGGCCTTGAGCGCGGCGACTTCGGCTTCGAGCCGGTCGACGCGCACCCGCAGGGTCGCCGTCTCGCCGGCATCGCCGCCGGCCACGGGGGCGGCACCGCCCGCGGGCACCGCCATCAGCTCGGCCGCCACCGGCCCGGACAGCAGATGGGCCCAGCGGCTCTCGCGCGCCCCGGGCAGGCGCGGCAGCTTCACCACCAGCGCCCCGGCCGGCCGCTCGGCCATCTCGTCCAGGAAGCCTTCCACCGACGAGATGTCCGCGAAGTTGTGCATGCGGTCGCTGGCGATGCGCAGCTCGCCCGCCGTCTGCGGGCCGCGCAGCATCAGCACCGCCAGCAGGATCACCGACTGCGAGGGCAGCCGCAGCACGCGGTCGGTGTTGTGGCCGTAGCGCATGGCCCGGCCGCCGCTGCTCTCGTCGACCAGGCTGCGGCGGCGCAGGCTTTCCAGCGCCTCCTGTACCTCGGCCTCGGCCAGCTCCATCACAGGGTGCCGGCTGGTCTTCTGGTTGCAGCCGGCGAGCAGGCTGTTGAGCGTGAGCGGATAGCTGTCGGGCACGGTGCGCTGCTTCTCGATCAGCACGCCGAGCACCCGCGCCTCGGAGGGCGACAGGATGGGCAGGTTCTGCTCGGTCGTCATGCACCCCCCTTGATCCGCGCGACCAGCGCCTTGGTGAAGGCGATGGTGTTGGCACCGCCGCCCAGGTCGCCGGTGCGGACGTTGTCGACGTTGAGCGTCTGGTCGATGGCGGTGCGCAGACGGTCGGCCAGGTCGGTGCGCTTCACGTGGTCCAGCATCTGGGCCGCGGCCAGCATCAGCGCGATGGGGTTGGCGATGCCCTTGCCCGCGATGTCCGGCGCCGAGCCGTGCACTGCCTCGAAGATGGCCGCATCGGCGCCGATGTTGGCACCCGGCGCCATGCCCAGGCCGCCCACCAGCCCCGCCACCAGGTCGGACAGGATGTCGCCGAACAGGTTGGTGGTGACGATCATGTCGAACTGCCAGGGGTTGAGCACCAGCTTCATGGCGCAGGCGTCCACGATCATGGTCTCGAACTGGAACTTCCCCTGGTACTCGGCGGCGTAGAGCTGTTCGGCCGTCTCCAGGAAGATGCCGGTCAGCGCCTTCATGATGTTGGCCTTGTGCACCACCGTCACCTTTTTGCGGCCCTGGGCCACGGCGGCGTCGAAGGCATAGCGCAGGATGTGCTTGCAGCCCTGGCGGGTGTTGATGCCGGTGGCCATGGCCACGGCATGCGGGTCGTCCTCGATGCGGATGTAGTGCTCGTGGCCGATGTACAGGCCCTCGAGGTTCTCGCGCACCACCAGCAGGTCGATGTCGTCGAAGCGCCCGCCCGGGATGATGGTGCGCGCCGGCCGCACGTTGGCATAGAGCTGGAAGGCCTCGCGCAGCCGCACGTTGGAGCTGCGGTAGCCACCGCCCGAGGGCGTCTCCAGCGGGCCCTTGAGCGCCAGGCGGGTGCGTCGGATGCTCTCGAGCGTCGCCTCGGGCAAAGGGTCGCCCGCGGTCCGGACGCCGCCCAGGCCGGCGATCTGCGGGTCCCATTCGAAGGGCGAGCCGAGGGCATCGAGCGCGGCCAGCGTGGCTTCCATGATCTCGGGGCCGATGCCGTCGCCGGAGATCAGGGTGGCGGGAATGCGGGGGGTGGTCACGGGGCGTCCTCCGGGTTGTCTGCGGGCAAAGTCCCGAGGATACGGCGAGGCCGGGCCCAAACCTAAAATGCCCGACCCTGCCGGAGCGCGGCGCCCTGCCGCGCCCGCCGGCCCATCCGCGAGACCGACATCCATGCCCGCAGCGCGCAAGCTCTTCGTCACCACCGCCCTTCCCTACGCCAACGGCAAGTTCCACATCGGCCACATCATGGAATACATCCAGGCCGACATCTGGGTGCGCTTCCAGCGGATGAACGGTGCCGAGGTCAACTTCGTCTGCGCGGACGACGCCCACGGCGCCGCCATCACCATCGCGGCCGACAAGGCGGGCATCACGCCCCAGGCCTTCGTGGCCGAGATCGCCGCCGGCCGCAAGCCCTACCTCGACGGCTTTCACATCGCCTTCGACAACTGGCATTCCACCGACGCGCCGGAGAACCACGAACTCGCCCAGCAGATCTACCGCGACCTCAAGGCGGCCGGCCTGATCGAAACGCGCCCGGTCGAACAGTTCTACGACCCCGAGAAGGGCATGTTCCTGGCCGACCGCTTCATCAAGGGCGAATGCCCGAAGTGCCATGCCAAGGACCAGTACGGCGACAACTGCGAGGTCTGCGGCGCCGTCTACGCGCCCACCGAGCTGATCAATCCCTATTCGGCGCTGTCGGGCGCCAAGCCGGAGCTGCGCAGCTCCGACCATTTCTTCTTCAAGCTGTCCGACCCGCGCTGCGAGGCCTTCCTGAAGGAATGGACCGCGGCCCCCGGCCACGTGCAGCCCGAGGTGCAGAACAAGATCCGCGAATGGCTGGTCAAGAAGGAAGACGGCACCGGCGGCCTGGGCGACTGGGACATCAGCCGCGACGCGCCCTATTTCGGCATCGAGATTCCCGATGCGCCGGGCAAGTACTTCTACGTGTGGCTGGACGCGCCGGTCGGCTATCTGGCCTCGCTCAAGAACTGGCTGGGCAAGAAGGGCGAGGACTACGACGCCTACATGGCCCAGCCCGACCTGGAGCAGGTGCACTTCATCGGCAAGGACATCATCACCTTCCACACCCTGTTCTGGCCGGCGATGCTGCATTTCAGCGGCCGCAAGGCGCCGGACGGCGTCTTCGTGCACGGCCACCTGACCGTCAACAACGAGAAGATGAGCAAGAGCCGCGGCACCGGCATCGACCCGCTCAAGTACCTGAGCCTAGGCCTGAACCCCGAATGGCTGCGCTACTACATCGCCGCCAAGCTCAACGGCCGCAACGAGGACATCGACTTCAACCCCGAGGATTTCGTCGCCCGCGTCAACAGCGACCTGGTGGGCAAGTTCATCAACATCGCCAGCCGCTCGGCCGGCTTCATCGCCAAGCGCTTCGGCGGCCGGCTCGGCACCGTTTCCGCCGACGGCGAGGACCTGCTGGTCATCCTGCGCGCCGGCGCCGAGGACCTGCGCCAGCTCTACGACGGCCGCGACTACGCCCGCGCCCTGCGCGAGGTGATGGCCCTGGCCGACCAGGTCAACGCCTACGTGGACGCCAACAAGCCCTGGGAACTGGCCAAGCAGGCCGGGCAGGAAGTGCGCCTGCACGACGTCTGCACCACCTGCATCGAGGCCTTCCGCCTGCTGACGCTCTACCTCAAGCCGGTGCTGCCCGCCCTGGCGGCGCAGGTGGAAGCCTTCCTGAAGGTCGGCCCGCTGCAGTGGGCCGATGCCGCCGCCGCGCTGGGC
>NZ_LDSL01000043.1 GCF_001476815.1 Pseudacidovorax intermedius | reverse complement strand
GCCATGGCGCAGACCACCGAACGGGTGGTGGCCATCGGCACCTCCACCGGCGGCACGCAGGCGCTGGAAGAGGTGCTCACGGCCCTGCCGCGGGTGTGCCCGGGCATGGTGATCGTGCAGCACATGCCCGAGAAGTTCACGGCGGCCTTCGCGGCGCGGCTGAACGGGCTGTGCCGCATCGAGGTGAAGGAGGCGGAGACGAACGACCGGGTGATGCCCGGCCGCGCGCTGATCGCGCCCGGGGGCAAGCACATGCTGCTGCGCCGCAGCGGCGCGCAGTACCACGTGGAGGTGGTGGATGGGCCGCTGGTCAACCGCCACCGGCCGTCGGTGGACGTGCTGTTCCGCTCGGTGGCCAAGGCCGCGGGTGGCAATGCGCAGGGGATCATCATGACGGGCATGGGCGACGACGGCGCCGCGGGCCTGCTGGAGATGCGCAACGCGGGGGCGCGCACCCTGGCGCAGGACGAGGAGAGCTGCGTGGTCTTCGGCATGCCCAAGGAGGCCATCAAGCGCGGCGCCGTCGAGCGCACCCTGCCGCTCGCGGCCATCTGGCGCGAGATCGCCACGGCCTGAGTGCGTCCGGCCGAAAGCCGCCGGCTACGGCGCCGGCGCTGCGTGCCAGATGCGCTGCCAGGTGGCCGCCAGCATGCCCTTCGCATCGCGGATGCCCGACTGCTGGCGCACCGGCACCGGCTGCCAGCGGCCGTCCGCCCAGCGCGCCACGCGGTAGTTGAAGCTGTAGTCGGGCTCGGCGCCCATGCGCAGGTCCGACACCACCAGCGCGTCGCCGTCGCGCTCGGCCTTCATGAAGCCGTGGGTGAACCAGCGCAGCCGCGCCACGGCGGGGTCCGCGCCCAGCGCCTGCAGCGCCGCCGTGTCGCTGGCATGGGCGGTGAAGCGCATGGCGCCGCGGTCGGCCACCAGCGAGCGCTCGCCTTCCAGGAAGCCGTCGGGCGTCATCACGACCACGCGCCACAGCAGCGTGTTGAGCGGCGTGACCACCACCAGTCGCGGCGCGTCCCGCAGGCCCATCGGCGCCAGCGCACGGGCCGCGGCACGGTCGGCCAGTTGCTGGCCGACGAGGCTCCAGCCCAGGTACAGGCTGCCGAGCAGCAGCCCGCCGGCCAGCCAGCGCCGGCCCCACGCGCGCGGGCCGGCCACGGCGGCCGCGATGCAGGCGGCCAGCAGCGGCAGGGTGTAGAGCGGATCGATGATGAACATGCTGCCGCCCATCACCGGCCGGGTGGGCGACGGCCACCACAGCTGCGTGCCGTAGACGGTGAAGGCGTCCAGCAGCGGATGCGTCAGCAGCGCCAGCCAGATGGCCACGAGCCAGGGCCGGGGCGCTGTGCGGACACGCTGGTTCCAGCGCCGCAGCAGCAGCCACAGCAGCCAGCCGGCCGCCAGCAGCAGCGGCAGCGAATGCGAGGGGCCGCGGTGCCAGGTGACGCGGGTCACCGGGTCCAGGCCCATGAGGGCGAGCGGAATGCCGTCGAGGTCCGGCAGGGTACCGAGCACGGCGCCGGCCGCGAGCGCGACGCGCCGGTCGCGCGCCGGCACAGACACAGCCGCGACGGCGGCGCCGAGAACGATCTGGGTGAGGGAGTCCAAAGCAAGGGGCCGCGCGGGGCGGCAGCAGCAGGCCGGCGAGCGGCGACGCGGCAACCTAGCACGGCCGGCGGGCCCGGCGCGTCAGGCGGCGCTGCGTCCGGCTGACGGTGGCAGAGGGTCGCTCAGCGGCTGCGGGCCTTGCGCGGCGCGCGCCTGTCCACGGCCGGCGCGGCATCGGCGGCGACAGCCGCAGCGGCGGGCCGCTGCACCAGGTGCACCCGCAGCCGGCCCAGGTGCTCGTACAGCGCCTCCTTGCTGCCGGCGGGCAGGCCGCTGAACATGTCGATCAGCCATTTCTCGTGCTCGGCCGCCATGGCCGCGAATTCGGTGCGGCCCTTGTCGGTGAGGCACACGCGCCAGGAGCGCCGGTCCTCCGGGTCGTCGATGCGCTCCACCAGCCCCTCCTTGACCAGCTGGTCCGTGAGGCCGGTGACGTTGCCGCCCGTCACCATGAGGTAGCGCGAGAGCACGTTCATGCGCAGGCCCTCGGGATAGCGGTCCAGCTGGGCCAGGTAGTCGAAGCGCGGCAGCGTGGTGCCGAAGCGGGTGCGCAGCTGCTGGCGGATCTGCTGCTCGATCTGCGTGCTGCAGGCCAGCAGGCGCAGCCAGATCTTGGTGTCCAGGTGGTCGTCGGCCTGGGCGCGGGCTTCCAGGCCGATGTGTTCCTCGCCCAGGGACTGGACGATGCGGAAATGCTTGGAATGGGTGGCCATCCTGTTCTCTTCTCTCTGGGACGCTGCCGTTCGTTCTCGGGTCGGGCGAGCATAGCCGGGGGCGGCGCCGGCCGGCGGGAGGGGCTCGGCGCTCATCGCATGAGCCTCCCGCCGTTGACGTCCAGCGTGGCGCCGGTGATGAAGGCGCCAGCGTCCGAGGCCAGGAAGACGGCCGCGCCCGCCACCTCGGCGGGCTCGCCGAAGCGGCCGAGCGGGATGGCGGCGCGCAGCGCCGCCTGCCGCGCGGCGGGCAGGCCGTCGAGCGCCGGGCTGCGGATGGCGGCCGGCGCCAGGGCATTGACGGTGATGCGATCGGGCGCCAGCTCGGTGGCGAAGCCGCGCGTGAGCGCCAGGATGCCGGCCTTGGAGGCCGCGTAGTGCAGCCCCGTCGCCGCACTCGCCTGCTGGCCGGCCAGCGAGCCCAGGTTGAGGATGCGCCCGCCCTGCCCCCGCGCGCGCATGTGCGCGCCCAGCGTGCGGCAGCCGAGGAAGCAGCCGCGCAGGTTGACGGCCATAACCTCGTCCCATTCCGCCATGGCGATGTCCCAGGGGCCGGCGGTGGGCGTGCGCGCGGCGTTGTTGACCAGCACGTCGATGAAGCCGTGCGCCGCGCAGCCGGCCTGCAGCATGCGCTGCCAGCCGTCCTCGGTGGCGACGTCCGCGACCACGGCGCTGGCCGGCAGGCCGTCGGCGGTGAAGGCCGCTGCCACCGCCTGCACGGCGGGCTGGGCATCGGCCAGCACCAGCCGGGCGCCGGCCTCGCCCAGGGCCCGCGCGATGGCCAGGCCCAGGCCCTGGGCCGCGCCGGTGACCAGGGCCACGCGGCCGGCCAGCACCGGGGCGGCGGCGATGGAGGGAACGGCGGCAGGGGCGGCGGACATGGCCGATTCAGGCCCGGCGGGCGCGGGGCTGCGGCGGGCGCTCCCAGGCGGTGGGCGTCACGCCGCGCTCCCGCAGCTTGTATTTCTGCACCTTGCCGTTCTCGGTGCGCGGCAGGTCATCGACGATGTCGAACCAGCGCGGCACGGCGAAGTACGGCAGGCGCGCCTCGCACCAGGCGGCCAGTTCCTGCGGCGCCGGCGCCTGGCCCTCGCGCAGGATCAGCGCGGCCATCACCTCGTCCTCGGCCAGCTCGGAACGCACCGGGTACACGGCCACGGTCGCCACGGCGGGATGGCTCTGCAGCACCTGCTCCACCTCGAAGGACGAGATGTTCTCGCCGCGGCGGCGGATCGCGTCCTTGATGCGGTCCACGAAGCGCAGGGCGCCGTCGGCCTCGCGCACCACGCGGTCGCCGGTGTGGAACCACAGGTTGCGCCAGGCCTCGACGGTCTTGTCGGGCATCTGGAAGTAGCCGCTGGCGAAGGCATGCGGCTCGTGGGCGCGCAGCAGCAGCTCGCCGGCCTGGCCGTCGGGCAGTTCGGCATCGTGCTCGTCGGCCACGCGGGCCTCGAAGCCGGGCAGCACCCAGCCCATGACGCCGCCGCGCGGCGAATCGGGCGCAGTGGCGATGACGAAGTTGGTCTCGGTGGAGCCATAGCCTTCGAGCAGGCGCACGCCGGTGCGGGCCGCGAACGCTTCGCCCGCGGCGCCCGGCACACCCGGGCCCAGGCCGATGCGCACGCGGTGCTCGCGTTCGGCGGCGCCTTCCGGCTGCGCGAGCAGGATCGGCACCATGGCGCCCAGCAGGTAGACCACGGTGGCGCCGCAGGCCTGCATGGACGGCCAGAAGCCCGAGGCCGAGAAGCGGCCCTCGAACACCGCCTCGGCGCCCGACAGGCAGGCCTGGGCAAAGGTGTTGAGGGCATTGATGTGGAACAGCGGCAGCGTGGTGCACAGCACGTCGTCGGCGCGCACGCCCAGCACGCGCAGGCTGTTGACGCCCCACCAGTAGTACTGCGCATGCGGGCACAGCACGCCTTTCGAGGGGCCGGTGGTGCCCGAGGTGTAGAGGATGGCGAGCGTGTCGGCCGGGCCGACCTCGGCGGGCGCGGCTTCGTCGCCTTCGGACGGCCAGGCCTCGACCGCCACACCCGCCACGGATGCCGGCACCGTGGCGCCTTCGCCTTCCAGCACCCAGATGCGCCGGAGCGCCGTGCGCCCCAGGTCGGCCGTGGCCAGCCGGTCGAGGTACTGCGCCTCGATGACCAGCAGCGCGGCCTGGCTGTTGGCGAGGAAGTACTCGATCTGCGGCCCCATCGAGGCGGTGTTGATGGGCACCGCCACCGCGCCTATCCAGCCGCAGCCGATGAAGGCGTCGAGGAACTGCGGCCGGTTGCCCGCCAGGATGGCGACGCGGTCGCCGCGTGCCACGCCGGCGACCTGCAGCGCGCCGGCGCGGGCCGCTGCGCGGCGGGGCAGCTCGGCATGGCGCCAGCGCTGGTCGCCCAGGCGCACGGCCGGCGCATCGCCGAAGCACTGGGCTTGCCGCCGCAGCATCTGCGGCAGCGTGCGCTGCGGCACGGGCAGCAGCGGCGGGTCAGCAGCGTCAGTCGTCGTCATGCGTGCCGCCGCCCAGGTAGGTCGCGCGCACGCGCTCGTCGTCGGCCAGGGCTGCGGAGTCGCCGGACAGCGCCACCTCGCCCGTCTCCAGCACGTAGCCGTAGTCCGAGCTTTCCAGCGCGGCGCGGGCGTTCTGCTCCACCAGCAGGATGGACACCCCGTCCTCCCGCAGCTGGCGCACGATGGACAGAATCTCCTGCACGATCAGCGGCGCCAGGCCCAGGCTGGGCTCGTCCAGCATCAGGAGGCGCGGCGCGGACATCAGCGCGCGGCCCACCGCGAGCATCTGCCGCTCGCCGCCGGAGAGCGTGTCGGCCCGCTGGCCCCGGCGCTCGGCCAGGCGCGGAAAGCGCGCATACACGCCGTCCAGCCGCTGGCGCAGCGCGTCGGAACGCAGGCGGCGCGAATAGGCGCCCAGGCGCAGGTTGTCCAGCACCGTGAGTTCGCCGAAGAGCTCGCGCTTCTCGGGCACCAGGCACAGGCCACGCTCCACGCGCGCCTCCACGTCCAGGCCCGACAGGTCCTCGCCCTCGAAGCGCAGCGTGCCGCGCGACGGCAGCAGGCCCATGGCCGCGGCCAGCAGCGTGGTCTTGCCCGCGCCATTGGGGCCGATGACCGAGATGATCTGCCCCGGCTGCAGCGTGAGCGACACGCCGCGCACCGCCTCGACCTGGCCGTAGCCGACGTGCAGGTCGGCAATCTCCAGCATGGGCGTCGTGCTCATACGGTGCTCCCCAGGTAGGCGGCCTGCACCCGCTCGTCGGCGCGCACCGCCGCGGGCACGCCTTCGACCAGCTTGGCGCCGAAGTTCATCACCACCAGGCGGTCCACCAGCTTCATCACGAAGTCCATGTCATGTTCCACGATCAGGATGGTCACGCCCTCGTCGCGCAGCTTGCGCAGCAAGTCGCCCAGGGCCATCTTCTCCTTGCGGCGCAGGCCGGCGGCCGGCTCGTCCAGCACCAGCAGCACCGGGTCGGCGGCCAGGGCGCGGGCGATCTCCAGGATGCGCTGGGTGCCCAGCGGCAGGGCGCCGGCCATCTCGTGGGCGCGGTCGCCCAGGCCGATGCGGTCCAGCTGGCGCTGGGCCTCCTGCAGGATCTGGCGCTCCTCCTGCCGGTCCAGCCGCAGGCCGGCGCGTAGCACGCCGGCGCCGGCGCGCGCATGGGCGCCCAGGGCCACGTTGTCCAGCAGGCTCATGTGCGGCCGCAGCTTGACGTGCTGGAAGGTGCGCGCCAGGCCCAGCCGGGCCACGTCGCGCTGCTGCATCGTGCTGATGTCCTGGCCCAGGAACTGCACCCGGCCCGCCGTCATCTGCGCGGTGCGCGTGAGCAGGTTGAACATGGTGGACTTGCCGGCGCCGTTGGGCCCGATCAGGCCCACGATCTCGCCGGCCTGCACGTCGAAGCTCACGTCGTTGACCGCCACCAGCCCGCCGAAGCGCTTGACGGCGCCCTGCACCGACAGCAGCGGCGTGCCGCGGGCCGGCATGGCGCGCTGCGGCAGGGGCGGCACCGGCGCCGCCAGCTCGGGCACGGCGGCCGGCCCGCGTGCACCGCGCCGCAGGCGCCAGCGCCGCACGTAGCCCATCACGCCGCCGCGCGCGAAATGCAGCAGCGCGATGAACATGGCCGCGAAGGTCACGGCCTCCAGCTGGCCGGCCCACTGAGTCACCAGCGGCAGCACGTCCTGCAGCAGGTTCTTGAGCACCAGCACCAGGCCCGCGCCCACCAGCGCGCCGGCCAGGCTGCCCAGGCCGCCGGCCAGGGCCATCAGCAGGTACTCGATGCTGGCCCGCACGTCGAAGGGCGAGGGGCTGACGAAGCGGTTCATGTGCGCATAGAGCCAGCCCGCCAGCCCGGCGAACAGTGCCGCCGTGACGAAGAGCGTGAGCTTGACGCGGTAGGCATCGGCCCCCACGCTCGCCAGCAGCGTGGCGCCGCCGCGCAGGCCGCGGATGGCCCGGCCCGGCCGCGAGTTCAGCAGGTTGTGGCTGAACAGGCAGGCCAGGCCCACGATGGCCCAGATCAGGTAATAGATGGCGCGCGGGTCCGACAGCGCCCAACTGCCGATGCGCAGCGGCGGAATGTTGGACAGCCCCGTGTGCCGGCCCAGTCCGTCCACGTTGCCGAAGAGCAGCGCGATCGACAGCCCCCAGGCGATGGTCGACAGCGGCAGGAAGTGCCCGCCGAGGCGCAGCGTGAGCGCGCCGATGGCCAGCGCCGACAGGCCCGTGAGCAGCAGCGCGAAGGGCAGCCCCAGCCACGGCGACAGCCCCTGCGCCGTGGTGAGCCAGGCCGTGGAATAGGCCGCGATGCCCACGAAGGCCGCCTGTCCGAAGGAGGTGGCACCGCCCACGCCGGTCAGCAGCACCAACCCCAGCGCCACCAGGGCGCCGATGCCGATGTCGTTGAGCAGCGAGACGGTGAAGCTGCCGGCCAGCGCCGGCACCAGGGCCAGCACGACGACCACGGCCGCGATGAGGAGGGCAGAGCTGCTGCGCTTCATTGGTCGATCTCCTCGGCTTCTTCCTCGTGGTGGCGCGCCATGTACGAGCGCGCCATCAGCACCGGGATCAGCAGGCTGAACACGATCACGTCCTTGAGCGCTCCGCTCCAGAAGGAGGCGAAGCTTTCGATGATGCCCACGGCCAGCGCGCCGATGGCCGTGACCGGGTAGCTCACCAGCCCGCCGATGATGGCCGCCACGAAGGCCTTGAGGCCGATGATGAAGCCCGAGTCGTAGTACATGGTGGTGACCGGCGCGATCAGCACGCCGATCAGCCCCGCCAGCAGCGAGGCGCAGCCGTAGGCCAGCAGCGCGGTGCGCGCCGGCCGGATGCCCACGAGCCGCGCGCCTACCCGGTTCACCGCCGTGGCGCGCAGCGCCTTGCCGGTGACGGTGCGCTCGAACACCAGGAAGAACAGGCCGCTCAGCACGATGGCCGCGCTCACCATCAGCACCACCTGGCCGCTGACGGTGAAGCCGTCGCCCAGCGTCAGCGAGGCCGAGGTCAGCGCGCTGGTGCGCGAGCCCTCGGGCCCGAAGAACAGCAGGCCCAGGCCCGACAGCAGGAAGTGCAGCGCCAGCGACACGATCAGCAGCACCAGCCCCGAGGCATCGGCAATGGGCTGGAAGACCACCCGCGCCAGCAGCGGTGCCACCGGCACCACCAGCAGCACCGAGGCCACGATCTGCAGCGCCACCGGCACGCCGGCGCGCGCCGCGGCCCAGGCGATGGCGCAGGGCACCAGCGGCAGCACACCCCACAGCAGCAGCGCCTTCGGAATGCGCCGGGCCTCGCCCTTGCGCAGCAGGCTGCCCACCTCGGTGAGCAGCGCCAGCGCGGCCAGGAAGATCACCATGCCGATGGTGGGCGGCAGCTTGCCGGTCTCGAAGGCCGCCAGCGTCAGCGCGGCGAAGGCCGCGATGTCGCCGAAGGGCACGAACACCACCCGCGTGACCGAGAAGATCAGCACCAGGCCGAGCCCGGCCAGCAGGTAGATGGCGCCGTTGGCCAAGCCGTCGATGCCCAGGATGAGGGCGACGTCCCAGGTCATGGTCGTGGAGTCCTTTGTGTCGTCATTGCCGTCGTTGTCATGCGTTGCGCTCCCTTCGCGTCAGCGGGTCAGGGCGCCAGCTTCCACTGGCCCTTGTCCAGCGTGACGATGACGCGGGCGCGCTCGTCCACGCCGTACAGGTCGCCGGGCTTGAAGTTGTAGACGCCGTGCGTGCCCACCACCTCGCGGGTGCTGAAGATGGCGTCGCGCAGGGCCTGGCGGAATTCGGGCGTGCCGGGTTCGGCCTTGCCCGCGGCCAGCACGCGCTGGGCGGCATCGGCGAACACCAGCCAGCCATCGAAGGAATAGGCCGAGAAGGCATCGCTGGTGGGTGCGTTGTTGACCTTCTGGTAGATCTCGCGGAAGGCCAGGCCCATCTTGCGGGTCGGGTGGTCGGCCGGCAACTGCTCGGCCACGATGACGGGCCCGGTGGACATCAGCGCGCCCTGCCCGGCCGCGCCCACCACGCGCACGAAGTCGGGGTTGATCAGGCCATGCTGCCCATAGACCTTGCCCTTGAAGCCGCGCTCGGCCAGGGCCAGGAAGGGCAAGGCGCCGGGCGTGCCGGCACCGCCGGTCATCACCGCATCGGGCCGCATGGCGAGCAGCTTGAGCACCTGGCCGGTGACGGACTGGTCGGAGCGGGCATAGCGCTCGTTGCCCAGCACCTGGATGCCGGCGCCGGGCGCGGCCTTGATGAGCGCGTTGTAGACCAGGTCGCCCCAGGCGTCGGAGAAGCCGATGTAGCCCACAGTGCGCACGCCGTCCTTCTTCATGCGCTCCACCACGGCGTCGATCATGAGCTGGGTGGGCTGGGCCACGGTCATGACCCAGGCGTTGTCCGCCGGGTTCAGCAGCAGCGGCGTGAGGCCGACCATGGGCACCTTGGCATCGCGGCCCACCTGGGCCATGGCGATGGCGGCCGGCACGCCCGAGGTGCCCATCAGCACGTCGACCTTGTCCTCCTCCACGAGCTTGCGGGCGTTGCGGCCAGCCGCGGTCGGATCGGAGCCGTCGTCGACCACGATGAGCTGCACCTTGCGACCGGCGATCTCGCCCTTGTAGGCCAGCGCGGCCTGCATGCCCTTGGCATAGGGCACGCCGATGGAGGAGTTCGGGCCGGAGAGCGACACGCTCAGGCCGACCTTGAGGTCGGCCGCCTGGGCCGCCACCGCGACCGCGGCCAGCGCGACGGCAGCCACCGCGCCACGGCCGAGGGACATCAGCATCTTCTTCATGGGGAACTCCTGGTTGGAGGAAAAGACAAGGACTAGACGAACAACTGGATGGCCGGCAGCGGCTGGCCCGCGTCGAGCAGGTTGACCCGCTTCTCGCGGATCAGCCAGCCGAGCGGCCCGCCGGGCACGAGGGTGTGGACGCAGTGGCCCGCCAGCAGCACCTGCTGCGGGCCGCGCGATTCGACGTAGAGGAAGGCGGTGCGCAGGCGGACCGTGTCGCCGCCCTCTGCTGCGGCGGGCAGACGCCGGGGGGCCTGCAGCACATGCTGGCAGCGGCTGGCCGGATGCTGGGAGTGGGCGCGCGGGCTGTGCAGGCGCTTGACGCGCAGCTCGAGCAGCAGGCGGTCTTCCAGCGCGAGCGCGTTGTGGCTGTCGGCATCGGCCTGCGCTGCGCCCTGCAACGGGATCCAGTAGCGGCCGTCCGGGGCGAACAGGGCGAGCCAGTCGTCCCAGCGACGGTCGTCGATCAGCTCGGCCTCGTGGACGACGAAGTCCTCCGCAGAAAGCGTCATGCGCCCGCCCCCATCCACTTCGCCCAGGCGCGGAACTGGTTGCGCAGGAGGCGCTCGTCGGTGCCGCTGGTCTCTTCCACGACGTCGCTGCGTTCGCCTTCCGAGAAGCCGCGATGCAGGCTGACCCATTCGTTGCCCTCGCCGCGCAGCCCCTGCTGCATGCTCTCGAACAGGTGCACGTCGTCATGGGCCACCACCGACATGGGCGAGAAGACCAGGCGGTTGTAGTTCATCGACCGCTGCAGCAGCAGATCGGGCGCGCCCTCGGCGCGGAAGCTCCAGGCCTCCACCAGCGTGCGGTCGGCCGCCAGCGGCCGGATCACGCGGATGGCCTGCGGCGAGCCCTTGAGCGACAGGCTGGGAAAGAGCACCGCGTTCTGCGGCGAGCGCTGCAGCACGTCGTTGGCGCGCTCCTCGCCCAGGGCGCTGCGCAGCGCGTCCTCGTAGTCCTGCAGCTGCGCGTAGCTGGAATGGATGCTGAAGCGCGTGCCCAGCACGCTGTGGCCGTTGGGGTACACGCGCCCGCCCATGCGGTCGAAGAAGTCGTAGCCCGAGCCGAAGGGCAGGATCTGCTCCATGGCCATGGGCTTGGGCGCATCGGCCGGCTGGTCCTTCCACAGCGCGCCGGCCGCCTGCGTGGCCGACTCGTGGGTGGACATGGGATGCACCGTGTCGTTGATGTTCTCCAGGTACATCTTCCAGTTGCAGTGGATGACGTTGCGCAGCACGCCGCCGGCCACCGTCAGCCGCCGCTCGGACGAGCGGTCGACCATGTTGTCGATCACCTGCAGGATGCCGCCGAAGTAGTCCTCGAAGGCCGGCCCGTCCTTGGCCAGGCGCACGAAGACGAAGTCGCGGTACGTGGCCACGCCGGCCACCGGCTGCAGCCCCTGGCCCGACTCGCACTGCGCCAGGCCGGTGCCCTCGTAGCCGGCCTTGAGCGGCAGGGCCAGCGGCGCACCGTCCAGCTTGTAGGTCCACGCGTGGTAGGGGCAGCGGAAGAAGCGGCCGGTGTTGCCGTGTTCCTCGGTCACCAGCTGCGCGCCCTTGTGGGCGCAGCGGTTGTAGAAGACGCCCACGCCGCCGTCGGCCTGCCGCACCATCAGGAGCGGCCGGCCGGCGATCTCGCGCGTGCAGTAGTCGCCCGCCGCGGGCACCTCGCTCGCGTGGCCCGCGAACTGCCAGGTGCGGGCGAAGAAGCGCTCCTGCTCCAGCGCGAAGAGTTCCTGGCTCAGGTACAGGTCGCGGTGCACGCGCCGGTCCTGCACCAGGGCCTGGATGGCGGCGGGGTCATCGCGGTAGCGGGTGTTCATCGCGGGCCGGGGGTGCTGCGGGTCACGTCGATCCGGCGATCAGGGCACCAGCTTCCACTGGCCCTTTTCCATCCGCACGATCACCACCGCGCGCTTGTCCGAGCCGTAGCGGCTGTCGGGCGTGAAGTTGTAGATGCCGTGCGTGCCCACCAGCTCGCGGGTGGCGACGATGGCGTCCTTGAGCGACTGGCGGTAGGCCGGCGTGCCCGGCTCGCCCTTGGCGCGTGCCGCGGCATTGGCCAGCAGCAGGTAGGCGTCGTAGGTGTACGACGAGAAGGCATCGACCGGCGGCGCGCCGTTGGCCTTCTGGTAGGCGGCGCGGAAGTCCATCGACACCTTGCGGATCGGGTTGTCGGTCGGCAGCTGCTCGGCCACCAGCACCGGGCCGCTGGGCACTTCCAGGCCCTCGATGGACTTGCCGCCCACGCGCACGAAGTCGGCATTGATCAGGCCGTGCGTGCCGTAGATGCGGCCCTTGTAGTTGCGCTCGGCCAGCGCCAGGTAGGGCAAGGCGCCGGGCGTGCCCGAGTTGCCGGCGAACACCGCGTCGGGCCGTTGGGCGACGATCTTGAGCACCTGGCCGGCCACCGAGCTGTCGGCGCGCGCATAGCGCTCGTTGGCCACCACCTTGATGCCGGCGGCATCGGCGCTCTTGACCAGCGAGTCGTAGGCCAGGTCTCCCAGCGCGTCGGAGAAGCCGATGAAGGCCACCGTCTTCACACCCGCCGCCTTCATCTTGTCGACCACGGCGGCGACCATCAGCTCGAAGGGCTGCGATACCGAGACGGTCCATCCGTTCTCGGCACCCGGCAGCGACACCGGCGTGGGCGAGATCAGCGGCACGTTCAGCTCGCGGGCCACGGCGGCGATGGCCATGGCGCCGGGCACGCCCGAAGTGCCGATGAGGACGTCCACCTTGTCCTCGGTGGCCAGCTTGCGGGCGTTGCGGCCGGCGGTGGTGGGGTCGGAGGCATCGTCCAGCACGATCAGCTCGACCTTGCGGCCGGCGATGGTCGGCATCTGCGCATGGGCGGCGCGGATGCCCTTCTCGTAGGGAATGCCCAGCGCCGACACCGGGCCGGACAGCGAGCTGATGACGCCCACCTTGAGGTCGGCGGCGAAGGCGCCGACGGCGAAGGCCGAGGCGGCCAGCAGGGCGAGGGGACGAAGCAGCGGCGAGGCCATGGCAAAGGACTCCGTGAAAGCGAACTGAGGGAAGGCGAAGCGGCGGAAGGAAGCGGCCGGCCGGCGGCCGCTGCGTGAATGCGAGGTTCAGGGCCGGGCCGTGGGCGCCGGCGAACCGATGTTCAGGGAAGGCGTCGGCAACGCGCTCGGGCGCTCAGGGCACCAGCTTCCATTGGCCCTTTTCGAGCCGCACCACCACGCGCGAGCGCTCGTCCGAGCCGTAGCGGTCGTTGGGCGTGAAGTTGTAGACGCTGTGCGTGCCGACCAGCTCCTTCGTGCTGGTGATGGCATCGCGCAGCGCCACGCGGAACTGCGGCGTGCCCGGTTCGGCCTTGGCCGAGGCGCGCTTGGCGGCATCCAGGAAGATCAGCCAGGCATCGAAGCTGTAGGCCGAGAAGGCGTCGGTGGGCATGGCGCCGTTGGCCTTCTGGTAGGCGCTGCGGAAGTCCATCGACACCTTGCGGATCGGGTTGTCGGCCGGCAGCTGCTCGGCCACGATCACCGGCCCGGTGGGCGCCAGCAGGCCTTCGACCGAGGCGCCGCCCACGCGCACGAAGTCGGGGTTGATCAGCGCATGCATGCCGTAGATCTGGCCCTTGTAGCCACGCTCGGCCAGCGCCAGGTAGGGCAGCGCACCCGGCGTGCCCGAGGTGCCGGTGAGCACCGCGTCGGGCCGCAGCGCGACGATCTTGAGCACCTGGCCCGTCACCGACGAATCGGCGCGCGCATAGCGCTCGTTGGAGACCACCTTGATGCCGGCCGGCTCGGCGCTCTTCTGCAGCGCGTCGTACACCAGGTCGCCCCAGGCGTCGGAGAAGCCGATGTAGCCCACCGTCTTGACGCCCGACTTCTTCATGCGCTCGACCACCGCACTGACCATCAGCGGCGCGGGCTGGGGCAGCGTGACCATCCAGGCGCCCTCCTCGCCCGCCAGGTTGGCGTTGGCGATGGAGATCAGCGGCGTCTTGGTCTCGCGCGCCACGGCTGCGATGGCCAGCGCGCCCGGCGAGCCGGCCGTGCCGATGATGACGTCGACCTTGTCCTCGTCGATCAGCTTGCGCGCGTTGCGTGCGGCGGTGCTCGGGTCCGAGGCATCGTCGAGCTGGATGACCTGCACCTTCTTGCCGTCGATGTCGGCCTTGAAGGCCTGCGCCGCGGCCATGCCCTTCTGGTAGGGAATGCCCAGCGACGAGACGGGGCCCGACAGCGAGGTGATGAAGCCGACCTTGTAGTCGGCGGCCAGTGCAGCGGGCGCCGCGGCGCCCAGCAGCGTGGCACAGGCCAGGGCAGCCAGGCTGCGCAGGGGACGTAGGGACGTCATCATCTTCATCGCGAACTCCATCTGATTCGGTGGCAACACGGTGGAACAACGCCGGTGTCGACGGGCCGCCTCTTCCACACTCCTGCGGCTGCCGCACTGGCACATGACTTATCAATTATTTAGTCTTAAACAATCCTAGCGAGCACATCCAGGCGTTGCAAGGGGACTGACCACATGCCGGCGACCATGCAACCGCATGGTGCGCCGATGCACGTGCTACAGCGTCAGGCTCCCCACGCTGGTGCCTCCGCACACGTAGAGCACCTGGCCCGTCACGAAGCTGTTGGCCGGCTCCACGAAGAAACGCACGGCCCGTGCCACATCGGCGGCTTCGCCCAGGCGCCTGACGGGCACGCTGGCGGCAAGTGCCCTTTCCTTCTCGCTGCCGGCATCGACCACGTCGTAGAACATGTCGGTGCGGATCGGCCCGGGCGCCACCACGTTGACGGTGATGCCCTCGCCGCCCAGTTCCAGCGCCCAGGTGCGCGCCATGCCCAGCATGCCGGCCTTGGTGGCCGAATAGCTGGTGCGCGTGGCCAGGCCCAGGGCCGCGCGCGACGACAGCAGCACCACGCGGCCGTAACCCGCGGCGCGCATGGCCGGCAGTGCGGCCTGCACCAGCTGCACGGCGCAGCCCAGGTGCAAGTCCACCAGCGCGTCCAAATCCGTCAGCTGCACCTGCGGCAGCAAGGCGGCGCGGATCACGCCGGCGTTGTGGACCACGGTGGTCACCTGCCAGCGCGACGCGACTTCGGCCACGGCCTGGGTCGTGGCGGCGCGGTCGCTCAGGTCCACCTCCATGCTGTGCAGGCGCGCATGCGCGATGTCCGCGGGCCGTCGCGCGAGGCTCACCACCTCCCAGCCGCCCTCCAGCAGGTCCTGGCAGATGGCCTTGCCGATGCCGGCGCTGCCGCCGGTGACGACGGCGACGCCGCGGTCCTGCGTCGTGCTCATGCCGACCCCACCAGCGCCAGCACGCGCAGCGGGCTGCCGCTGCCCTTCTCGATCTTCAGCGGCGGGCAGATCAGCACCGCGCCGGCCGGCGGCAGCAGGTCCAGGTTGCACAGGCACTGCAGGCCGTAGCGGCCGGCCCCGTGCATGTAGTAGTGGCAGGGATACGGCGGGCGCAGGTGGTAGCCCTGGCCGGCGTCGGTGCCGATGGCTTCGGAGCCGAAGCCCAGCACGTCGCGCTCTTCCACCAGGAAGCGCACTGCGGCCGTGCTCGGGCCCGGCGTGTGCTGGCCGGTCTCGTCGAAGTTCTGGTATTCGGCCGGGTCGGTGCGCTTGGACCAGTCGGTGCGCATCAGCACCCACGCGCCCTTGGGGATGCGGCCATGCGCGGCCTCCCATTCGGCGATGTCGTCCAGCGTGAGCAGGTAGTCCGGATCGTCCTTGACCTGGGGCGAGCAGTCGATCACGCAGGCCGGCGCCACGAAGTTCTGCACGGGGATGGTGTCCACCGCGTTGTTGGGCAGGTCGCGGCCCGAGATCCAGTGGATCGGCGCATCGAAGTGCGTGCCCGTGTGCTCGCCGCAGGAGAAGTTGTTCCAGTACCAGCCCGGGCCGCGCTCGTCGTAGCGTGAGACCTCTTCGATGCGGAACGGCCAGCACTGGCCCATCTCGGGCGGCAGCGCGATCTGCGGGAAGTCGGGCGTCAGCGTCTGCGTCAGGTCGACCACGCGAATGCGGCCGGTGGCCAGCGCGCCGACCAGGCCGGCCAGAGCGTCGAGGCCGGTGGGCGCGGCAGTGGGGGTCAGGGTTGCATTGCTCATCGGTGTCTCCTTGCCGGTGGCCTCAGCCGCCATTCGTTGCCAGCTCGCGTTCGAGCACCTTGGGGTTGTCGCGCCACCGCTGCAGCCATTCCTGCGCCACGTCGCCGGGGTAGACGTCCTCCACGCCGTCGCGCAGCGCCTTCACGATGGCACTGGCCAGCGCGTCGGGGCCGAGCTTCGGCGGCGGCATGTGCTGGTTCCATTCGTCGTCGATGGGGCCGGGGAAGACGTTGATGACGCGGATGCCGGCCGGCCGCATCTCGGCGCGCAGGCACTGCGCCAGCGAATGGGCCGCGGCCTTGCTGGCGCTGAAGGTGCCGTGCGGCGGAAAATTGGACAGCGCGTAGATCGACAGCAGGTTGACCCAGGCCGTGGCCCCGGTCGCGCCATCGGCCGAACGGCCCTTGAGCGCCGGGCCGAATTCCTGCGCCAGGCGCAGCAGGCCGAAGTAGTTGATGTCCATCTCCAGCTTCGCCACGTCGGTGCCGCGCCGCGCGCCGATGCCGAAGGTGCGGTGCACCTCGGCGTTGTTGATGACGATGTCCACCTTGCCGCCGATCTCGCCGGCCAGCTCGGTGACGGCGCGGCCGTTGGTCAGGTCCAGCGGCACCAGCGTCACCTGCGGCAGCGCGCGGATGTCCTCCAGGCCGCCGAGCTGCTTCCACGGCTCGGCATGGCCCACCCAGACGATGTCGGCGCCGGCCTTGACCAGGGCGCGCACCAGGGCCTGGCCGGTGGGCGTCTTGCCGTCCGTCACCAGCACCTTGCGGAACTTGGGATCGCTGGTCATCTCGCGCAGCATCGGGTCGTCGGCCATGTGTGTGCTTCCTTCGAAAGGGAATCCGATCAGTACCGCCTGTCCGGCGCGGTCGAGCCGGGCACCCACGCGCACGCGCTGCGGTGCCTCGCCCACCTCGCCATGCAGGTGGACCATGAGGGAGGGGCCGCTGTCCAGCTTGACCATGCCCAGCCGCCACGGCAGGCGCTCGCGGAAGAACAGGTCGTTGCTGTGGTGCAGCGTGGTGGCGCTGAGCAGTTCGCCCTCGCCGGTCTGGAGTCGCCAGCGCAGGTCGGTGGACAGGCATTGCTTGCAGGCGCCGCGCGGCGGGTACTGCACGGTGCCGCATTCCTCGCACACCTGCAGCTCGAAGCGGCCTTCGGCTGCGGCGGCGGTGATGCCCAGCGCCTCGCGCCCGCGCGCCCAGGGCGGCAGGTTCATCTGGCGGGTGCGCAGGACGGGGTTCTTGCGCTTGGGGCGCATGAGCGGCATGGTCATCGTGCGGCCCCGAGGTGGAAGTTGAACGTCCCGCCCGGAATTCGGGCGCGAGCCCCTCTCCCCTCGTGGGAGAGGGGTTGGGGAGAGGGGGTGCACGGCACGGAGGCGCCCTCGTGCCTTGCGGCCGTTGCAGCCCCCTCTCCCCAGCCCTCTCCCGCGAGGGGAGAGGGAGCGAGGGTCCTGAAATGGAAAAACGTCATTCCTGCCTCCCGAGGATCACGGCGCCGGTGCACAGGCAGCGGTCGTAGGTGACCATGCCGAAGCCGGCCACCAGGCCCAGTTGCGCATCAGGCACGGTGCGCGGGCCGGCCTGGCCGGTGAGCTGGCGCAGCGTCTCGGTCATGCCGAGGAAGCCGCCGGCGGCGCCCGCCTGGCCGGCCGAGAGCTGGCCGCCACTGGTGTTGTTGGGAAAGCTGCCGTCGTGCGTGAGCGTGTGCGACTGCACGAAGGCGGCGCCCTCGCCCTTCTCGCAGAAGCCCAGGTCCTCGAAATGCATCATCACGATGACGGGATAGTCGTCGTAGGTCTGGATGAAGTCGATGTCCTTCGGCTGCACGCCGGCCTGCGCATACAGGTCGTCGCGATCGCGGGCCCAGCCGCCCCGCACCATGATCGGGTCGTCGGCGAAGGCGTTGTGGCGCTCGATGCCGCCGCGCAGCGTGGCATAGGGCAGGCCCAGGTCGCGGGCACGCTCGGCCGTCATCACCAGAAAGGCCTCGGCGCCGGCGCAGGGCATGACGCAGTCGAACAGGTGCAGCGGGTCGGAAATGGGCCGCGCTGCCATGTACTCCTCCAGCGTCAGCGCCTTCTTGAACATGGCGTTGGGATTGAGCAGCGCGTTCTGCCGCTGGGCCACGCAGATGCGGCCGAAGTCCTCCCGCCGGGCACCGAACTGGCGCATGTAGTGCGCCGTGATCATCGCGAAGATGGAGTTGGGCCCGCCCGAGCCGTAGGGATAGGTCGCATCGCGCGCGAAGTGACTGAAGGCGCCCAGCGTCTGGCGGAAGGAGTCGACGTGGTTGGTGTCGGCCGCCACGCAGGCCACCACCTCGGCGTCGCCGCTCTGCACGGCGCGCGCGGCGCGGCGCAGGCACATCACGCCCGATGCACCGCCGGTGGGCACATGGTCCAGCCAGCGCGGCGACAGGCCCAGGTGCTGCGTCACGCCGACGGCCGTGTCGGGCGCCAGCGAGAAGCTGGAAAGACACAGGCCGTCGATGTCGTCCTTGGCAATGCCGCTGGCCTCCACCAGCGCGCGCACCGCCTTGCCCAGGAACCAGTGCGCGCCCTCGGTGGAATAGCGCTGGTAGGGCACGGTGACGGGCACGGCCACGGCCACACCCTCGTAGTTGCTGCGTTGTCGCCGGCCCATCAGTCCTGCCTCTTCTTCATGGC
Source organism: Pseudacidovorax intermedius (assembly GCF_001476815.1). Taxonomy (GTDB): domain Bacteria; phylum Pseudomonadota; class Gammaproteobacteria; order Burkholderiales; family Burkholderiaceae_C; genus Xenophilus; species Xenophilus intermedius_A. Next base: position 35,392 of record NZ_LDSL01000043.1, on the reverse strand, counting down.
GCGGGTGTCGAAACAGCCCTTGCTGCCGGGCAGCGCCTGCGCCATCTGCCGCAGTTCGCCGCGCTGGATCTTCTGCGAGGCGGTGAGCGGCAGCGCATCGACGAAGGCCACGTGGCCCGGCGCCTTGTAATAGGCCAGCTGGGCCAGCGCATGGCGCACGATGTCGGCGGCCAGCGCCTCGCCCGGCTCGGCCGCGGCATCGGGATCGATGACGATGCAGGCCAGCACCTCGTCGCCGCGCACCGCGTCGGGCGCGGCCGCCACGGCCGAGACCTTCACGGCCGGATGCTGGTTGAGCACGCTTTCCACCTCCACCGCCGAGATGTTCTCGCCGCTGCGGCGGAGGACGTTCTTCTTGCGGTCCACGAAGTAGAGGTGGCCCGCCTCGTCGCGGCGCACCATGTCGCCCGTGTGGAACCAGCCGCCTTGCCAGGCTTCGTCGGTGGCGGTCGGGTCCTTCAGGTAGCCGCCGAAGAAATGGCGCCGCGGATCGTCGCCGCTGGAACGCACCAGCAGTTCGCCCGGCATGCCGGCGGGCACGTCCTGGCCCTCATCGTCGACCAGGCGCACTTCGACGAAATCCTCGGCCCGGCCGAAGCAGCTGGTGCCCACTTGGCGCGGCTCGTGGTTTGCCATGATGCAAGCGGCCGCGCCAGTCTCGGTCATGGCCCAGGCCTCCACCAGCGGAAAGCCGAAGCGGGCCTCGAAGGGCGCGTGGTTCTTGCGGTCCACGCCGGCGCCGAAGGCCCAGCGGATGGCATGGTCGCGGTCGGCCGGTGCCTCGGCGGCGGCGAGCAGCATGGCGGGCATCACGCCCAGGTAGTGGACGATGGTGGCGCCGCTGTCGCGCGCACTCTGCAGCCAGCTGCGGGGATGGAAGCGGTCCAGCTGCACCAGGCAGCCGCCGGCCACCAACACCACCATGGTCGAGAAGGCCATCGCATTGACGTGGTTCAGCGGCAGCGGCGTCATCAGCCGCTCCTGGTCGCGGCGGAAGGCGCATACGCCGTCCAGGCCCGCGTACCACTCGCCCGCCCGCAGGAAGTAGGCATTGCTCAGCATGCAGCCCTTGGGCCGGCCGGTGGTGCCCGAGGTGTAGAGCAGCGCGCATTCGCTGCCGGGGCCGACGACTTCGTTGGCGCGGGGTGCGGGCTCTGTGGGTGCGGGCACGTCCGTGGCGTCGGCCGTCATGGTGTGCAGCGTCCGGCCGGCCTGGGCCGCGGCGGCCTGCAGGTCGGCGGCGCGCTGCGGCAGCGTGACGGCCAGGCCGATCTCGCTGTGGCCGATCAGGTAGGCCAGCTCGGCCGAGCGCATCTCGGCATTGATGGGCACCACGCTCACGCCCAGGGCATTGAGCGCGAACCAGTGGTAGAGGAAGGCGGGCCGGTTCTCCAGCAGCAGCCCGACCCGGTGGCCATGGCCCCAGCCGGCCTGGGCATAGGCGAGGCGCAGGCGCTCGACCTCGGCGGCGGCCTCGGCCCAGGCGGTCGCGCCGGGCGTGATGCCGTAGACCTCGGCCGTCACCGGCTCGGTGAAAAGAAAGTCCGCCTGCGGCGTGCGCGCGGCGCTGGCCGTGAAGGCGTCGTGGATGGTGCGGTGGTCCATGCCGGAGTTCACTTCAGAGAAAGAGCTGCACCGCCGGCAGCGCGGCATCGCTGTTGATCAGGTCCACGCGCTTGAGCGTCATGCGCAGCGCGCCCCCCTCCACGCACAGGTGGTGCCAGGCCACGCCGGTGAGGAAGAGCATCTCGTCCGCCTGCGCCTCGCTGTAGTGGAAGGGCGTGCGCATCACGAAGCGGTTGGCGGCCTCGTCACGCGACTCCAGACCGGGCAGCTGCAGCACATGCTGGCAGCGGCTGGGCGGCTGCTGCGAGAAGGCGCGCGGGCTCTTGAAGCGCTCGATGCGCAGGTCGCGCAGCAGCTTGTCCTCGTACAGGTGCGAGGTGTGGCTCAGGCCGTCGGGCTGGCCGGGCGTGAGCGGCACCCAGTAGATGGCGTCGTCGGTGAAGAGCGCATTCCATTCGTCGAAGCGCTTCTCGTCCAGCAGCCGGGCCTCGTGCAGGACGAAGTCGACGAGCTGCTCGCGGGTGACGGTGGCGGGCGTGAGATCTGCCATGGTCATGCCTCCATCGTCAGCGTCATGTGCTTGAGCCACGACCGGTACTGGTTGCGCATGGGCAGCTCGTTGGTGCCGTTGCTGGTCTCTTCCGGCTCGCGGCCTTCGTGCTCGTCGTAGTTGCGGTGCAGGCTGACCCAGTCGTTGCCGCTGGCATGCAGGCCGGCCTGGATGCCGCGGTAGGCCTGCAGGTCGTCATGGCCGACCACCGAGAAGGGCGAGTTGATGAGCCGGCTGTAGGTGGTGGTGCGCTGCAGCAGCTCGTCGGGCGCGCCCTTGAGGCGGAAGGTCCAGCTCTCCACCAGCGTGCGGTCCACCGCGATGGGCCGCGCCACGCGGATGGCCTGGATGGCACCCTTGATCGTGAGGTTGGGGTAGTACACGGTGTTGTGCCGCGCCATGCCCAGGATCTGCGCCGTGCGCTCGTCGCCGTAGCGCGCCTTCATCGCCTCCTCGTAGCCAGGGATGCCCGAATACTTGCTGTGGATGCTGAAGTGCACGCCCGAGAAGCTGTGGCCGTTGTCGTACACCCGCACGCCCATGCCGTCGAAGAACTGGTAGTCGGACATGAAGGGCACGAACTGCTCGATGGCCATCGGCTTGGGCGCATCGGCCGGCTGGCCGGCCCACATGGCCTTGGCGGTGCCGGCCGAGGACTCGTGCGCCACCATGGGATGCATGGTGTCGTTGAGGTTCTCGACGAACATCTTCCAGTTGCACTGGTGCATGAAGCGCAGGCAGCCGCCGGCCACCTCCAGTTCGCCCTCGGGCGAGCGGTCGGCCATGTTGTCGATGGAGGACAGCGAATCGCCGAAGTACTCCTCGAAGTCCTGCCCCACGTCGTTGAGCTTGACGAAGATGAAGCCGCGGTAGAGCCGCACATGCCGCACGGGCACCAGGCCCTTGGCCGCGTCGCAGTCCTTCAGCGCCGTGCCCTCGTAGCCGTTCTTGAGCGGAATGGCCAGCGGCGCGCCGTCGGTCTTGAAGGTCCAGGCGTGGTAGGGGCAGCGGAAGAACTTGCCCGTGTTGCCGCAGGCGCCGTTGACCACGCGCGAGCCCTTGTGGGCGCAGCGGTTCATGAGCACCTTGACCGTGCCGTCGGTGTGGCGCACCACGATCAGCGGCCGCCCGGCGATGTCGACGGTGATGTAGTCGCCGGGCTTGGGCACCTGGCTGTCGTGGCCGGCGTAGTTCCAAGTGTTGGCGAAGAAGTGCTCCTGCTCCAGTTCGAAGAGCTCGGGGCTGATGTAGAGGTCGCGGTGCACCTGTTGCGGCTGCACCAGGGCGCGGATGGCGTCGGGGTTGTCTCGGTAGCGTGTCATGGCAGGCCTTTTTTGTTCCCGGGCAGGGCTACAGGTCGATCACCAGGCGCGGGCCCCTGGCGCGGGAAATGCAGATCTGCATCACCTGGCCGCCGTCCTTCTCGGCCTGCGACAGCACGTAGTCGCGGTGGTCGATCTCGCCCTCGATCACCGGCACGGCGCACACGCCGCATTCGCCGCGCTTGCAGTCGTACAGCGGGTCGCAGCCGTGTTCGATCATGCAGTCCAGCAGGGTCTGGTCGGCGGGCACGGTGAAGCGCTGGCCCGATTGCGCCAATTCGACCTCGAAGGGCTGGTCGCCCGCTTCCACCACCGGTGCGCTGAACAGCTCGAAGTGCACGCGGCCCGGGGCCCAGCCGCGGGCCTGCGTGGCGGCCAGCACGGCGTCGAGCAGCGGCTTGGGACCGCAGACGTAGAGCGGCTCGTCGGCGGCCATGCCATCCAGCAGCGCGCCGATGTCGAAGCCGGCGCCACCCGCCTCGTCGTCGGCATGCAGGCGCAGGCCCTCCCCCAGCAGCGCCTGAAGCTCGTCGGCGAAGGCCAGGAGCGTGCGGCTGCGGCCGGCGTAGTGCAGCGCGACGGGGCGGCCCTGGGCTCGGCAGCGTGCAGCCATGCTGGCCAGCGGCGTGATGCCGATGCCACCCGCCAGCAGCACGGCGCGGGCAGGGCTGTCGTCCAGGGGAAAGTCGTTGCGCGGCGGCTGCACGGTGATCGCGTCGCCGGGCTGCAGGCCCTGGTGCATGAAGCGCGAGCCGCCGCGGCCGCCCTCCTCCAGCCGCACGGCGACGGTGTAGGCCGTGGGTGCGAAGCCCGGGGTGCTGGCCACGCCTTCCAGGTCGATCAGCGAATAGTGGCGCCAGTCGGTCTGGCCGTCGGGCAGGCGCACCTGCACCTGGATGTGGGCGCCGGGCGTCCAGCCGGGCAGCGCGGCGCCTTCGGCATGTTCCAGGCGCAGCAGGCGGATCAGCGGGTTGAGCGTGCGGGCCTCGGCCACGCGCAGCGGCAGGGTCGCGATGGCGGGCGATGCGGTCATGCGCGCCTCTGCCTCAGGCCGGCACGGCCATGGCGGCCACGAGCGGCGTGGCCGTGGTGGCGGCGTAGGAGGCCGCATGCTGTGCGAGTGCGGCCTTGAGTGCATGGCCATGCTCGTCGGCCAGCGCCGCCTCGCGCCAGGCGCGCAGCGTGGCGGGCGCCAGCGCGGGGCCGGCCTGGCGCCAGGCGGCGATCACGGTGTCGTAGTTGCGCACGCCGCGCTCGTGGGTGTCGCTGTAGCCCTTCACCAGCTTCTGGCAGCGGGCGAGTTCGACGGCGAGTTCCGGCGAGGCTGCGGCTGCATCGCGAAGACCCTGCAGCCATTGCGCGATGCGTCCGTTCTCTTTCGAGTAACGGATGGTGCTGCGCCGCCAGCGGCGGGCGAAGGCCACGGCCGACAGCAGCAGGAAGCCGTGCACCGAGCTGGTCTGCACCACGCGGCCCTTCTGCGTCATGCCCTCCACCAGCCGGCGCGGCGCGCCCGAGCCCATGAGCCAGCGGCCCAGGCCGCCGGGCAGCGTCTCGCAGATCTCGCGCAGGCCCGGGTGCATGTATTCGTTGATGGCGATGACCTGGTCGGCGTTGACGCCCGTCTCCTGCTTCACGCGGGCGAAGCGGCTGGCGCGGGTCTTGAGCTGCGCGACGCGGGCCGTGTCCTCGTAGCTCATCCACAGCGCCAGGTGGCGCGCCGTCTCGCAGGCCAGCGTGCGGGCCGCATCGTCGGGAAGCCGGCAGACCTCGGCCATGCGGTCCAGGTAGAGCGCGGCATAGGCCACGTCCTGGTAGTCGACCAGGCGGCGCAGGCCTTCGAGCATCAGCGGCTGGGCCTGGACCGGGAACTCGGCGTACAGGCGCGTCAGGAGTGCCTGGATGGCCGGATCGGCCGACGTGGCACGCGGCGTGGCGGGCGCGACCGGCTCGGCCTGGACGGGCGCCTCGCCCGCCTGCGCGCGCACGAATGCCGCACCGAAGGCCTTCAGGCTGGGCTTGACGCCCACGCCGCCGCGCTCGATGGTGGCCTCGAACTGCGCGCGCTCAAAGGGCAGCACGCCGGTGCCCGCCAACGCGCCGAACAGCACGGCGCTGATCACGCTGCCGTTCTGCGCCGCGGCCTCGGCCATGTCGAAGCGCACGAAGCGCTGCGCGGCCTGCTCGGCATGGGCCAGCAGCTGCGCGCTGTCGACCCGGCCGTCGCCCATGGCACTTTTCTCGGCGATGGAATAGACGCGGTGCGTCGAGGCGACCAACGTCGTGCGGTCCGGCGTGACCAGCCCGCGCTGAACCGCGCGGCCAGCCTCCATCAACTCGGAGCACAGCACCACGTCCACGTCGCCGGGCAGCGGCATCAGCGCCAGCACGGGCTGGCCGCCGTCGGCCTGGGCCTGCGCCTCGGGGTACATCTCGACGTAGTAGATGGTGGCGCCGGTGCGCTGGGCCACGCCGGGCACCGAGGTCGTCTGCGCGATCCAGCCGTTGGCCTCGCCCAGGTCCACCAGCCAGTCGGCCAGCACGCCGCCGCCTTCGCCGCCCATGGCGAGGATGGCGATCTTGATGGGTTGTTGCTGTTGCGTCATGTCGAACTCCTGCGTCGCATCAGAAGGCCAGGCGCGCGCGGCGCTCGGCGTCGCGGCGCTGCATCCAGCCGATGACGGCGCCGCGCACGCGCTCGCGCAGCCGGTCCCAGCCGGTGGGGTTGCTCACCACCTGGGCCTTGTAGAAGGAGGGGCAGAGCACGGCCGCATGCGACACCTCGCCGCACACGCCGCAGCCCACGCAGCTGTCCATCACGGCGGCGACGGGCTCCTGCCGCAGCGGATCGGGGTTGGGCTTGATCGACAGCGACGGGCAGCCCGACAGGCGGATGCAGGAATGGTCGCCGGTGCAGGTGTCGGGGTCGACGCCGAACTTCTCGCGCACCATGCGCTTGCCGTCGGCGATGGCCTTGCGCACCAGCGGCTTCTCGCGGCGCTGGCGGTTGAGCATGCACTCGGACTGGGCAATGATGACCTTCGGGCCCTTGTCCTTGGTCGTCAGTGCCTCCTTGAGCGTGTCGCGCATGCCGGCCACGTCGTAGGTGCGCCGCAGGGTCTTGACCCACTTCACGCCCACGCCGCGCACCGCCTGCTCGATCTCGTGGCCGGTGCTGCGCGTGGCGTTGACGGCCTTGGAGGACAGGATGTCCTGCCCGCCGGTGGCCGAGGTGTAGTTGTTGTCGACCACCACCGTGAGGTTGTCGCTCTGGTTGAACACCGCATTGGCGATGCCGCTGGTCAGGCCGTTGTGCCAGAAGCCGCCGTCGCCCATCACCGCGATGGCGCGCTTGTCGGCCTGGGTGTTGAGCGCCGCGGCACCGGCCGCACCCAGGCCATAGCCCATGGTGGTGTTGCCGATGTTGAACGGCGGCAGGATGGAGAACAGATGGCAGCCGATGTCGGCCGACACATGGTGCTGGCCCAGCTCGCGCTCCACCAGCTTCATGGCACTGAAGATGGGCCGCTCGGGGCAGCCGGTGCAGAAGCCCGGCGGGCGCGCGTGCACGCTGCGCTCCAGCGGCATCAGCTGCGCCTCGCTGATCAGCGGGATGATCTTGCGCGGCTTGGCGGGCACCACCTCGGCCGGCGCGGCCTTGGGCGCCAGGCGGCCGTAGCGCTCGCAGAAGGCACGCGTGCCGGCCATCACGGCCTGGGCGGTGTACTCGCCGGCCACGGGCAGCAGGTCCTTGCCATGCAGCGCGGTCGTGCTGCCGGCCTGGCGCAGGATGGTGGCGATGTTCTGTTCGACGAAGTTGGGCTGGCCTTCTTCGACCACCAGCACGGCGCGCTTGCCTTCGCAGAAGCGCACCACCTCGCTGTCGATCACGGGATAGGCCACGTTCATCACGTACAGCGGCACCCTGGAGCGGCCGTACACGTCGGCCAGGCCCAGGCGCTCCAGCGCCCGCACCTGCGTGTTGTAGCAACCGCCCTGCACGATGATGCCGATGTCGTCGGCGCCCTCGGCGAAGAACTCGTTGAGGCCGCGCTCCTCGATGAAGCGCACGGCGGCCGGCCAGCGCTGCTTGATCTTCTCCTGCTCGTGCAGAAAGCTCGCGGGCGGCAGCACGATGCGGCTCACGTCGCGCTGCGGGTTCTCCATGGCCTCCTTCAGCGTGAAGGCGGCGCGGCGGTTGTCGGAGGCGGTGAACTGGCCGTGCACGTGGCAGGCGCGGATGCGCAGCTGCAGCATCACCGGCGTGTTGCTGGCCTCGGACAGTTCGAAGCCGGTCTTCACCGCCTGCACGATGCTCGGCAGGTTGGGCCGCGGATCGAGCATCCACATCTGCGACTTCATGGCGAAGGCATGGCTGCGCTCCTGCATGATGGAGGAGCCTTCGCCGTAGTCCTCGCCCACGATGATGAGCGCACCGCCGGTGACGCCGCCGGAGGCCAGGTTGGCCAGCGCGTCCGACGCCACGTTGGTGCCCACCGTGGCCTTGAAGGTCACGGCGCCGCGCAGCGGATAGTTGACCGAGGCGGCCAGCGTGGCGGCGGCCGTGGCCTCGCTGGCGCTGTTCTCGAAGCGGATGCCGTGGTCGGCCAGGATGTCCTGCGCATCGGCCAGCACGTCCATCAGGTGCGAGATGGGCGCGCCCTGGTAGCCGGCGACGTACGACACGCCCGACTCCAGCAGGGCCTTGGTGACGGCCAGAATGCCCTCACCGCGAAAGGTCTCGCCTTCGGCAAGACGCAGCTTCTTCACTTCTTCGACGAATGAACGCTCGGCCATGGGAACTGCTCTCCTGGGAAACGCTGACGGCGCTTCCAATCGTGGGGTGGCAAGATACAACTCTATTTAGACCTGAATCTATTCACAATCATGCATTACCCTAGCCAAGCAATCGGTATGCCAGCGAGAGGATCATTCCGGCCATGACATTGCACGCCCCCGAATCGCGCCTGTTCGTCGACGACTACCTGCCCGCCCTGCTGGCACAGGCGAGCCAGCTGATCTCCGGCGAGTTCCACAAGGTCGCGCGGCAACACGGGTTTTCGGTGTCCGAATGGCGGGTGATGGCCTCGCTGGCGGATGGCGAGGCCATCAGCATCGGCGACCTGGCGCAGGTGACGGTGACCAAGCAGCCCACCGTGACGCGCCTGCTGGATCGCATGGAGGCCAAGGGCCAGGTCGAGCGCCTGCCCCACGAGAGTGACCGCCGCATCACGCTGGTGCGCATCACGCCCCAGGGGGCCGAAGCCGTGGCCCACCTCATGAAGCTGGCGCGCGAGCATGAGCACCGCGTGCTGGAGCCCTTCGGCCTGCAGCGGGCCGAGGAGTTGAAGAAGACGCTGCGGCAGATGATCGCGCTGCACGCCGATCAGGCCGGGGACGGCGAGGACGCCGAGTGAGCGCCGCCGACGCGCTCGGCGCAGCAGCGCAGCGCCGTCAGTCGAACAGCGCGGTGTAGCGTCGCTGCATCTCCTCGGGCGCCACCGTTTCGATGGCATGGCCAATCAGCCAGCGATGGCCGAAGGGATCGCGCACCGTGCCGGACCGCTCACCGTAGAAATGGTCCTCGGGCGAACGCTCCAGGGTCGCACCGGCCGACACGGCGCGGGCGACCAGGCCATCCGCATCGTCCACATGGAGATGCAAGGTGACGGGCGTGGCACCCAGCGCCTGCGGACTGCGCACCCCCATCTCGGGATACTCCTCCGACAGCATGACCGTGTGCCCCCCGAAGTCCAGCTCGGCATGGCCCACACGGCCGCTGGGCTCCGTCAATCGAAACAGCTCCGTCGCGCCGAAGGCGCGGTGATAGAAATCAATGGCTGCCTGCGCATCGCGCACGCAGAGATAGGCATACAGCTCGTGGATGGCCATGGCAGCTCCAGTCGTGGTGAAAAGCCATTCTGGCGCCCTGCGCTGCACACCGTCTTGCAGGAATTTGACCTCCCGACCCGTCACGCGCGCACGTGCCGCGGGGCGCCCGGATCGTGTCGGAGCCGCCACTGCGACGGCGTGACACCGGCGATGGTGCGAAAGACGTTGGCCAAGTGGGCCTGATCCGAGAAGCCGCTGCCGGCAGCAATGTCCGCCCATGCGAATGACGGATCCGCAGCCAACCCGATGGCCTTTTCGAAGCGTTGCAGCTGGAGCCACTCGGACGGTGCGAGCCCCGTGGCGTGGCGGAACACCGCAATCCAATGCCGGTGGCTCAGTCCGCTTGCCTCGACCATGTCCCCCACCCGATCGAACCGCCCGGGCGTCGTGCCCAACACCGCTTGCAATGCCGGATGAAGCACAGGCAAGCGACCCTGGGCCCTGCCGATGAGCCAGTCCTCGAACAGCGACAGCCGGCCTTCAAGCCGCCTGCACCGATGCAGGCGCTCCAGCAAGGCATCGACCTCAGCAGACCCGACCAGCGCCGACAGGGGCGTGTGGTGACCTGCCAGAGCCGATTCAGGCACGCCCAGCAGCGCCTGGCAAGCACCCGGCCGCAGCATTGCGCCCACCGACCCGGATGGCGCGGACACGTCGCGGACGTGGTAGCGCGCCCGTGCTCCGCCGACGCTGGCGAACTCCACACCATGGCCGCGCCGGTCTGCGGCGTCGTCGAACACGAGGATCGGCGGCCCATGGAAGCGCAACGCCACGTGCGTGGACCCCGTCGGGAGCACAAGCTCCCGCCGTTCGCCCGGACCTGCGACGGGCAGCGGCGCCTGCGCCCAGACGCTCGACACCAAACGGTCGAGGAACGTCTTTGGGTTGCGGCGGATGGAATGCATCGGGCGGGATCGAGCCAGCAATGTAGCGCTGCGCCCGGAACGAGACCTTCATGCAGGCAACGCCGCGAGGAAGTCGTGCACCGCGGCCGCGAAGGCCTCGGGCATCTGATCGGGCAGCGGCACCATGCCGCCTTCGATCTCCACCAGCACGGCCTGCGGCAGGTGGTGCATCCATTCCTGCGCATGCGGCGCAGCGAAGGGATCGGCCATCGCGCGCAGGATGCACACCGGCTGCGTGAGCAGGCCGATGCGGTCTTCCATGCGGTAGGCGGCCACGGCGCGGTGCCCGGCCTCGGGATCGGCCACGGCCAGTGCGTCGCGCACGAAGGCTTCGAGCAGTTCGGGCCGGTCCGGCGGATAGAAGCCCTGGCGCCGCTGCCACAGCGCCATCAGGTGGCTGCCGTCGGTGCTGGGCGGCACCTCGTCGATGGGCGGGCGTTCGGCGCGCGCCTGGCGAAAGGCCGCATCGGTGAACGGCGTGGACGACAGCACGAGCGACGCCACGCGTGACGGTGCCAGGGCGGCCAGCTCCACGGCGACCACGCCCCCGGTGTGATGGCCGACGACGTGCACACGCGGCAACTGCAGCGCATCGACCAGCGCCAGCGCCACGCGCGCGTACTGTTCGATGGAGGCCGGCCCCGCGCCCGCGGCCGAGTCGCCGAAACCGGCGGTGTCCATGGCGATGGCATGCCAGTGCCGGCCCAGCAGCGGCAGCACCGCCGCGTACTCGCGCCAGCTGCGCGGCGACTGGTGCAGCAGCAGCACTGCCGGCGCGGACGGATCGCCGCAGGCGGCATGGTGCACCTGGCCCATGGGCAGGTCGGTGAAGGCGCGGCGGATGGCGACGCTCATGCCAGCGTCTCTTCCTGCGGCCCGCGCCACAGGCCCGCGCCGCGCAGCTGGGCCAGCGTGCGGGCCAGCACGTCGGCGCGGTAGGCCGCCAGGTCGCGGCCTTCATAGGCATAGAAGCCGCTGCCGGTCTTCAGGCCCAGGCGCTGCTGGCGCACCATGTCCTCGACGATGGCGGGCGCGGCATAACGGGCCGGGTCGATGGTCTGCGACATCTCGCGGCTGGCATGGTGCAGGATGTCGCAACCGCCGAAGTCGATGAACTCCACGACGCCCAGCGCCGCGAAGCGCAGGCCCAGGCCGAAGCGCGTGGCCTTGTCGATCTCCTCGGCGGTGGCGGCGCCCTCCTCCACCATGCGCGCCGCCTCGTTCATCACCAGCGCCTGCAGGCGCGGCACGATGTAGCCGGGCGTGGGGCCGCAGACCACGGGCAGCTTGCCGATGGCCTCCAGCAGTGCCTTGGCGCGGGACAGCACATCCGCATCGGTGACGTCGTGGCAGCTCAGCTCCACCACCGGGATCACATAGGCCGGGTTGAGCCAGTGCATGTTGAGGAAGCGCTCGGGCCGCCGCACCAGCGCTGCCAGCTGGGTCACCAGGATGCTGCTGGTGGTGGAGCTGAAGATGGCGTCGTCGCGGCAATGGCGGTTGAGCCAGTCGAAGGCCTCGCGCTTGGCCGCCATCGTTTCCGGCACGCCCTCGAAGACCAGCTCGGCGGCAGCCAGTGCGGCCGGCGCCTCGTCCACGCGCACCAGTTGCACGCGGGCGGCGATGGGCGCGACCTGTTCTTCGCGCAGCACGCCCTGGCCGGCCAGGCCGCGCAGGGCGCCGTCGATCTCGGCCGTGGCCTCGGCGCGCAGCCGTGCCCAGTCCGCATCGCTGCGCTGGCGCAGGTCCACGAGGGCGATGCGATGGCCCGCGTAGGCGAAGGCGATGGCGATGCCCCGTCCCATGCGGCCGGCACCGACGGCGACGAAGCGGGGCCGTGTGCCGTTCGGTGGTGCAGGCACGGCCTGGCCCGCGGTCATCGCGGGCGCGTCGGGCTCATTCGCCATCGTGCAGCCGCTGCGCCAGCGCCTCGCGGGAGAGCGAGGCCAGGCCCAGCGCCTCGAAGCTGCGCGGTCCCTGCCGCAGGTCGCGTCCCAGGAAGCCGCCGACGATGGCGAGCAGGCCGTGCGCGATGGGCGCATCCACGCCCGCATGCCGCGCGGCCGAGGCCAGGAAGGCCAGGCCCAGCTCGGTGTCCTCCGTGATGTAGCGGTGGGCGTAGAGGTCGATGTTCTCGCGCCAGTCGCCGGACTTCACCAGCTGCTTGTGCGCATCGCCGTACATCCAGCGGTCGTTGTCGTAGTGGTCGGCCAGCGGATAGTGCGGCGCGCCCTGGCCAAAGGCCTCGCGCACGGCGATGCGCTCCCGGTCCAGCTGGTCCGTCACCTGGCGGACGGCGCGCTGCGTGCCTTCGTTGTGGATGTCCCAGCGCTCGAAGTGCTGCAGCGGCGCGGCATTCATCACCATCAGGGGCGGATGGATGATGGGACCCGCGTTCATCAGCGCACCCGACAGCGCGTCGCCGCATCCATGCACCGCCGGGTAGGCGCCGCGGATCACCGCGATGGCCCGCTCGGCATGGCGCGCCGGGTACACGCCCGTCGGCAGGCGAATGGCGCGGATGGTGACGTTGACCTCGCGCTCGCCATGCTTGCGCGCCAGGTAGGGCAGCGTGCCGGTCTCGGCCCAGGCCACGTCGGCGCGATTGCCGGCGTCGCGCACGATGCGGGCCATGACCACGCTGCCGAAGGTGCCCGGCGGCAGGAAGACGACTTGCCCGTCCACCAGATGCGGCGCCATGGCCCGGGCGATGTCGGCCTGGGCCGTGGCGGGCACGGGCACCACGATCAGTTCGGCGTCGCGCAGCGCCTCGCCGATGTCGGCGGTGGCCCGGGCGATCGGCACGTCGCGGGCACCGGCGGCGTCCTTGAGCCGGATGCTGCCCGCCCCGACGACCGGCTGCAGCGCCTGCGCATCGCGGCGCCACAGTCGCACCTCGTGGCCGGCTTCCGACAGATCGGCGGCCGCGGCGTAGCAGCCGTGCCCTCCACCCAATACCGCAATCCTCATGTCTGCTCCTGGTGTGGCTGGCGGACGAGGGTCCTGCCGAGGCCGCATAAACATTACTTTTGATTGTTTTAGTTGTCAACTTGTTTGCAGGCCGGGGCTGTCGCGCAGCAGAGCTGCTGGCCGGCCGCAGTGAAGTCGATTCCAAAACTTTCTTTGCAGGGGGTGTTGACCGCCTCAGAAAACCCTGCATATAATCGCGTTCTTCGCTGAGTTGATCGACAGATTCACGAAAGCGGGCTCTTAGCTCAGTTGGTAGAGCAGCGGACTCTTAATCCGTAGGTCGAGTGTTCGAGTCACTCAGGGCCCACCAAAATTGAGAATGGAATCAAGCACCTAGGTCTCGCGGCCTAGGTGCTTTTTTCTTTTCTGCGCCGGGCTGTGACGGATTTGTGCCGTGAATGCCCGATTCCATGTAACACAGGCCGCCGGGGCGCTCCGCATAGGGAGCCAGATGATCAGCGGCAAGGTGGGCGTACCGCCTCACCATGTCCGTGCTCGACCAGCCCCCATCCTCTGCAGAGCGTACAAGGGCGTGCCGCTTGCACATGCCAGCTCGTCCAGGTGTGCCGGCGTCCGCGGCCATTGCCCATGCGCTCGGCAACAGAGGCGATGACATCCCGTCGTGGGAAAGAGTCGCCCACTTTGCGATGAACTTCCACCAGCAGGTCAGCCGATCGGGGTGCTGAGGCTCGTTACGATCCTTCGTCCGCTCATTGCTCCGCCATGGCCGCAATTACCCCAAGATCACCCGCGAGTCAGATGCTCCGCCCCATCGCGCGAGTCCTGCTGATCACGCAGTTCGTGGCGCTTGTGCTTGTTGTAGCGGGCAGCGCGCTTCTGGTTGCGACGGCGGTTCGATACCAGTCGGCAAGCACATGGGTTCAGCACGCTCACGAGGTGTTGGACGAGATTGAGACCGTGCGGACGGAGGCACTTCGGGGGAACTTGGCCCTGCGCAACTACGCCATCTCACCTGCTGCGGGATATCTCGCCAACACGCGCACGGCCGCCAGGAACGCCGCGGACGCTGCTGAACGCTTGGAAGCGCTACTGCAACAAAGCGTCTCGCAGACCCAGCGAGTCTTTGCGCTGCGAGCCGAGCTTGCGGAGCTGATCGGTTGGATGAACAGCAGCGCCGTCATTGCTGAGCGCGATGGACCCGCTGCTCTTCTTGCCATCCTGAAGCCACGGGTAGAGCAGGACACTGCCAGGAGCGTTCGGAAGCTCCTGGGAGAGATTGAAGCCGAGGAACGGCGGCTGCTGCAGGCCAGAAGCGAACAGCGTGCTGCCGAGTACCGGCGCTTACTCACCGGCGCCGGCATGGTTGCTACCGCGTTCTTCGGGTTTCTGGTGTGGAGCGCTGTCTACGCGTCGTTGTTGTTGCGGCGAAGCAAGGCGACCATTCAAGGACTCAAGGAATCGGCCGACCTGGATCCGCTCACCGGTCTTTTGAACCGGCGAGCACTCGAAGAGCGATTCAAACGGCATAGTGGCTCGCCGCTGACGGTCGTCGCCCTGGACTTGGACGACTTCAAGGCTGTGAATGATGCCTACGGCCACGCAGCAGGGGACGAAGTCCTTCGGGTCGGTGCGGATCGGCTCAGGCATGAATGCCGGGAGAGTGACCTCATCGCCCGCGTCGGCGGAGACGAGTTCGTCGTGGTCCTGACAGGTGTTGCTGACCTCGAGGTGGCGCGGCGTTTCTGCGGGAGGCTAGAACAGTCCATGCGAGTGCCCATACTGCTGCAATCCGCGCGCATTCATATTGGTGCGTCGATTGGCTTCCAAATCTCTTCCGGCGGCATGTCGCTGCAGGAACTGCTCGCAACCGCGGATGCGGTGTCATACCAGGAGAAGTCAGCGCGCAAAGCATCAACGCTGGCGTTGGTCCGGGATTGAGGGCCAGCCAGGCGCCGCCCACTCCCCAACAGTGCCCCGGTGATCGCGCCGCTCCTGCGCCAACAGTGGATCGGCGCGCGCCCCTCTCGCCCGTTGGGCCTCGTCGAACACAACAGTTGGCGTCCGCACTACAGCGCCGTTGTTGACCTGCTGCAGGCCGATGTTCTTGAAGCGCGCACAGCGGACGCGAACTAGGCGGCGTACGTCGTACCCGCGAGACCTTAGTACCGCTCCCGCGCGACTCACGTACTCATCGCACGCCGATGAGTTTGTCAGTTGCACCAGCGTCGAACACCAGCCGGCGCGGCCACTGGGGCCAGGCTCTGCCCAGCGACGGGTCGTTGGGATCGCCGCTGCGCGCCAAGGCGCCCAGGCTGGCCATCATCGCCTTCGACAGCGCCAGCCGTCCCGGCGCGTTGGCGCGGCTGAACGAGATGTTGGCGAACAGCGATGGGCCAAAGTTTCCGAAGACGAAAGGCAGGTCGAAGGCATGGGCGGCGCCGAAAATCCGGTCGAAGGGCGCGGGCAGTCCGTCCCACTCGAATTCGTAGGCCCAGAGCTCCCGCTGCTGGCTTTGCAGCGCGTTCATCAGGTCGTCGCGGATGGCCGTGAACCACAGGCGGTCGAGCTCGGCCGCGCGGGCATCGAAGCCGGTGCGCGGTGCGTCCGTGGGCAGGTAGGCGGGCGGAATCCATTGCTCGATGCGGGTCTGCGGGGGCGCGTCCGGGTCGTAGCGATGGGCCAGGGCGAACACGGCGGCATCGTCCAGCAGCCGGCCGCTGGTGCCGCCCAGATCGGGCCGCAACGCGAAGAGTTGGGGAAAGAGCTTGGTCTCGTCCCGCGCGTGGCCGGCCAGCACGGGCACCTTCACATAGCGGCCGGCGCGCACCGCGGCGATCGGGTCTGGGGGCAGCACCCAGCCATCGGGAATGGGGTTGGACGCCGCCATGCCGCGGGCAGCCAGGCGGGTACGCACCCGCTCGAGCAGCGTGTCGGCCGGCAATGCCCGCATCCAGGCGGCCAGTTGGGCCGGGGCGGTGCTGCGCGCCAGCTGACGGGCCTGCGCCTCGTCCGCGGCATGCCCACCCGCCACCAGACCCTCGAGCAGCAGGGCTTCTCCGCGCGTGGCCCAGACGGACTTCGGGAGCACACCGGCGATGGCACCCCGGGGCAGCGTGGCCGCGGTGGACAGGCCGCCGCTCAGCGCCGCCACGCGATGGAACAGCGGCCGCGCACGCGCCATCAGCATCGGCGAAACCATGAGCGCATCGACGTTGACGGCACCGGCGGACTGGCCCATCAGCGTCACGCGCTCCGGATCGCCGCCGAAGGCCGCGATGTTGTCGGCCACGAAGCCCAGCGCCTGCACGATGTCCAGCAGCGCGAAGTTGCCCGAGTCCTCCTCGCGCTGGCCGGTTTTGAGCGGCGCTGCATCCAGGAAGCCGAAGATGCCGAGGCGATAGTTGACGGTGACGACCACGGCGTCCTGCGAACGTGCCAGTGCGGCGCCGTCGTAGACCGGGTCGGCGGTGTAGCCGCTGATGTTGCTGCCGCCATGGACGAAGACGATCACCGGTCGCGGCGCCACCGGGCGCGATGCGGGCGTCCAGATGTTGAGGTAGAGGCAGTCCTCCGACCCCACAATACGGCCGAGGGCGGTGCCCACGGTCTCGTCGTAGCGGTTGTTCAGGCCGGGCCCGTACAGCCGCTGCGTCTGGACGCAGGCCGGGGCGAAGTGGGTGGCGTCGCGCAGCCCGGTCCACGGCTGCGGCGCCTGCGGCGCCCGCCAGCGCAGCGGGCCGATGGGCGGCTGTGCATAGGGCACGCCCGTCCAGCGCCACGTGCCGCTCTGCGCGACGTCATCGCGCCCGGCCACCGGGCCGAATGTCGTGTCGCGCCGCAGGGCGTTGGCGCCGGAGCCCGCGCCCGTTCCTGCACAGGCGGCCAGGCCGATGATGGTCGCCACGACGCTCGCCAGGCGCAGTACGCGGGCCAGCGGCCGGGTCCCGAGGATGACGCGGCTCATGATTCGGCCGTGATGTTGGCGGCCTTGATGATCTGCGCCCACTTGCGCGTCTCGGTGCCGATGAAGGCGCTGAAGGCCTCGGCCGTGCCGCCGCGCAGTTCCAGCCCCGCGGCCTCGGCCTTGCGCCGCACCTCGGCGTCGGCGATGGCGGCATTGATCTCGGCATTGAGCCGCTCGACCACGGGTGCCGGCGTGCCGGCCGGTGCCAGCAAGCCGTACCAGCCATAGCCCACCACCTGCGCCAGGCCCTGCTCGCGCAGCGTGGGCGCGTCGGGGTAGAGCGGCGTGCGCGTCTCGTTGGCCACGCCCAGCACGCGCAGCTTGCCGGCCTGGATGTGCGGCACCGCGGTGGAGATGGCGGTGAGCGTCGCATCGATGCGCCCGGCCAGCAGCTCGGTATAGGCCGGCGCGTCGCCGCGGTACTGCACCACGATGCCCTTGGCGCCGGCCGCGCGCAGCAGCAGTTCGGCCGTCAGGTGCGGCGCCGAGCCCGCGCCGGGCGAGCCGAAGGTCGCGCCCTTGGGGTTGGACTTGGCGTACTGCACGAACTCCGCCAGCGTCCTGTACGGCGCCTGCGCATTCACCACCAGGAAGAGCGGTGCGATGGCCGTGCTGCCGATGGCGGCGAAGCTTTTGTGCACGTCGTAGGGCAGGTCCTTGTAGAGCGCCTCGCCGATGGCGATGGGCGCGGCGGCATGCAGCAGCGTGTAGCCGTCGGGCGCGGCCTTGGCGACGTAGTCGTTGGCAATGCGTGTGCCGGCGCCCGCCTTGTTCTCCACCACCACGCTCTGGCCGAGGCGGCGGCCAAGGAAGTCGCCCAGCACCCGCGTGAGGATGTCGTTGGAGCCGCCGGCCCCGTAGGGCGAGACGAGCCGGATGGCCCGCGCGGGCCAGGCGTCGGCCGCGGCGGCATCGAGCGCCCAGGGCAGCGCCAGGCCGGCGGCGGCCGTGGCCAGGAAGTGGCGGCGGGGAAGGATCTTGCGCATGTCGTTGTCTCCGTTCTTGCTTTGTCGTCGGGTCGCTCAGAGCCGCCGGATCGGCGGGTAGTCGAAGCGCAGCGCCAGGTGCGCCTCCTGCGGCTGGTAGAGGCGCAGCACCACGTAGAAGGGCTCGCCCGGCGGCGCCGGCAGCCAGTTGATACCGGGGCCCGGGTCCTCGGCCTGCAGGCGGATCGCCAGGCTGCCGTCGGGGTCGTGCACCAGGCCTGGCGTGCGGTCGCCGATGGAATAGCGGCCGATGGCGTTGGCCACGAAAAGGCAGTCGCTGCGGCGGTACATCGTGAGCGACCAGAAGGCGCCCACCTGCGGCCCGCAGCCAGGAGCGAAGCGCAGTTCGTAGCGCTGGGCGCCGTCGAGCACGGCGCCGTCGGCGTCCACCTCGGCGGTCGGGTACATCGCCTCGTCCATGCCCAGCGCGCCGATGAAGTTGCGCGCGATGCGGGCGCGGGTGAGCAGGTCGTCGCCCCAGTGCGTGCGCACCAGCACCGGGATGGCCCAGCCGCCGCCCAGGTCGTGCGGCTGGCCTGCGCTGCGCAAATGCGCGTACACCGCCAGCAGCGCGGCGGCCAGGGCCTCGGACGACGGTGGCCAGGCCAATGCCTCGCCCTCCGGCGGCGGGTTGCCGGCCAGCGCGGCATCCACCACGCGCCGGTAGGTCGCGGCATCGGGTACGCGGGTGTCGCGGCCGTCGATGCCCGTGTCGACGCGCATCGCGGCGTCGCCGCCATCCAGCCGCTGCATGCGCAGCGCGGCCTGCAGACGCCGCACCTGCTGCGCGTCCGGCCCGTCGTCCTCGACCAGGATTCGGCCGATGAGCCACACGTCGTGGCCGGGCGCGGCGATGACCTGCGTCACCTCCGGCGGCACCCTGCCCTGCCAGCCCGGACCATGGACCAGCGTGCGCTGCGGCCGGTTGCCGGTGGTGCGGCGGCCCACGTAGGCGAAGGGATTGGTCCAGGCATCGAGCAGGCCGAGCGTCCAGTAGCGCTCGCCCATGTCGGGCGACTCGATCAGCACCGGCCCCTCGGACAGGTCGAGCCAGGCATTGCTGTAGACGGTGTCGTTGTTGGGGCTGACCACCTCGGTGTCCTGCGGGCCGAGCCGGCGGTGGGTGTGGGTGAACTGGTTGACCCAGCGCCAGTGCGAATCGCGCTCGGGCGCCGCGAAGCCATGCTGCGGATGGCGCCGGGCAGTGGTCGCGGCACGCATGCGCATCATCTCGAACAGCGGCAGGGTCTGGATCACCGCCTGCTCGGCGGCGTCCATATGGGCAAAAGGCATGGTTGGGTTCATGGGCTGTCTCCTTTTTCTTGTTTCCCGCGGCGGCATCAACCGACGACGCCGTCCCGACGCAGGGCGCCGATCTGCGCCGGCGAGAAGCCCAGCTCCGCCAGCACCGCATCGGTGTCGGCGCCCACGGCCGGTGCCGCGGGCGGCGCGGCGCGCGGGGCGTCGTCCAGCGTGTAGGGCAGCGCCAGCGTGGTGTAGCGGCTGCCATCGGCCGCCACGGCCTCGACCAGCATGCCGCTGGCCTTCACGTCGGCGCTCTGCAGCACCTGGCTGTAGCTGCGCACGGCGCCCACCACGATCTGGTTGCGGCTGAGCAGCGCCACGCATTCCTCGCTGCTGAATGCGGACAGGCAGTCGCGCAGCACGGCACGCAGTTCGCCGCGATGGCGCACCCGCTGGGCATTGCTGCAGAAGCGCGGGTCGTCGATGAGCGCTTCGAGACCCATCACGCGGCAGAAGCGCGCCCAGTGCTCGTCCGCATAGGCCGAGAGCACGATGTGGCCGTCGCGCGTGGGCACCACCTCGGCGGCCGGCGCGTTGTGGGGCTGGCCGTTGCCGATGCGGGTGGGCTCGGGCGCGCCGCCCAGGTAGTCGGTCCAGGTCGTGGCCTGCAGGTGCAGCGCCACCTCCAGCAGCGAGGTGCGCACGGTGGCCCCCTGCCCGCTGCGCTCGCGGCCATAGAGCGCGGCCAGCACGGCCTGTGCGCCCAGGTGCGCCGCGGCCGCATCGACGATGGGCACGCCCACCTTCTGCGGCAGGCGGTCCGGCTCGCCAGTGACGGACATCAACCCGCTTTCGGCCTGGGCCGCGATGTCGTAGCCGGGCCGTCCGCGCGACGGACCCTGCATGCCAAAGCCGGAGATCGACAGGTACACCAGCCGCGGATGGCGCCCCCGCACGGCGTCGGCGCCGAAGCCCAGCGCCTCCACGGCGCCCGGGCGCAGGTTCTGCACCAGCACGTCACTGGCGCCGATCAACCGCCAGGCGACGGCACGGCCCTCCTCCTGCTTCAGGTCGAGGGCAATGGACTGCTTGCCGCGGCTGTAGGCCTGCAACATCGATGCGCCATAGCGGCCGATGTGGCGGGCCTGGTCGCCGGCCAGCGGCTCGATCTTGATGACCTGGGCACCCAGTTCCGCCAGCACCATGGCGGCGCCGGGACCGGCGATGTACTGGCCCATGTCGATCACGCGCACGCCCTTCAAGGGCGCGGCGGCAGGGGCCGTGTCGGATTGGCTGAAGCTCATGACCCCGGACCTTAGCGAGGCAGCCCATTCTTGAAAATTCAATAATCGTGAGGTCGTGATCACTCGGCGTTATCGCCTTCCCCCTCGATGGACAGTCGGACCGACCACCTGGTGCGAAAGCTGCGCCTGCGCCACCTCGAACTGCTGGTCGCCCTGAGCGAGACCGCCAGCATGCGCGGCGCTGCCGCGCGCCTGCACTTGAGCCAGCCCGCACTCAGCAAGATGCTGGGCGAGGTCGAGGCCGGCTTCGACGCCCGCCTCTTCGAGCGCAGCCATCAGGGCATGCAGCCGAATGCGCTGGGCATTGGCGTGGTCCACCGTGCGCGATCCGTGCTCCACGAACTGGAGCGGGCGACCGAGGAAGTCGAGGCACTGCGGCGCGGTGCCGTCGCCCTGCTGCGGCTTGGCGCCCCATCCGTCACCGCCAGCGTGCCGGCCGCGGTGGCCGCGCTGCGCCGGAAGATGCCCGGGGCCATGGTGCAGATCCGGGAGGGTCGGGTGCACGAGTTGATCCAACGCCTGCTCGTGGGCGAGCTGGACTGCGTGTTCGGTGCTGTCACGCCGGAGCTGCTGGCCAGCGACGTGATCCCACGGCTGAAACCCGTGCTCATGCTGGAGGACGAGTTGTGCGTGCTGACCGCCGGCGCGGCGCCGCGCACCGGCAAACGGCGGCTGCGCTGGGCCGACCTGCAGGACGCCGCCTGGATGGCGCCGCCGCGCGACACGCTGGTGCGGCAGGCGTTCATGACGGCCTTCCTCAACGAGGGCGTGCCGCCGCCAGTCCCTGTGATCGAGGTCATGTCCTCCGTCACCATCGGTTCCCTGCTCCGTGCGGATCCGGCGCTGCTTTGCGCCGTGCGCCGCGAACATGCCGCCGACGAGGTGGCGCGCGGTGGCGTGCGGCGCGTGGACGTCGCGCCCCCTGTACCGCTGCCGTCGTTCGGACTGTTCATTCGCAAGGGCGACCTGCCCGACCTGCCGATCGTCCTGGCCTTCGCCGATGCGCTACGGGGCGTGGCGAGGGCCCATTGAACGTGCCCGGCAGATCCTTGCGCGCCGCTTCCTGCCGCCTCGGGGTGCGTGGGCCTGCCCGTCAGTCCGCCACGCACACCCGGTCGCGCCCCGCCTGCTTGGCCTGCAGCATGGCCAGGTCCGCCCGGTGCAGGGCCTGTGCGATGGACTCCCCGGCGCGCAGCACGGCGATGCCGGCAGAGACGGTGAGGCGGCCGTCGGGGCGCGGCACCTGCGCCAGCAAAGGCCGCAGGCGCTCCGCCAGGGCCGCGGCCCGGTCCCCGGTCTGGCCCGGCAGCAGCACGCAGAACTCCTCACCGCCCAGGCGGCCGAACACGTCGCGCTCGCGCAAGGCCTGCTGCAGCACCTCGGCCATGCCGCGCAGCACGGCGTCGCCCACGGCGTGGCCGTGGCCATCGTTCAGGCGCTTGAAATGGTCGATGTCCAGGTACAGCAGGGCGAGCGGCGCGCCGCTTGCCTGGGCGCGCGCCGCCGCCACTTCCGCCTGCTGCAGGAACTCGGCGCGGCTGCGGGCGCCCGTCAGGGTGTCGGTGGCGGTGAGCTCGGCCAGCCGGCATTCCTGATCGAAGGCGCGGCGCTGGTAGTCCTGGATGCGCGCATGGCTGACGAACGCCGTCGCCAGCGACGTGCCCGCAAAGAGCAGCGTGAACACCGTGTCGGCCCGGTTGGCCGTGTGGTCGACGATGAAGGGCAGGAAGAAGGCATAGCACGCCAGCGTGCCGCCGATCCACTGCGTCATCGTGATCCAGAAGAAGCTGGTGGTGAGCACGAGGATCATGGCCGCCGGCAGGAAGTACATCAGCGGCCGGTCGGTGCCAAGAGCGCCCAGGTAGTTGTTGAAGCCCAGCGTGCCGATGGTGGCCATGCAAGCCAGCCCGTAGCTGCGCACCGACGGCGCCCGCGCGATGCCGTAGGCGAACAGGGCGGTCAGCGGCAGCAGCAGCACGCGCAGCCACACGTACTCCGGCGCCGGGATCAGCAGCCGCGCGAGCAGCGCCAGGGCCGAGCTCACCACGGCCGTCACGCCCATCTCGATGGCGGTGAGCTGCAGGCGCTGGCGCGTGTGCTCGCGGTAGGCGGCTTCCCGCTCGGCAGGAGAGGCGGTGCGCAGGTGGATCAACGTCGTGTAGGGCATCGGCAGGGGCCGTTCGAAAGGCTCGCACGACGGGCGCAGCCGTCGTGGCGGCGCCTTCGCACATGCGCAGGCCAAGGCCTGATGGGTGGTGCACGGCCGGCGTCCCGGCCCGAGGCGGGGACGCCGGTTGGGGCGCGAGCATAGCTGCTGCGACCCGCCGCAAAACGGTCGAAAAGCGTTGTCGGACGGACGCGATGAACGATTCCGGGCCGATCGGCATCGGCCGACTCAAGTTGGCGCCGAAGTTGCCGAAATGGCAGCTGTGCGGGCCGCCGGCCTGCATTTCCGGGCACACCGCCCCTCGCCTTTCTCCCGGGCATCGTCCCGCCGTCCCCACCCATTTCGGATGCCCCGCATGACTGCCCCTGCTTCCCCTGTCCGGCCCGTCGCGCGCGTGGCGCACTGGCCCTCGCGGGCCGCCGCACTGCTGGCGCTGGCCCTGGCGGCCGGCGCGCTCACGCCTGGGCCCGCGCGTGCCGCCGATGCCACCGAAGCGGCGGCTGCCGCGGAGGCCGTCGCGGTCGTCAAGCGCGTCGGCGGCAGCGTGACGCTGCACCGCGGCGGCAGCCGCCAGCCGCTGAAGGAAGGCGATGCGCTGCTCGCCACCGACCGCCTCGTCACCGGCGCCGACGGCATGGCCGCCGTGGTCTTCCGCGACGGCACGCGCCTGACCGTCGACGCGTCCTCCGACGTGCAACTGCGCCGCTATGCCTTCGAGCCCAAGTCGGACGACTATGCCTTCGACCTCTACCTGGCGAAGGGCCGCACCATCTATGCCTCCGGCAAGATCGGCAAGCTCGCGCCGCAGTCGGTGCGGCTGGACACGCCCACCGCCACGGTCGGCGTGCGCGGCACCCGCCTGATCCTGGAGGCGGATTGATGCGCGCCGGCGCGCGCGCCCGGCTCGTCGCGGCCTGCCTGATCGGCCTGCTGCTGGCCACGGGCTGCGCCAGCCCGCCGCCGCCGCGGCCCCGAACCACCCTCGTGCTGCTGCCCGACGACGACGGCCATGTGGGCAGCGTCTCGCTCAGCACGGCGCAGGGCCGCCAGACGCTCAGCACCGCCTACAGCGCGACGTCGACCACCGGCGGCGCGGCCGCACCGTCGGGCGCGGTGGCGCTGGGGCGCGAGGCGGTCGACGCCCGCTACGCGCCGCTGCTCGCCGCCCAGCCCTCGGCGCCGCGCAGCATCACGCTGAACTTCCTGGTCGACCGTGCCGTGCTCACCGAGGCGTCCAAGGCCCGCCTGCCCGAGCTGCTGCGCATCGCCAGCGAGCGCAAGCCCACGGTCATCAGCATCTTCGGCCACGCGGATGCCAGCGGCACGCGCGAGTACAACCTGCGCCTGTCGCTGGAACGCGCGCAGGCCGTGGCCCGCTGGCTGCGCCAGAGCGACCCGGCGCTCGACCGCCTGGACGTGCGCGCCTTCGGCAGCGCCGAGCTGCTGGACGAACCCGGCATCAAGCCCACCGACCCACGCCACCGCCGGGTCGAGGTGCAGATTCTCTGAGTGCGACGCCGATGCGCTCCCTGCGTTTCGCCCACCAGCTGAACCGGCCGCAGGTGCTGGCCTTCTTCGCCGGCGCCCTGGCCCTGGCCGTCGCCACCGGCGCGGCCCTGGGCCTGCATCCCCAGTCCTTCGCCCGGCTGGACCACCTGTGGCTGGACGGCCTGCTGCGCACGACCGCCCGCGCCGAGCCGGCCCGCCACACGGTGGTGGTGGACATCGACGAGGTCAGCCTGGCCGCGGTCGGCCAGTGGCCGTGGCCGCGCTACCAGATCGCCGATCTCGTGCAGCGCATCGCCGAGGCGGCGCCGGCCGCGGTGGCGCTGGACATCGTGTTCCCCGAGCCCGACCGCAGCTCGCTCAACACCCTGCGCCAGCGCTACGAGCGCGATTTCGGCCTGACGCTGGGCATCTCGGGCGTGCCCGCCAGCCTGCAGGACAACGACGGCTACCTCGGCCGCGTCCTGGCCCGCACCGGCGCCGTCGGTGCGCATTACCTGTACTTCGACCACCGCACCGCCGGCACGCCCGGCGCCGCGGAGGCTTCCGCGCTGCCGGCCGATCCGTCCTTCGCCCGGCTCGACCTGCCCCGCGCCAGCGGCGTGATGGCCAACACCCCGGCGGTGGACGCCGGCCTGGCCCACAGCGGCTTCATCAACAACCGGGTGGACGACGACGGCCAGCTGCGCCGCGTGCCGCTGCTGATCGAGCACGACGGGCGGGTGCATCCCAGCCTGGCGCTGGCGGCGGTCCTCAAGGCGCGCGGCGCGGCCGGCGCGGCCGTCGTCGACACGCCGGACGGGCCGCGGCTGCGCGTCGGTGCCGTGGACGCGCCCATCGACGCGCGCGGCCAGGCGCTGCTGCGCACCTCGCGCAGCGTCGCCGACTACCCGGCCGTTTCCGCCGTGGACGTGCTCAACGGCCAGGTGCCCGCATCGGCGCTGGCCGGCCGCATCGTGTTCATGGGCAGCTCGGCCGTGGGACTCAACGACGTGCACCACACTGCCATCGCCCCGCGCTTCCCGGGCCTGCGCATCCAGGCCGCGATCGCGGAGAACCTGCTGGAGGGCAGCTTCGTGCGGTCGCCGGTCTGGGCGACGGCAGCGGCGGCGGCGCTGGCGGCGAGCGTGGCGCTCGCCATGGCCGCGATCTTCGCCGCGGGACGCAGCGGCGCGTCGCTGCTGCTGGGCGGCCTCTTCGTGGGCCTGCTGCCGGCTGCGGGCAGCGTGCTGCTCTTCGTGCAGGACGGCCTGGTCGTCTCGCCCGCCGCGCCGACGGTGGTCGCGGCACTGATGCTGCTGGGCGGCTTTGCCGGCCGCTACGGCATCGAGCGGCGCCGGGCCAGCACCTGGCTGCGCCAGCTGGAGAACGCACGCGAGATCACCATCGAATCCATGGCCTCGGTGGCCGAGACCCGCGATCCCGAGACCGGCGCCCACCTCAAGCGCACCCAGCACTACGTGCGCGCCATCGCGCTGGAACTGCGGCGCACCGGCCACCACCGCGCGACGCTCACGCCCGACTACATCGAGCTGCTGTTCATCTCGGCGCCGCTGCACGACATCGGCAAGGTGGGCGTGCCCGACCACATCCTGCTCAAGCCCGGCAAGCTCACGCCGGACGAGATGGAGCAGATGAAACGCCATGCCGACTACGGCCGGCAGATCCTGATCGGCACGGCCCGGCGCATCGACGGCGAAAACTTCCTCACCATTGCGGCGCAGATCGCCGGCGGCCACCACGAGAAGTGGGACGGCAGCGGCTACCCGCGCGGCCTGGCCGGCGAGGACATTCCGCTGGCCGCGCGCATCATGGCCGTCGCCGACGTGTACGACGCGCTGATCAGCCGGCGCTGCTACAAGCCCGCCTTCAGCCATGCCCATGCCACGCAGCTGATGCGGGACCTGAGCGGCACCGCCTTCGATCCGCAGGTGCTGGAGGCCTTCTTCGCCATCGAGCCGCAGATCCTCGCCATCGCGGCGCGCTTCCGCGACGAGGACGATGTGAAGATGAGCTTCCTCACGCCGACGGCGCCCGTGGCCGCCGTGCCCACGCCCATGCAGGCGCCTGCCGCCCTGCCCCCCTCCGGCGCCACGCCGGTCCTGCCACTCGCGCACTGACGTCCCTGAGCCGCCGCGCGGCGGCCTGGACCCTGGAACCTTTCGGCCACCTGACGAACCAGACCTGCTTCTCCACTGACCCGAAGGACGACCTCCATGGAAACCTCCGCCCTCCGCGCCACGCTCTCCCTGTGCCTCATGGCCGCATTCATCGACGGCGACAAGCATGAACGGGAACGCGACGAGATCCGGCGGATCGCCCAGGGCCTGGGCGCCGACCAGTCGGTGCACCTGCCGACGCTCTACCAGGACGTGCTGCTCCAGCGCGTGAGCCTGGACGAGGTGGCTGCCGGCCTGCCCGAGCGCGGCGCGCGCCAGCTGGCCTACGAAATGGCGGTGTGCGTCTGCGACGCCGACGGCGCTGTCTCGCCCAAGGAAGCCGCCTTCCTGGGCGAGGTGCGCCGCCGCCTGGATCTGGGGGGCGCGGCCGAGACCTTCGACGTGCAGGCCCGCGAACTGGCCGAGGCGCCGCTCGACGGCCCCACCGCGCTGCCCGTGGCCGCGGCCGCTCCTACCGGCGCGGCCGCCACCGCGACCCCCGTGCCCGCCGCCACCGCGCCCGCCGATGCGAGCCCCGCGCGCAGCGCCACGGTGGGCGATGCCGAACTCGACGACCGGATTCTCAAGGCCGCCATCACCTGCGGCGCGCTGGAGCTGCTGCCCGAAACGCTCTCCACCCTGGCCATCATTCCGCTGCAGATGCGGCTGGTCTACACCATCGGCCAGGCCCACGGCTACGAGCTGGACCGCGGGCACATCAAGGACTTCCTGGCCACGGCCGGGGTCGGCCTGACTTCCCAGTATCTGGAGCAGACCGGCCGCAAGCTGATCGGTGGCCTGCTCGGCAAGCTCGGCGGCGGCCTGCTGGGCGGCGTGGGCAAGCAGGCCGTGAGCTCGGGCATGAGCTTCGCCACCACCTACGCCCTGGGCCACCTGGCCAAGCGCTACTACGCCGGCGGCCGCAGCTTCTCCACCCAGACGCTGAAGGACAGCTACGCCACCATCCTCGAACAGGGCAAGGGCCTGCAGACCCGCTACCTGCCCCAGATGCAGCAGCAGGCCAGCCAGATGGACCTGTCCCGCGTCATGGCCCTCGCCAAGGGCTGGCGCTGAGGCCGCAGATCCGACGCACCAAAAGTAAGCGTTTAGCCTGCTTGTGGGCGCGATGGCCGGTCCAGACAATGAAGCCGGACTCCTGCCCGGCACCGGCCGGACAGGTCGCGGTGCACCGGCAGGCCGGCCCGCGCCGACGGCGCGGCATGGCGGCCAAGGTCGGCGGCACGGCGGCAGGAGCGCACGACACAGCAACAACATGATTCCAGCTCCCGTTCCTGCCGACGACGCCCGTCGCGTGCGCGCACTCCATGCGCTGGGCGTGCTCGACACGGCACCGGAAGAACGCTTCGACCGCGTCACCCGCCTCGCCCGCCGCATGTTCCAGGTGCCCATCGCGCTGGTGTCGCTGGTCGATGCGGAACGCCAGTGGTTCAAGTCCCGCCAGGGCGTGGACGCGCAGGAGCTGCCGCGCGACGTGTCCTTCTGCGGCCACGCCATCCTGCAGGACGTGGTGATGGAGGTGCCCGACCTGGCCGACGACCAGCGGTTCCATGACAACCCCCTGGTGGCAGGCGCGCCCCACGTGCGCTTCTACGCCGGCGCACCGCTCACCGACGCCCAGGGCCACCGGCTGGGCACGCTGTGCATCCTCGACCATCAGCCGCGCCGTCTGTCCACCGAGGACCGAGCCTTGCTCGGCGACCTGGCCGACATGGTGCGCGAAGAGCTCTTGGCCACCCAGGCCGCCACCACCGACCACCTCACCCAGCTGAGCAACCGGCGCGGCTTCGAAGCCCTGGGCGAACACGTGCTGGCTGTCTGCCGCCGGCTGAACATGCCGGCGCGGCTCTTGTACCTGGACCTCGACGGCTTCAAGCAGATCAACGACCAGCTCGGCCATGCCGAGGGCGACGCCGCCCTGGTGCGCTTCGCCGACGCACTGCGGGGCACCTTCCGCGCGGCCGATGTCTGTGCCCGGCTGGGCGGCGACGAATTCGCGGTGCTGATGAGCCATGCCGACGATCGTGCCGTCAAAGCCGGCCTCGGGCGGCTGGAGGAAACCATCCGCCGCGGCAATGCACAGACACCGCCCGCGGTGGCGCTGCGCTACAGCACCGGCTGGGCCCGCTGGTCGCCGCAGGACGGCGGCGACATGCATGCGCTGCTGCGCGACGCCGACCGCGCCATGTACCGGCACAAGCGGCAGCGCGGCCGCGAGGACGTGCGGGCGCACTGAACGGCGTTGGTGCCAAGCCACGCGCCGGCGTGGGACGGCTGGCATTCACGGCGGCGACTTGAAGCGCTGCCAAGCTCGGCGGCATGCCCTCCGCCCACCAGTACGCCATCCTCGCCATGCAGACGCCACCGCCCTACCGGCGCTATGCATGGCTGGTCGTCGAGCGCCTGGGCGGGGAGGACGTGACGGTGTGTGAATCGCTGCTGACCTATCCCACCATGATGTCCGCGCTCTATGCCGGCCAGCAGGCGCTCACCCTGATGGGCCCGCACACCGACTGACGCTCGGCCGCCAACGAAAAAGGCCGGGCATGTGCCCGGCCTGTGCCCGGTGCCGCAAGCATGCGGCATCGGCCTCGCCGATCAACGCGGCGACGTCTGCGCCTCCAGCTTGGTGGACTCGCCGCCGGCCGGGCTGTCGCCCCGGGTGCGGTAGAGCGAGTACAGCACGCCGCCGGCGATCAGGCCGAAGGTCACGGCCAGCGAGATGGCCGGCGGGAACTTGCCGATGAAGTTGACCAGGAAGATCTTGGTGCCGATGAACACCAGCACCAGGGCCAGCGCGTACTTGAGGTAATGGAAGCGGTGGATCATCGCAGCCAGCGCGAAGTACAGCGCACGCAGGCCCAGGATGGCGAAGATGTTGCTGGTGTAGACGATGAACGGGTCGGTGGTGATGGCGAAGATGGCCGGTACCGAGTCCACGGCGAACACCAGGTCCACGATCTCGATCAGCACCAGGGCCAGCAGCAGCGGCGTGGCGAAGCGGGCGACGCGGCCGGTCTTGGGGTCGACCTCCTTCACCGTGAAGGCATTGCCGCGCAGACCGTCGGTCACCCGCATGCGGCCGCGCAGGAACTTCAGCACCGGGTTGTTGGCGATGTCCGGCTCGGCATCGGCCATGCGCCACATCTTGACGCCGGTGAACACCAGGAAGGCGCCGAAGAAGTACAGCACCCAGCTGAAGTTGGTGACCAGCGCCGCGCCCGCGCCGATCAGCAGCGCCCGCAGCACGATCACGCCCAGGATGCCCCAGAACAGCACCCGATGCTGGTACTGCCGCGGAATGGCGAAGAAGCTGAAGATCAGCGCGATGACGAACACGTTGTCCATCGACAGCGACTTCTCGATCATGAAGCCGGTGAGGTACTCCATGCCGCTTTGCGCGCCCAGGCTCCACCACACCCAGCCGCCGAAGAGCAGCGCCACGCTGATGTAGCCACCCGAGAGCAGCAGGCTTTCACGCACGCCGATCTCGCGGTCGCCCTTGTGCAGCACACCCAGGTCGAGCGCCAGCAGGGTGACCACGATGGCCATGAAGGCCAGCCACAGGCCGGCTGGCCGGCCGAGAAAGTCGGCCGCGAAGAAGGAGAGCAGTGTTTCCATGATGGCGGGGATGGGTTGGAGTGGCGATGTGGGGGCCGATCATGCCCGCGGGTCGCGCACCAAAAAACCAGTTGAAACTGGAAAAAGACTTCGGTTTTTCCGAAACTTGGGGCCATGAGCCAGAACGAACTCAACTACCGGCACCTGCACTACTTCTGGACGGTGGCCCGCGAAGGCGGCTTCTCCAAGGCGGCCGCACGCCTGGGGGTGGCGGTGCAGACGGTGAGCGCCCAGGTGCGCGAACTGGAGCGCTCGCTCGGCCACCAGCTGCTCAAGCCCGACGGCCGCACCGTGGCCCTGACCGAGGCCGGCGCGGTCGCGCTGCAACGCGCGGAGGAAATCTTCCAGCTCGGCCACGAGTTGCCCGAGCTGGTGCGCCAGGCGGCCACCGAGCCGGCGGTGCGGCTCGCCGTGGGCCTGTCGGACGGCCTCTCCAAGCTCGCCGCGCATGCCGTGGTCGAGCCTGTACTGCGCACGCCCGCATTGCGCCTGGTGTGCCACGAAGGCGAGCTGGAACAACTGCTGGCCGAGCTGGCCATGCACCACCTCGACCTGGTGCTGGCCGGCCAGGCGGCACCCTCGCGCCCGGCGCTTCGGCTGGCCAGCGTGCGCATCGCCGAAGCGCCCGTGGACTGGTGGGGACCGGCGGCGCTGGTCAAGGCGGCAGCGGTGCGGCAGTTCCCGCACTGCCTGGGCGACTTGCCGCTGTTGCTGCCCACGGCCCATTCCGCCCTGCGGCCGCAGTTGGACCGCTGGTTCGAGCGGCATGGTCTGCGGCCCAAGGTGGCCGGCGAATTCGAGGACTCGGCCCTGCTGGCCGTGTTCGCGGCGCGCGGCCTGGGCGTGTTTCCGGTCAGCGGCCTGGGCGCAGGCGACCTGGGCCTGATGCGCGGGCTGCGGCGGCTGGGGCGCAGCGAGGACCTGAAGGAAGAGATCCACCTGATCCGCTCTCGCCGTGGCCAGCACCATCCGCTGGTGCGTGAGATCGAGGCACAAGCCCGGCAACTCGGCCCATGAACCTGCGGCGATCACCGCATCTGCGGCCGGCAGCCGCGCGCAGCCTTCTCCGGCACGCTTTAACAAGCGCGGACCGGGCATGCCGACGCAGAGGTAGAGGTACGCGCCCTTGTGGGGTCAGCAGGCCAGCGCCGCGCTCAGCACTTGCGCCAGTACCAGCTGGTTGCCATCGGGATCCGCCAGGATGGCAAGCCGGACCGCATCGGCCTCGTGACGCTTGCGCAGCCGCAGACCGGCGGCCTCGATCTGTTCCAGTTGTTGATCCAGGTCGTCCACCACCAGCGTCACCGATTCGGTACCTGCCCGCGGCGCCTGGGCCAGACGCAGGCAGCTGCAGCCGTCGAAGCGCCACTCCGCCAGCTGGGCCGAGCGGCGGTCCGGCCCGCGGCCGATGACCGAGGCATACCAGCCAATGGAGGCATCGAGGTTCTTGACGGCCACGCCGGCCAGCATGTTGGTGGTGCGCATCGGATTCTTTCTGAAGCGATGCAACTATCCCGCCGGCGACAGCCCGGATCGGAGAGACGCCAGCGTGGCGCGCCGTAGGACCGCGGCTAAGCGCGGCAATCGAAGGCCAGCAGCAGGTTGTTGGCCGGCATGGCGGTGCGCTCGACCAGTGCCAGCCCGGCCGCCTCAGCCACCGCCTGCACCTGCGCCAGCGCGCGCAGGCCCCAGGCGGGGTCGCGGCGGCGCAGGTCTTCGTCGAATGCCACATTGCTGGCGGCCAGCGGCTCGCCGTCCACCACGAAGGGGCCGTAGACGACCAGCCGCCCGCCCGGCCGCAACGCGGTGCCGGCGCCGTTCATCAGGCCGGCGCAGCAGTCCCACGGCGCGATGTGCAGCATGTTGGCGCAGTACACGCCGTCCAGGCTGGCGGGTGCCACCGGCCAGGGCGCGCGCACGTCCAGCGCCAGCGGTGGCAGCACGTTGGGCAGCCCGCCGGTGCGGGCCGCGATGGCAGGCAGCATGGCCGCGTCGGGCTCGGTCGGCTGCCAGGTCCACGCCGGCAGCGCCGCCGCGAAATGCGCGGCATGCTGGCCGGTGCCGGCCGCCACTTCGAGCAGCCGGCCGCGCGTCGGCATCAGGCGCAGCAACTCGGCCAGGATCGGCCCCTTGTTGCGCTCGGCGGCCGGACTGGTCATCAGGCCGGGCATGCCCGGCCTTCCGTGCGGTGCGGCATGCCGCTCACACCCGCTCGAAGATAGCGGCGATGCCCTGGCCGCCGCCGATGCACATGGTCACCAGCGCATAGCGGCCCTGCACCCGCTGCAGTTCGGCCAGCGCCTTGACGGTGATGATGGCGCCGGTCGCGCCCACCGGATGGCCCAGCGAGATGCCCGAGCCGTTGGGATTGACCTTGGCCGGATCGAAATCCAGTTCCTTCATCACGGCGCAGGCCTGGGCGGCGAAGGCCTCATTGGACTCGATGACGTCCAGGTCGCTCACCTTCAGGCCGGTGCGTGCCAGCACCTTGCGCGTGGCCGGCACCGGGCCGATGCCCATGTAGGCCGGCTCCACGCCCGCATGGGCATAACCGACCAGGCGCGCGAGCGGCTTCAGGCCCAGGGCCTTCACCCGCTCGCCCTCAGCCAGCACCACGGCGCCGGCGCCGTCGTTGATGCCCGAGGCGTTGCCAGCGGTGACCGTGCCGCCCTCCTTCTTGAAGGCGGGCTTCATGCCGGCCAGCACCTCGACGGTGGTGGCGGGCTTGACGTGCTCGTCGGTGTCGAAGACGGCGATGCCCTTGCGGCTTTTGATCTCGACCGGAACGATCTGCTCGGTGAAGCGGCCGGCGGCGATGGCGGCGGCGGCGCGGCGGTGGCTTTCGGCGGCCAGGGCGTCCTGCTGCGCGCGCGTGATGCCGTGGCGCTCGGCCACGTTCTCGGCCGTGATGCCCATGTGGATCTTCTGCCAGGGGTCGTGCAGGATGCCCAGCATGTAGTCCAGCAGCTGCACGTCGCCCATGCGGGCGCCGTAGCGGGCGGCGGTGTCGAAATAGGGGCCGCGGCTCATCGACTCGGAACCGGCGCCGATGGCGATGTCGCAGTCGCCCAGGGCGATGGCCTGCGCCGCCGACACGATGGCCTGCAGGCCCGAGCCGCACAGCCGGTTGACGTTGAAGGCCGGCGTCTCGATGGGGCAGCCGGCATCGATGGCGGCCACGCGGCTGAGGTAGGCGTCCCTGGTGTCGGTGGGAATCACGTTGCCCATCACCACGTGGCCGATGGCGTCGGGCGCCACGCCGCTGCGCGTCAGGGCGGCCTTGACGGCCGTGGTGGCGAGCTGGGTGTTGGGCACGTCCTTGAGCGCGCCGCCGAAAGTGCCGATGGCCGTGCGGGCGGTGCCGACGACGTAGATGTCGCGTGGGGTCATGGTGAAGTCCTCGTCGTGAATGGAAGCGGTGCCGCGTTCAGCGGCCCTGGAAGGCGGGCTTGCGCCGCGCGAAGAAGGCATCGACGCCCTCGCGGAAATCGGCCGTGGCGGCGCAGGCATGGAAGGCGGCTTCCTCGGCCGCCAACTGTGCCGGAAGCTCGCGCTCCACGCTGCCGCGCAGGAGACGGCGCAACTGGCCCAGCGCCCGCGTGGGCCCGGCCGCCAGGCGCCGGGCCAGCGCCATGGCCTCGTCCGGCAGGGCGTCGGCTGCGACCACGCGGTTGATCAGGCCCATGCGCTCGGCCGCATCGGCGTCGAGCATGTCGCCCAGCATGGCGATCTCCAGCGCGCGGCGCAAGCCCACCCAGCGCGGCAGCGCCCACGAGGCGCCGACGTCGCAGCTGGCGCCGATGTTGACGTAGGCCAGGTTGAAGCGGGTGCCGGCCGCGGCGAGCACGAAGTCGGCCTGCAGCATCAGGCTCAGGCCCGCACCGGCCGCCACGCCGTGCACCTCGGCGACGACGGGCAGGTCCAGCGACGCAAGCAACTGCAGGGCCTCGTGCAGCGGGCCGATCAGCGCCGCCGCGCCACCCTGCGGGTCGGCCGACAGCACCCCGAGGTCGCCACCGGCCATGAAGCCCTGGCCCTCGCCGCGCAGCAGCAGGGCGCGCACGCCGCGGTCCTCGGCGAGGTCCTTCACCGCTGCCAGGAAGGCCTGGGCCATCGGCACGTCGATGGCGTTCAGGGCCTGGGGCCGGTTGAAACTCAGGACGGCCACCGCGCCGTCCTGGGCGCGCAGCAGGGGGCTGGACAGGGAATCGCTCATGGCGTTGTCTCCGATCGGATGCCTGCGTCGGATGCGCAGGTCGATGCTGGATTCTAGGAAGCGTCCTGCCCGCGCGGCCGAGCGCACGGCAACCTTCCGGCGCGCCGCCGTCGCCCGCGGCGCGGGGCCGCATCACAATGCGCCCACTTCCAACTTCCCGAAAGCGCGCACCCATGTTGTCCCGCCGCCTGTTCTCCCTGGCCGCCACCGCCCTGGTCGCCGGCCTGACCTTCCTGTCCGCCGCCCACGCCGGCCCGCGCCTGGACCGCGTGATGGACACCAAGGTGCTGCGCGTCGGCACGCCCGGCGACTACCGGCCCTTCGCCATCAAGACCGACACCGGCTATGCGGGCCACGACATCGACGTGGTCGAGCGCCTGGCCAAAGAACTGGGTGCGCGCATCGAATGGGTGCCCACCACCTGGCCCAACCTGATGAAGGACCTGCAGGCCGACAAGTACGACGTGGCCGTGGGCGGCATCACGCGCAACGTCGCCCGCATCCGCGTGGCGGCCATGCTCCCGGGCTATGCGCCTTTCGGCAAGGTGGCGCTGGTGCGCGCAGCGGACAAGGCGAAGTTCACCACGCTGGAGTCGCTCAACCAGCCGGGCGTGCGCGTCATCAAGAACCCGGGCGGCACCAACGAGGCCTTCGTGCTGGAGAACCTCAAGGCCGCGCAGGTGAGCACGCACGAGAAGAACGCCGAGATCCCGGCGCTGATCGCTGCCGGCCAGGGCGACGTGATGATCACCGAGACCTACGAGGCGCTGGTCTATGCCAAGGCCGACCCGCGCCTGCATGCCGCCTTCATCGACGCGCCGCTCACGCCGCCGAGCAAGCTGGGCTTCCTGCTGCCGGCCGACGATGCCGACTACCTGCGCGTGATGAACTTCGTGTGGGACCAGCTGGAGACGCGCGGCGTCCTCAAGCAGGCTGCGGACAAGTGGTTGAAGTGAGGACCGCCCCCAGGCTGCGCGCTTCGCGCTCCGCCTACCCCCTCGCGGGGGCACATCCGGCGGCCCGGCAAAGCCGGTTCCGCG
>NZ_LDSL01000042.1 GCF_001476815.1 Pseudacidovorax intermedius | reverse complement strand
CCACGCTGCTGCGCATCGTGGCCGGCCTGATGCGCCAGAGCGGCGGCCAGGTGCGCATCGGCGGCGAGGTGGTCGACGCGCTGCCGACCAACGAACGCGGCGCGGGCATCGTGTTCCAGAACTACGCGCTCTTTCCCCACATGACGGTGCTGGCCAACGTGGCGTATGGCCTTCGCGCCCGCGGCGTGGTGGCGGCCGAGGCCCGCGCCACCGCCGAGCGCATGCTGGCCATGGTGCAGATGAGCGCCTTCGCCCAGCGCCACCCGCGCGAACTCTCGGGCGGCCAGCAGCAGCGCGTGGCCCTGGCCCGCACGCTGGCCGTGCAGCCGCGCGTGCTGCTGCTGGACGAGCCCTTCGCCGCACTCGACAAGAACCTGCGGCTGGACATGCAGATCGAGATCCGCCGCATCCAGCGGGAGCTGGGCATTACCACCATCCTGGTCACGCACGACCAGGAAGAAGCCATGTCCATGGCCGACCGCATCGCCGTGATGCATGCCGGCCGCGTGGAGCAGTTCGACACGCCCGAGGCCATCTACGACCGGCCCGCTTCGCTCTTTGTCGCCACCTTCATCGGCACAGCCAACCTGCTGCCCGGCCGGCTGGCCCGCGAGGGCGAGGCCGGCTTCGCGGTCGACTGCGAGGGCGGCGGCCGCCTGCCGCTGGCCGAGGCCCAGCCCTGCTCCCGCGTGGGCGCGGTGGTGCTGGCTGCGCGGCCCGAACACCTGGCCCTGGGCACGCCGGCGGCAGATGCGCTGCCGGCCACGGTCGAGATGGTGCTGCCGCTGGGCCCCTCGCTGGTCTACGAACTGCGCCTGCCCGGCGGCACCACCGCCAAGGTGACGCAGCCGCGCACGGCCGACCAGCCGCGCTTCGAGGCCGGCCAGACGGTGGGCCTGCGGCTGCGCCAGGGTTCGCCCGCCAGCGTCTTCGCGGGGTGAGCGCCATGGCTGCCGCTGCCAATCCCCGCCTCACGCCGCCGCTGGCCCTGGGCCTGCCGCTGGGCCTGTTCTTCACCGTCTTCGTCTTCGCGCCCATGCTGCTGCTGGCGTGGGTGAGCCTGCACGACGACACGGCCATGACGCAGTTCGGCGTCGGCCAGTACGTCAAGTTCCTGGGCGACGGCTTCAACCTGGGCATCCTGGGCAGCACGCTGTGGCTGGGCCTCAAGGTCACGCTGCTGGCACTGGTGGTGGGTTTTCCGCTGGCCTACCTCTACACCCAGGCGCCGCCGCGCTGGCAGGGCGTGCTGCTGCTGCTGGTGCTGCTGCCGCTGCTCACCAGCTCCGTGGTGCGCACCTTCGCCTGGGTGGTGATCCTGGGGCGCCAGGGCATCGTCAACACGGTGCTGCTGGACCTGGGGCTGATCGCCGATCCGCTCAAGCTGCTCTACACGCCCGGCGCCGTGACGGTGGCGCTGGCGCAGATCGAGCTGCCGCTGATGGTGCTGCCGCTGATCACTGCGCTGGCCAACATCGACGGCAACCTGCGCCAGGCCTCGCTGGCGCTGGGCGCGGGCCACTGGCGCACCTTCTGGCAGGTGACGCTGCCGCTGGCCATGCCGGGCCTGCTGGCGGGCAGCCTGCTGGTCTTCGCCAGCAGCGTGAGCGCCTTCGTCACGCAGACGCTGGTGGGCGGCGGGCAGCAGATGTTCATGCCCTTCTACATGTACCAGCAGGCCATCCAGGCCAACAACTATCCCTTCGCCGCCGCGGTCGCCATGCTGCTGCTGGTGTGCGTGCTGGGCGTGGTGGCCGCCATCAACGCGCTGGGCCGGCGCAGCAAGGGGTTCGTCCATGGCTGAGGCTTTCGTTTCCGGCACGCCGGTGCCCCCCGCGCCCGCGGCGCCCATGGCCCGGGCCGGCCTGCGCGGGCGCGCCGAGCGCCTGTCCTTCACGATGGTCTTCGGGCTGCTGGGCCTGATGGCGGCGGTGCTGCTGCTGGCACCGACGGTGATCGTGGTCATCACCTCCTTCACCAGCGGCTATTCGCTCAAGTTCCCGCCGCCGGGTTATTCGACCCGTTGGTACGAGGCGCTGTGGGACCAGTCGCCCGAGCTGATCGAGGCCTTCGTGCTGTCGCTGGAACTGGCGGCCTGCGCGACGGCCATCTCCATCGTGCTGGCGGTGGCCGCGGCGGTGGCGCTCGCCCGCCGCCGCGAGGCCTGGGCGCGCGCGGGCGAGGCGCTGTTCCTGTCGCCGCTGATGCTGCCGGCGCTGGCCATCGGCCTGTCGCTGCTGATGCTGTTCAACCTGGCGGGCACGGGGCTGTCGTTCACGACGCTGGTGCTGGGCCACGTGGCGATCACCGCGCCCTACATCCTGCGCACCACCACGGCCAGCCTGGCCCAGATGGACGGCGCGCTGCTGGAGAGCGCGCATTCGCTGGGCGCCTCGGGCGTCTTCGCCTTCCGCACCGTGACGCTGCCGCTCATCGCGCCGGGCGTGGCGGCGGGCGCTTTCATCGGCTTCATGTATTCCTTCGACAACGTGGCCGTGTCGCTCTTTCTGTCGGACGCCCGCAGCGAGGTGCTGCCGATCCGCATGTGGCACATCATCGAATCGAGCCTGGACGTGCGGGCCGCCGCGGTGTCGGGCGTACTGATCGCCGCGACCATCGTGCTCATGGTGGTGATGGAGCGCGTCGCGGGCATCTCGCGGCACATGCGATGAGCGGCGCTCGTGCAAAGGCCACCGCGCGCCCGGCGCGGCGCCAGACGGTCTCAGGGCGCCGAGGCCACGCGGTCGCCGCCCCAGCGCAGGCGCAGCGCCAGGTAGTCGTCCTCGAGCACGCCGTCGCGCAGTTCCAGCGGGTAGTCGGTGAGGTGGCAGAAGCGCTCGATGCTGTAGTCGCCCAGGTCCACGCGCCGCAGCCTGGCATGGCGCAGCGCCAGCACCAGCGTGCGCACACCGGCGATGCGCAGCGCGCCCGCGCACATGGGGCAGGGCTCCATCGTGCAGTACAGCGTGGCGCCCTGCGCGGCCTGCGGGCCGTGCGCGCGGAAGGCGGTCTGCAGCGCATCGGTCTCCGCATGCGCCGTGGGGTCGTTGCGCGTGTTCTGGCGGTTCTGGCCATAGGCCAGCACCCGGCCCTGCTTGATCAGCACCGCGCCCGTCGGCCAGTCGCCACGGGCATGGGCGGCCAGCGCCTCGGCGAGGGCCGCACGCATCCAGTGGACGTCGGCAGCCTCCTGCGTCATCGGCGACGCGGGCAGGGCGGCAATGGGCATCGGCGGCCTTCCTTTCTTCTGTTCGACGGAGACATGCACGCATGAGCAAGAAGCGAACCCTGCTGCGCGGCGCCCAGGCGCTGCTGGGCGATCGGCACCAGCACGAACCGCGCCCGCTGGACGTGCTGGTCGAGGACGGCCGCGTCGCCGCCATCGAAGCGGCCGGCACCCTGGGCAGCGCCGACCGCGTGGTCGACCTGTCGCGGCACCTGCTGGTGCCGGGCCTCGTCAACGGCCACCAGCATTCGCACGAGCACTTCCAGCGCGGGCGCACCGAGAACCTGCCGCTCGAACTCTGGATGCACCTGGTGCGCACCCGCATGCCGGTGCCGCTCACGCCGCGGCAGGCCTACCTGCGCACCATGATCGGCGCCATCGAATCGCTGCGCACCGGCTGCACCACGCTGGTCGACGACATGGCGCTCGGCGCCGCCATCGACCGGCCGCGCATCGAGGCCTGCCTGCAGGCCTACGACGATGCCGGCATCCGTGCGCTGGTGGGCTTCGCCATGATGGACAAGCCCATCGTCGACAACTTTCCCTTCCTGGCCCAGCACATGCCGCCCGCCATGGCCGCGGAGATGCGCGCCGGCCGCCGGCCCGATCCGCAGGACTGCCTGGCGCTGGTGCGCGACCTGGCCACGCACCGCCATCCGCACAGCCGGCGCGTGGGCGTGCTGGTGTCGGCCTCGGCCCCGCAGCGCTGCACCGAGCCCTTTTTGATGCAGGTGCGCGCGCTGGCCGACGAGCTGGCGCTGCCGGTCATCACCCACGTGCAGGAGACGCGGCTGCAGGTGGTCACCGGCCAGCTGTTCTACGGCTGCCCGATGGTGGAGTACCTGGACCGCATCGGCTTCCTCAAGCCGGCCACCAGCCTGATCCATGCCGTGTGGCTCAACCCGCGCGAGATCGAGGCGCTGGCCCGCACCGGCGCCACCGCGCAGCACAACCCCTGGAGCAATCTGCTGCTGGGCTCGGGCATCCAGCCGGTGCGCGAGCTGCTCGACGCGGGCGTGAACGTCAGCCTGGGCTCCGACGGCTCCTGCTCCACCGTCACCGTGAACATGCTCAACGTGCTGGGCAGCGCGGCGGCGCTGTCGAAGATCCGCGGCGACGACCATGCCCGCTGGCTCAGCGCGCGGGAGGCGCTGCATGCCGGCACAGTGGCGGGCGCGCGTGCGCTGGGCTTCGGCGACCGCCTGGGCAGCCTGCACGTGGGCGCCATCGCCGACCTGGTCGCCTACCGCACCGACACCGTCAGCTTCACGCCGTTGAGCGACCCGGTGCGCCAGCTCGTCTATGCGGAGCGCGGCGCGGGCCTGGACTTCTCGATGGTCGATGGCGAAGTCGCGATCCAGAACGGCCAGTTGGTGCGCGTGGACGAAGCAGCACTGCTGGCCGAGATCCAGCACGAGTTCGCCGAGCTGATGCCGCAGTACGCCCGCGCCGAGGCCGACATGGCGCCGGTGCTGGCGGCCATGGAACGCATCCATCGCGAGGGGCTGGCGACGCCCGTCGCGCCGGACACCTTCGCGGCACGCCTGCCCGCGCACTGAACGCACGCCACCTCTCCCTTCCCGTCTTCATTCCAACCGCGGAGTCTTCACCATGAGCACCCTCTCCCGCCGCCATCTTCTCGCTGCAGGCGCTGCCAGCGCCCTGCCCCTGCTGCCCGGCCTGGCCTGGGCGGCCGGCACCACGCTGGCGCAGATCAAGGCTTCCGGCGAGCTGCGCATCGGCTGCGAGGCCGCCTACGTGCCCTTCACCTACCGCCTGGACGGCAAGATCGTGGGCTATGACGTGGAACTGGCCGACCTGCTGTGCAAGCCGCTCGGCGTCAAGCCGAACTTCATCGACACGGCGTGGGCGGGCGTGATCCCCTCCCTGTACGCCAAGAAGTTCGATGTGGTCATGAGCTCCATGAGCTACACCAAGGAGCGGCTCGAGCGGGTCGGCTTCACGGTGCCCTATGCCGAGGCCTCGCAGGCGCTGCTGATCCGCGCCGCCGATGCCGACAAGATCAAGACCACGGCCGACCTCAACGGCCGCACGCTGGCCGTCAAGCTGGGCTCGCCGGGCCAGATCCTGCAGGAAAAGATCGCCGCGTCGCTCAAGAGCGCGGGCGGCAGCGGCTTCAAGGAGGTTCGCACCTTCGACGACCATCCCTCCGCCTATGTCGCCCTGGCGCAGGGCCGCGTGGACGGCGTGCTCAACACCCTCGCCACGCTGGCCATGGTGCTCAAGGACGCGCCCGGCAAGTACGCGATCGTCAAGGGCATGGGCGGCGACAACTGGGCCGGCATCGCCGCGCGCAAGGAAGACACCGAGCTCATCGCCTACCTCGACACCCAGCTCGCCGCGCTCAAGGCCAACGGCGCCATCTACCAGCTGCAGGAGAAGTGGTTCGGCTTCCGCATGCACCTGGCCGACACCATCCCGGCGCTCGGCTGATGGCCTTCGACTGGAAGCTGGTCGAGGCCTCGGTCCCCCTGCTGGGGGCCGGGCTGCTGACGACCCTCAAGATCTCCTCGCTGGCGATGCTGCTGGGCCTGGCGCTGGGCAGCCTGCTGGGCCTGGCCTCCATGTCGCGGCTGCCCGCCGTCCGCTGGGCCGTGCGGGCCTATGTGGACTTCATCCGCGGCACGCCACTGCTGATCCAGATCTTCCTCGTCTACTTCGCGTTGCCCGAGGTGGGGATCAACCTGCCCGAGTTCTGGGCCGGCGTGATCGCGCTGGCCCTCAACGCGGCCGGCTTCCTGGCCGAGACCTTCCGCGCAGGCCTCAGCGCCGTCGAGAAGGGCCAGACCGAGGCGGCGCGCTCCATCGGCATGCGGCACCACCAGATCCTGTGGCATGTGCTGCTGCCCCAGTCCCTGCGCTCGGTCGTGCCGCCGGCAACCAACGAGCTGATCTCACTGGTGAAGGGCTCCGCGCTGCTGTCGGTGATTTCGGTCTACGAACTCACGCGGGCGGGCCAGGCCGTCATCGCCGTGCATTTCGCCCCCTTCGAGATCTTCGTGCTGATCGCGCTGTACTACTACCTGACGGTGTCGGCCCTGGCCTGGCTGTCGCGCTGGATGGAAAGGAAGCTGCCCACATGGTGAATACAGTGCTGCAGGCGAGCGACGTCTGCAAGAGCTTCGGCGGCCGCCAGGTGCTCAAGGATGCCGCGCTCAGCGTGGCCGAGGGCGAGACGGTGGTGCTGATCGGCCCCTCCGGGTCGGGCAAGACCACCTTCCTGCGCTGCCTGAACTGGCTGGAGACGCCCGACTCCGGCCGCATCCGGCTGCGCGGCGACCTCGTCGGCCGGGCGGTCGACGGCCGCGAACACGGCGAAGCGGAACTGGCGCGCCAGCGCAGCCGCATCGGCTTCGTCTTTCAACGCTTCAACCTGTTCGCGCACCTGTCGGCGCTGGACAACGTGGCCATGGGCCCGCGCCGCGTGCAGGGGCTGTCCGTTGGCCAGGCACGGGAGCGTGCACGCGAGGAGCTGGCACGCGTCCACATGGCAGCGCACGTGGACAAGCGGCCCTCGCAGCTCTCGGGCGGCCAGCAGCAGCGCGTGGCCATCGCCCGCGCGCTGGCCATGCGCCCCGAGCTGATCCTCTTCGACGAGCCGACCTCGGCGCTCGACCCCGAGCTCGTGACCGAGGTGGTCGACGTGATGCGCGAACTGGCGCAGGCCGGCATGACCATGGTGGTGGTCACGCACGAGATGCGCTTCGCCCGCCAGACGGCCGACCGCGTCGTCTTCATGGACGGCGGCCTGGTCATCGAGCAGGGCCCGCCGGCACAGATCTTCGACGCGCCGCAGACCGAGCGCACGCGCCGCTTCCTGGGACATCTTCATGGCTGACGCCGCCGATCATCTGCTGTGCGACCTCACGGTCGTCACCATGGACGCGCAACTGCGCGTGCTCGAGAACGCCGGTGTGGCCATTCGCGCCGGCCGCATCGCCTGGGTCGGCCCCATGGCGGCGCTGCCGCCCGCGCTGGCAGACCTGCCGCGCCAGGCCCTGCCCGGCCGCGTGCTCACGCCCGGCTTCGTCAACGTGCACACGCATGCCATCCTGAGCATGGTGCGCGGCGTGGCCGAGGACCTGGGCTTCGCGCCCGCCTACACGCCGGGCATTCCGCACGGCCACGACGTGCGGCCGGACGAGGCCGTGGCACTGGCCCGATTGGGTGCGGTCGAAGCGCTGCTGTTCGGCTCGACGCTCGTCAACGACACCTACGTGCATGCCGACCTGACGCTGCCCGCCATGGCCGGCATCGGGGGGCGCGTGTTCAGCTGCGGCCGCATCCACGACGCCGACTTCTCGCTGATCGGCGATGGCCGCTGGGAACACCACGACGCGATCGGCGACCGCACGCTGGACGACGCCCTGGCCCTGGCGGCGCGCTGGCACGGCGGCTTCGACGGCCGCACCGGCGTGCAGCTGTCGGCCCATGCGCCCGACACCTGCTCCGACGCCTTGCTGGCCCGCATCGGCGAAGCGGCCCGGGCGCAGGGCTTGCGCGTGAACACCCATCTCGCGCAAAGCCGCAAGGAGGTCGCGCAGGTCCTGGCACGCTCGGGCCGCACGCCGGCACAGCTGCTCGACGAGGTCGGCCTGCTCGACGACCGGCTGGTGGCCGCGCACTGCCTGTTCCTGGACGAGGCCGATCTGGCCCGCTGCGGCCGGGCCGGCATCCATGTCGCCCACATTCCCAAGGGCAACGCCACCGGCGGCACGGCCGCGCCCACCTCGGCCCTGCGCCGGGCGGGCGCCGCCCTGGCGCTCGGCACCGACAACATGCATGCCGACATGGTGGAGGTGCTGCGTTGGGCGCTCGCCATCGGGCGGCTGCAGGAAGGCGGCGTGGACGACTTCTGGCAGCCCATGCATGTCCTGCGCATGGCCACGCTGGGCGGCGCCGAGGCCATGGGCCTGGCCGACCGCATCGGCAGCATCGAGGTCGGCAAGCAGGCCGACCTGGTGGCCTTCGACTTCCGCCGCGCCCATCTGGTGCCGTGCGTGAACCCCGTCGGCAACCTGGTCCACACCGCCCAGGGACGCGACGTCGAGCACGTCTGGGTCGACGGACGCCAGGTGGTGGCCGCCGGCCGGCCCACGCAGGTGGACCTGGACGCCATCCTGGCCGATGCGCAGCGCGCCGCCCAGACCCTGTGGCAGCGCGCCAGGGAGGGCGCATGACGGCGCCGACATCGACGACACAAACTCGCCCCCATCGCGCGGGCCAGGCGACGGCGTCGCCTTCATCCCCGCCGCGCGACTTCACCGGCTACGGCGACGAAGCCCCCGCGATCCTCTGGCCCGGCGACGCCGGCCTGGCCGTCTCCTTCGTGCTCAACATCGAGGAAGGCGCGGAGTTCGCCCTTTCCGCCGGCGACGAGCGCAATGAGGGCTGCCACGAGGTCGACAACGAAATCCGCGGCGTGCCCGACCTGTGCATGGAAAGCCACTTCGAGTACGGCAGCCGCGTGGGCTACCGGCGCATCGTGCGGCTGCTGGCCGAGGCGGGCGTGCCGCTCACGCTCAACTGCTGCGGCCGCGCGCTGGAGGCCACGCCCTGGATCGCCGAGGACGCCGTGCGCCGCGGCTTCGAGCTGTGCTGCCATGGCTGGCGCTGGGAATCGCATGCCCACCTGGCCGA
The DNA here is from genome assembly GCF_001476815.1 of Pseudacidovorax intermedius. Classification (GTDB taxonomy): domain Bacteria; phylum Pseudomonadota; class Gammaproteobacteria; order Burkholderiales; family Burkholderiaceae_C; genus Xenophilus; species Xenophilus intermedius_A. Next base: position 715 of record NZ_LDSL01000042.1, on the reverse strand, counting down.
GGACGAGGAGCGCGCGCGCATCGCGCGCACGGTGGCGACGGTCACCCGCCTGACGGGCCGGCCGCCCGTGGGCTGGCACACCAAGTCCTCGCCGTCGGTCAACACGCGCCGGCTGCTGGTCGAGCATGGCGGCTTCCTCTACGACAGCGACGCCTACAACGACGACCTGCCCTACTACCGCGCGGTGGCCGGCCGGCCGCACCTGGTGCTGCCCTATGCCTTCGACACCAACGACATGCGCTTCTTCGACAGCCATGCCTTCGTGGCCGGCGAGGACTTCGCGCGCTATGCCATCGACGCCTTCGAATGGCTGCGGGCCGAATCGCGGGAGGCGCCGCGCATGATGTCCATCGGCCTGCACACCCGCATCATCGGCCGGCCGGGACGCATCGGCGGACTGAAGACGCTGGTCGACCACATCCGCGGCGCCGCCGGCGTGTGGCTGGCCACGCGCGAACAGATCGCCCGCCACTGGCTGGCCGAGGTGCCGCCGACGGCCACGGAGGACCGCGCATGAAGCTGCTGCTGATCAACCCCAACCGCACCCAGGCCGTGACCGACGCGGTGCTGGCGGCCGCGCGCACGGCGGCCCGTCCGGGCACCGGACTCCTGGCCGTCACCGGCCGCCGGGGGCCGGCCATCATCGCCTCGCGGGCCGAGAACGCGCTGGCCCAGCAGGAGGTGCTGGAACTGGCCGCGCAGCACGTGGCCGAGG
>NZ_LDSL01000041.1 GCF_001476815.1 Pseudacidovorax intermedius | reverse complement strand
GCTTGTCGAAGGGCGGGATGCTCCCGGGTTTCGAGAGGCGCAGGCCGGACGGTCATGGGGCATTCGTGGTTGACCCGGGCTTCGACTGGCTCGGCCCCAACGGAGGCGCGATCCGGTCCGGGTAAAAGGGCGCACCGACCGGGCAGGCGCGTCCGCAGCGGCGGGGGATTCGCGTGCAGCGTCGAGGCGGAGGATGCCGGTGTGCGATCGGAGGCGCCCCATTCGCGGCGCCGTGCAGTGCCCCAAGCACGTCGGTGGAGAGCGAGCACCCGTCTGGTGTGGCAAGCCGGTGAGCGCGACGCGGTGCCGGAGAGCGCATGCCGGCGTCCTCTGCCGGTTAGCGCCCCGTCCCTCGCACCGGCTGTGCGCCGCACCACGGTCGCTGTGCCCCCCCGACTCCTGGTGAAGCCATCAGCAGGAAGCAAGCACCGAGTGGCCACGCAGCCAGACCCAGCAACAGGCACCGGCAAAGCAGCGCTCCCAGAGCAGCGCCTGCCCTGTGTCACGCCCCCGTCACGCGCCGCGCCGATGCTGCCGGTCCATGCAACGCGACGACGCCTTCCTGCGCGCCTGGCAAGACAACGCCGGCCGCCTGTCCGACGCCGGCGAGGACGAAGGCGGGGGCGAGGGCGATCGCCCCGTGCTGCGCTTTCGTACGCTGTGGATTTCCGACCTGCACCTGGGCACGCCCGGCTGCCAGGCCAACGCCCTGCTCGACTTCCTGAAGAACACCGAATGCGAGACGCTGTACCTGGTCGGCGACATCGTCGACGGCTGGCAGCTGCGTCGGCACTGGTACTGGCCGCAGGCCCACAACGACGTGGTGCAGAAGCTGCTGCGCAAGGCGCGCAAGGGCACGCGGGTGATCTTCATCCCGGGAAACCACGACGAGTTTGCCCGCAAGTACCTGCACCACAACTTCGGCGGCATCGAAGTCGCCGACGAATGGGTGCACGAGACCGCCGACGGCCGCAAGCTGTGGGTGATCCACGGCGACCTGTTCGACGGCGTCATCCAGTGCGCCAAATGGCTGGCCTATGTGGGCGACTCGCTCTACGAATTCACGCTGCGCCTGAACCGGCACTTCAATTCGCTGCGCGCCCGGATGGGCCTGCCCTACTGGTCGCTGTCCAAGTACCTCAAGCACAAGGTCAAGCGCGCCGTGAGCTACATGGGCGACTTCGAGCAGGCCGTGGCGCGCGAGGCCGAGCGCCGCGGCATGCAGGGCGTGGTCTGCGGCCACATCCACCATGCCGAGATGCGCGAGATCGACGGCATCCTCTACTGCAACGACGGCGACTGGGTCGAGAGCCTGACGGCCCTGGCCGAGCATGCGGACGGCCGGCTGGAGCTGGTGGACTGGACGCCCCGCGTGCGCCAGCACGGCCGCCGCACCGCGCAGGCCGTGCCCGCCCTGGGCTGAACGCGCACGGCGCGCACCGCCGCAAAGCCCCGGTCCGCACGGCAGCCGCGCCGCCGTCTGCGAAAATGGCGGGTTGCCCTGGAGCCCGCCTGTGTCCTCTCCCTACGCCGCCGAAACGCGCCGCCGCCGCACCTTCGCCATCATTTCCCACCCCGACGCGGGCAAGACCACGCTGACGGAGAAGCTGCTGCTGTTCTCCGGCGCGATCCAGATCGCCGGCGCCGTCAAGGGCCGCAAGGCCAGCCGCCACGCCACCTCGGACTGGATGGAGATCGAGAAGCAGCGCGGCATCTCGGTGGCCAGCTCGGTCATGCAGATGAGCTACCGCGACCACGTGGTCAACCTGCTCGACACGCCCGGCCACAAGGACTTCTCCGAAGACACCTACCGCGTGCTCACGGCCGTGGACTCTGCGCTGATGGTCATCGACGCCGCCAACGGCGTGGAATCGCAGACCCGCCGGCTGATCGAGGTCTGCCGCCAGCGCGACACGCCCATCATCACCTTCGTCAACAAGATGGACCGCGAGGTGCGCGAGCCGCTGGACATCCTCGACGAGGTGGAGCGCGAGCTGGGCATGCCCTGCGTGCCCATGACCTGGCCGGTGGGCCAGGGCAAGAGCTTCGGCGGCATCATCAACCTGCGCACCCAGGCCATGACGGTGTTCGAGTCCGGCAGCGAGCGCCGGCCGCAGGACTTCGAGACCATTCCCCTGAGCGACACCGACAAGCTCCGCGCCCGCTTCGGCGCCGAGTTCGACAACGCCCTGGAGAGCATGGAACTGGCCACCGGCGCCTCGCCCGAGTGGAACCACGAGGCTTTCCTGGCCGGCAAGCAGACGCCCGTGTTCTTCGGCTCCGGCGTCAACAACTTCGGCGTGATGGAGGTGCTGGATGCGCTGGTCGACCTGGCCCCCGCACCGCGCCCGCGCACCAGCACCACGCTGGTCAACCGCCAGCCGGTGGTCAAGGAGATCCAGCCCGAGGACAAGGACTTCGCCGGTGTCGTGTTCAAGGTGCAGGCCAACATGGACGCCAACCACCGCGACCGCATCGCCTTCGTGCGCATCGCCTCGGGCAAGTACCAACCGGGCATGAAGCTGAAGGTTCAGCGCACCGCCAAGGAGCTGCGCCCCACCAGCGTCGTGACCTTCATGAGCCAGCGCCGCGAGGCCGTCGAAGAGGCCTATGCCGGCGACATCGTGGGCTTCACCACCCACGGCGGCGTGCAGCTGGGCGACACGCTCACCGACGGCGCCAGCCTGCAGTTCACCGGGCTGCCCTTCTTCGCGCCCGAGATGTTCATGACCGTGGTGCTGAAGAACCCGCTGCGCACCAAGCAGCTGCAGCAGGGCCTGATGCAGCTGGGCGAGGAGGGCGCCATCCAGGTCTTCAAGCCCGAGGCCGGCGGCAACATGCTGCTGGGCGCTGTCGGTCAGCTGCAGTTCGAGGTGGTGCAGCACCGGCTGAACACCGAGTACGACTGCGACATCCGCCTGGAGGGCTGCCAGTACACCGGCGCGCGCTGGATCACCGCCGACACGCCGGCCGAGCTGCGCGAGTTCGAGAACGCCTACCCGCTGCGCATGGCGCGCGACGCGGCCGACACGCTGGCCTTCCTGTGCACCAGCCCCTACGACGTGCGGCTGGCGCAGGAGCGCTTTCCCAAGATCCATTTCCATCCGCTGCGCGAGCACGCCGGCCTGGCGCTGCAGACGGCCGGCTGATGCTGGGCAAGACGATGCGGCCGCTGGCCGACTGGCCCGAAGCGTCCCGGCGCGGCCTGGTGGGCGTGTTCACCGACATCGATGACACGCTGACCACCGACGGCGCCATCACGCCCGACGCGCTGGCGGCACTGGCCGCGCTGCAGTCCGCCGGCCTGCACGTGGTGGCCATCACCGGCCGGCCGGTGGGTTGGAGCGAGCCCTTCGCCGCCCGCTGGCCGCTCGACGCCATCGTCGCCGAGAACGGCGCCGTGGCCCTGGTGCCGGAGGGGCCGTGGCAGCCCGGCGGCGTGCGCGCCTTGAACAAGCGCTACCAGCAGGACGCCGCCACGCGCGCCGCCAACTTTGCGCGCATGCAGGCCGTGCTGGCGCACATCGAAGCCAGCATCGCGGGCGCGCGCCGCGCCACCGACAGCGCCGGCCGCGAATGCGACATCGCCATCGACCACAGCGAGTTCACGCAGCTGTCCGAGGCGCAGATCGACAAGGTCGTGCTGGCCATGCGGCACGAGGGCATGCACGCCACCGTGAGCAGCATCCACATCAACGGCTGGTACGGCGAGCACAACAAGCTGTCGGGCGCGCGCTGGATCGTGCGTGAACTGTGGGGCCGCGATCTGGACGCCGAGATGGCGCGCTGGGCCTACGTGGGCGATTCGACCAACGACGCGCTGATGTTCCACGCCTTCGACCACAGCATCGGCGTGGCCAACGTCGCGCGCTTCGTGCCGCACCTCACGCACCTGCCGCACTACGTGGCTGCCGGCGAGCGCGGTGCCGGCTTCGCGCAGGCCGCGCGGGCGGTGCTGGCCGCGCGCGGCTGAAGGCTGCAGCCGGCGGCCTGCCGCGTTAGGATGGAAGGCTACGCCGCGCGCGCCGGCACGGCACGCATGCAGCCGCCAGCGCTCGGCCAGCCCGTCAGCCTTCTCTTCCTCGAAAGACGACCATGACCGCCTCCTACCCCAACACCCAGCTCCTGATCGCCAACGAATGGGTCGACGCCGCCAGCGGCAAGACCCTGGACGTGATCAACCCCGCCACCGGCCAGCCCATCGGCAAGGTGGCCCATGCGGGCAAGGAGGACCTGGACCGCGCCCTGGCCGCGGCGCAGAAGGGCTTCGAGGCCTGGCGCTTCACGCCGGCGCACGAGCGCGCCGCCCTCATGCGCAAGGCCGCCGGCCTGGTGCGCGAGCGCGCCAACGAGATCGCGCCGCTGCTGACGCAGGAGCAGGGCAAGCCGCTGGCCGAAGCCCGCATCGAAGTGGTGGCCGCCGCCGACATCATCGAATGGTTCGCCGACGAAGGCCGCCGCGTGTACGGCCGCATCGTGCCCTCGCGCAACCTGGCGGCGCAGTCGCTGGTCATTAAGGAACCGGTCGGCCCCGTCGCCGCCTTCACGCCCTGGAACTTCCCGATCAACCAAGTGGTGCGCAAGCTGGGCGCCGCGCTGGCCGCCGGCTGCTCCTTCCTGGTGAAGGCGCCGGAAGAAACGCCCGCCTCGCCCGCCGCCCTGATCAAGGCCTTCGTCGACGCCGGCGTGCCGGCCGGCGTGGTGGGCCTGGTGTTCGGCGATCCGGCCGAGATCTCCAGCTACCTGATCCCGCATCCGGTGATCCGCAAGATCACCTTCACCGGCTCCACGCCGGTGGGCAAGCAGCTGGCCGCCCTGGCCGGCCAGCACATGAAGCGCGCCACCATGGAACTGGGCGGCCATGCCCCGGTGATCGTGGCCGACGACGCCGACATCGCCCTGGCCGTCAAGGCCGCCGGTGCCGCCAAGTTCCGTAACGCCGGCCAGGTCTGCATCTCGCCGACCCGCTTCCTGGTGCACAACAGCATCAAGGCCGAGTTCACCGCGGCACTGGTCAAGCATGCGCAGGGCCTGAAGGTGGGCGACGGCCTGGCCGAAGGCACTTCGATGGGCCCGCTGGCCAATGCGCGCCGGCTGACCGCCATGGCCAACGTGGTGCAGGACGCGCGCGCCAAGGGCGCCAAGGTGGTCGCCGGCGGCGAGCGCATCGGCAGCGAAGGCAACTTCTTCGCGCCCACCGTGCTGGACGACGTGCCGCTGGAAGCCTCGGTGTTCAACGACGAGCCCTTCGGTCCGGTGGCGGCGATCCGCGGCTTCGACCAGCTGGAAGACGCCATCGCCGAGGCCAACCGCCTGCCCTTCGGCCTGTCCTCGTACGCGTACACGCGCTCGATCAAGAACGCGCACCTGCTGTCGCAGCGCATCGAGGCGGGCATGGTCTGGATCAACCAGCCGGCCACGCCCACGCCGGAGATGCCCTTCGGCGGCGTCAAGGATTCGGGCTACGGCTCCGAAGGCGGCCCGGAGGCCATCGAGGCGTATCTCAACACCAAGGCCGTCACGATCATGGCGGCTTGAGCGAAGCGCTGGCTCAGCAGCAGAAAGGGCCGCATCGCGCGGCCCTTTCTGCGTTTGGCGTCACGCTCACTGCGGCTTGGCCAGCCCCAGCTTGTCGATCACGGCCTTTTCGCGGTCCACCGTCTCGCGGGCGAAGCGGGTGTAGTCGGCGCTGCCCATGTAGATCGGCACCATGTCGTACTTGGCGAGCGCGGCCAGGTAGCTGGGCTCGTCCATCGCCTGCTTGAAGGCGTCGTGCAGCTTCTTCACCACCTCGGGCGGCGTGCCGCGCGGCGCGCCGATGCCGAAGGGCGAGTTCTGCACGATGTCGTAGCCCAGCTCCTTGAGCGTGGGCGCATCGGGGAAGCGCGCCAGGCGCTTGTCGCCCCAGGTGTTGAGCACGCGCATCTTGCCGGACTCCACGTAGGGCGCCCAGCCGGTGCTGTCGGCGCCGGCCATCAGCTGGCCGCTCATCAGCGCCAGCGTCAGGTCGGCGCTGCCCTTGTAGGGCACGTGCTGCAGCTGGATGCCGGCACGCTGCGCCACCAGCTCGGTGGTCAGGTGCGGGCTGGTCAGCGTGCCGGTGGAGCCGTAGGTGAGCTTGCCCGGATTGGCCTTGGCATAGGCCACGAAGTCGGCCCAGTTCTTGAACGGGCTGTCGGCCGGCACCACGATGCCGAAGGCATAGCCGGTGACGTTCAGCACGTAGCTGATGTCCTTGATCGGGTCCCAGTTGAGCTTGGTGGTGTAGCCCAGGCGGAACACGCCGAGCGGGATCTGTGCCACCGTGTAGCCGTCGGGCTGCACGGTCTGCAGCTGCTGGGCCGGCAGCGTGCCACCGGCCCCGGGCTTGTTCTCGATGATGACCGGCTGGCCCAGCACCTTGCCGGCGTTCTCGGCCAGCTGGCGCATGGTGATGTCGGTCGGGCCGCCGGCCGGAAAGGCGATGACGAGGCGGATGGGTTTCTCGGGAAAGGCGCGTGCGGCCGGCTGGGCCTGCGCGGGCAGGGCGGCCGCGCCGAGGGCGGCCAGCATCAATGCGGCGATGAGGGGGCGACGGTGCATGGGAGATCTCCGAATCTTGACTTGTAGGACCGGCGATTAGGCGGGCTGCCACGCGGCGCAGCAATCGGGTGAAGTCCCCCGGCAGTCCCGTGGGCGACCGGCGCGTCAGCGCAGGCGGCGCACGTCGCCCCTGCCCGGCGTCGCGCTCTCGTGGAAGAGGTCGAACAGGTACTGGACGATCTCGTCCTCGGCCAGGAAGTCCGGCACCACGAAGCCGGCCGGCGCGCGCTTGCCGTCCGGGCCGATGTCCCAGGCCTGCCAGCCATCGTGATGGCGTTCGACCTGCACGATCCGGCCGAAAATGTCGAAGCGCGGCGAGAGGGGCGTGGGCATGGCGGGGTGCGGGTGGGCGATCGGCAAGGATGCGTCGCCTGGCCCTGCCGGCGCAAGGCCTCGCCGGCCGATTCACCGGGAATTCACGGCCTTCCCGTCCAATGCGCAGCGCCGAACCGACACACGATGAACCACAACTCTTGCGAGGCCCCGAAGGGCCCGATGCGGCTGCTGCACCGGCAGCCCCTGCGCTGTGCCCTGGGCGCGGCCCTGCTGGCCGCGGGCCTGCCGGCCCTGGCCATGCAGCCGCTGATCACCGACGACACCGGCACGCAGGGCGCCGGCGCGCAGCAGATCGAGTTGGGCGGCATGCACGCCCGCCAGGCCGCCGGGCCGGAGCGCAGCCGCGCCGACGGGCTCGGCGCCACCTACACCGTGGGCGCCATCGACACGCTGGACCTCTACGCCGGCCAGGGCTACGCCCGCAACCGGGACGACGCCATGCGCACGAGCGGCTGGGGCGGCGCCAACCTGGGCCTGAAGTGGCGCTTCTACGAGAACGACGCCACCGGCACCAGCCTGGGCCTCAAGCCCGAGTGGCTGACGCCCGTCGGCCGCGAGCGCGAGGCCCGCGGCCTGGGGCCGGGCCGCGGCGCGCACATGCTGACACTGCTGGCGAGCCAGCAATTGCCCTTCGGCGCCCTGCATGCCAACTACGCCTGGGGCCGCGAGCGCGGCAGCGACCCGGCCACCGACCTGCGCCACCAGCGGCTGTCGGCCGCGCTGGTGTGGGACGTGGCCGAGCGCTGGAAGCTGGCGGTGGATGCCGGCCTGCTGCGCCACACGCCACGCGACGGCGAGCGCCAGCGCAGCCGCTATGCCGAACTGGGGCTGGTGTACAGCGTCCATCCGCAGTGGGACGTGGCGGCCGGCGTCATCCGCAGCCGCGATGCCCGCCCGGCCGTCGAGCGCACCACCGCCACCACCACGACCGTCGGCCTGACGGGCCGCTTCTAGTGCGGCACCGCGCCTGCGCCCGTGGCGGCGCGGCGAACCGTGACCGATGTCACCCCACGGCGCAAGGCTGCCCGTGCGCTTAATTTGTCATTAATCGCGCGGCACGAGCATCAGGCCCATCGTTTCACCTGCCGTGCGGGCCTCCGGGCCCGGGCGGTTCCAGGAATCCCATGCGCCTGCCCTGCCGACTGGGCGATGCCACGCCGACATCGCCGATCCCGCCCGACTTTCCCGTCCACGGCCACCTGACCCTGCATCCGCCCGCGGATGCGCAGCGCGATGCCGTGGAGCAGAGCATCCGCGACATGTACGCCCAGCGCTACGGCGCCCTGGTGCCGTCCTTCGCGCCCATGCTGCTGGCCCTGCGCGAAGGGCCCCACGTGCTGGCCGCGGTCGGCTACCGCCGGGCCGATGCGGGCGCGCTGTTCCTGGAGCAATACCTGCCGGCGCCGGTCGAGACGGTGCTGGCCGCCCGGACCGGCCGGCCCGTGGCGCGCGAAGGCATCGTCGAGGTCGGCAATCTCGCGGCTCCGCGCGGCGGCGAAGGCCGGCGGCTGGTGCAGCTGCTCGGCCCCTACCTCATCGGCGAGGGCTTCGACTGGGTGGTGGGCACCGTAACGCAGGAGCTGCGCGTGATGCTCGAACGCCTGGGCGTGGCGCCGCTGATGCTCGGCCCGGCGGTGCCCGAGGTGCTGGGGCCGCAGGCCCAGTGCTGGGGCAGCTACTACGCGCATGCGCCGGTGGTCGTCGCCATCCACCTGCGGCGCGCGCTGCGGCAGTTCATGACGCGCCGTGCCCGCCGCGCGGCCGGAGGCCGGGCATGACCGCGGCCGACGCCATCGCCATCGACGACGGCCAGCGCCGCTGGACCGCCGCCGACGTCGCGGCCGAGGCCCGCGCCCTGGCCGCCGTTCTCACCGCGCAGGGCAGCCGGGTGCTCGCCACGCTGATGGACAACTCGGCCGCCTGGGTGATCGCCGACGATGCCGCCCAACTGGCCGGCGTGGTCCACGTGCCGCTGCCGGCCTTCTTCACGCCGGCCCAGCTGGGCCATGCCATCGAGGCGGCCGGGGTGGACACCGTGCTCACCCTGCCGCCCGTGGCCGCCCGCTGGCCGCAGGCGCCGGCCACGCCGTGCGAGGTCGGCGGCCAGCCGCTGGTGCTGCTGCGCCTGCCCGCCCGCGCCGCCGCCATGCCGGCCGGCACCGCCAAGATCACCTTCACCTCCGGCACCACCGGCGCGCCCAAGGGCGTGTGCCTGTCGGCCGCCGCCATGCAGCGCGTGGCTGACGGCCTGGTGACGGCCATGGCGCCGCTCGCGGTGCAGCGCCACCTGTGCGCGCTGCCCTTCGCCGTGCTGCTGGAGAACATCGCCGGCCTGATGGCGCCGCGCGCCGCGGGCGCCACCTGCATCGTGCTGCCGCTGCAGGCGGTGGGGCTCACGGGTTCGTCCAGCTTCGACGTCGCCACCTTCCATGCGGCGGTGCTGCGGCACCAGCCGCACAGCCTGATCCTGCTGCCGCAGATGCTGCGCGCCTGGGCCGGCTACCTGGCGCAGTCGGGCCAGCGCGCGCCCGAGTCGCTGCGCCTGGTGGCGGTGGGCGGCGCCGCCGTCGGTGCGGGCCTGGTGCAGGCCGCGCGGGCGCTGGGCATTCCGGCCTACGAGGGCTACGGCCTCTCCGAAGGCGCCTCGGTGCAGGCGCTCAACCTGCCCGGCCGCGACCGGCCCGGCAGCGCCGGCGCGGCCCTGCCGCATGCGCGGCTGCGCGTCGCGGCGGACGGCGAGATCGAGGTGGCCGGCAGCCTGTTCGGCGGCTACCTGGGCGACACCGCCGCGCCGGCCGAATGGTGGCCGACCGGCGACCTGGGCCGGCTGGATGCCGACGGCTTCCTGCATGTGGACGGCCGCAAGAAGAACCTGCTGATCACCGCCTTCGGCCGCAACGTCTCGCCCGAATGGGTGGAGACCGCGCTGCGCGGCCACCGCGCCATCGGCCAGTCGGTGGTGTTCGGCGACGGCCAGCCGGTGCTGTCGGCCGTGCTGTGGCCGCTGGCGGCCGAGGAGGACGACGCCACGCTGCAGGCCGCCGTGGACGCCGCCAATGCCATGCTGCCCGACTATGCGCAGGTGCGGCGCTGGACCCGCGCCGCCGCCCCTTTCACGCCCGAGGCCGGCATGGCGACCGCGAACGGCCGGCCGCAGCGCGCCGCGGTGCTGGCGCGCCATGCCGAGGCGCTGGGCCTGCCGCTGCCGCAAGGCACGGCCGCGCGCGCCCCGGCTTCGACAGGCTCAGCCCGAACGGTTGCGGGATAGCCCCGCCCGAACGGTTCAGGGATGACTCAGCCTCAACGGCTCCGGGATGGCCCCGTCCGGCAATTTCGGATGGCCCGACCGACCGTTCCGCAGTGGTTGTCCCCGTTGCGTCGTCGCCCCTGTTTTCTTTCCACCCCTTCTGCACCACGGAGCTTCCGATGAGTTTCCATGCCCGCCTGCTGGCTGACACCGCGGCCGAACGCGCCGGCCTGCTCGGCACCCCCATCATCCAGGGCTGCCTGCGCGGCGAGGTCTCGCTGCCCAGCTACCTCGCCTTCCTGCGCGAGGCCTACCACCACGTGCGCCACACGGTGCCGCTGATGCGCGCCTTCAGGGCGCGGCTGGACGCGGGCCATGCCTGGCTCGAAGGCCCCCTCGACGACTACATCGAGGAAGAACAGGGCCATGACGAATGGATCCTCGACGACATCCGCGCCTGCGGCGGCGATGCCGAGGCCGTGCGCCGCGGCCCGCCCGGCCATGCCACCGAGGTGATGGTGGCCTATGCCTACGACACCATCGCGCGGCGCAACCCGCTGGGCTTCTTCGGCATGGTGCACGTGCTGGAAGGCACCAGCGTCTCGCTGGCGCTGATGGCCGCCGACCAGATCCAGAAGCCGCTCGGCCTGCCCGATTCGGCCTTCAGCTACCTGCGCTCGCACGGCACGCTGGACCAGGAGCACACCGCCCACTTCGAACTGCTGATGGACCGCATCGACGACCCGGCCGACCAGGACGCCATCGTGCATGCCGCCAAGGCCTTCTTCCGGCTGTACGGCGACGTCTTCCGCAGCCTGCCGCTGCCGGGCGCGGGCGTCGCGCCGGCCCAGCCCCTGAAGGTGGCGGCATGAAGGCGGCCGACGCCCGCGTGCTGCTGACCGGCGCCAGCGGTGGCATCGGCGCGGCCAGCGCCCGCCGGCTGCTGGAAGCCGGCGCCAGCGTGATGCTGGCCGGCCGCTCGCCGGCCCGCCTGGCCGCCCAGGCCCGCGCGCTGGTGCGCGAGCTGGGCGTGGAGCGCCACCGAGTCGAGTGGTACGCCGCCGACCTGGCGCGCGTGTCCAGCATCGACCCGCTGGTGCAGGTGGCGGCGCAGTGGCATTGCAACGTCGTCGTGCACGGTGCCGGCATGCCCGCCTTCGGCCGGCTGGAGTCTTTCGACGCCACGGCCATCGCGCAGGTGCTGCAGCTCAACCTGTTCACGCCCATGCTGCTCACGCAGGCGCTGCTGCCGCACCTGCGCCAGCAGCGCGAGGCGCGGGCGATCTTCGTCGGCTCGGTGCTCGGGCGGCTGGGCCTGCCGGGCTTCAGCGTCTACAGCGCCGGCAAGTTCGGCCTGCGCGGCTTTGCCGAATCGCTGCGGCGCGAACTGGCGGACACGCCCGTGCGGGTGCAGTACCTGGGCCCGCGCAGCACCAGAACCGAATTCAACAGCGAGGCCGTCCAGCGCTACAACCAGGCCACCAAGACCGCCATGGACGACGCCGGCGTGGTGGCGGACGCGCTGGTGCAGCTGCTGGAAAGCGGCGCGCCGGAACGCTTCCTGGGCTTTCCGGAAAAGTTCGCGGTGCGGCTCAACGGCATGGCGCCCGGACTGCTCGATGGCGCCTTCGCGCCGCACCGCCGCAGCCTGCCGCCGCCGCAGTCGCCGGCGCCCATCACGCTGGACGACTTCGAGGCCAAGCTGCCCGCCTCGGCCGACGCGCATTCGCTGCAGAACGGCCAGTTGTGATCGCCGGCCAAGCGAGCGCCGCGCCGCAACGCCCACCCTGTCAACCCCATATCTCCTTCGCCCCCATGACCCTGAACAACGCCCCCCTGCCGACCGCCGCCCGCCTGGACCGCGCCGCCACCCACCGACCGATGCGCCGCGCCTGGCTGGGCCTGGCTGTGCTGGCCGGCGCCGCCGTGCTGGCCGGCCTGCCGCTGCGCAGCCATGCCGGGCCGGTGGAGGACGGCGTCGCCGAACTGCAGCACGACTGGGAAGTGATCCGCTACCAGGCGCCGGCGGCCGAGCGCGAGAAGCGCTTCGAAGCCCTGGCCGCCAAGGCGCACAAGCTGAGCGAAGCCAACCCCGGCCGGGCCGAGCCGCTGGTGTGGGAGGGTATCGTGGTCAGTTCCATCGCCGGCGAGAAGGGCGGCCTGGGCGCGCTCGGCCTGGTCAAGCAGGCCAAGGCGCTGTACGAATCGGCCATCGCCATCAACGGCGACGTGCTCGAAGGCTCGGCCTACAACAGCCTGGGCGTGCTCTATTACAAGGTGCCCGGCTGGCCGGTGGGCTTCGGCGACAAGGCCAAGGCCAAGGAGCTGCTGCAGAAGGCGCTGGCTCTCAATCCCAAGGGCATCGACCCGAACTTCTTCTACGGCGAATACCTGGTCGAGACCAAGCAGCCCGAGCAGGCGCTGCCCTACCTGGAGCGCGCCCTGCAGGCGCCGGCCCGACCCGGCCGCCAGCTCGCCGATGCCGGCCGCCGCGAGGAAGCCAAGGCGCTGATCGACAAGGTCAAGGCGCGCTGAGCGCCGGCGGCCCCGGGCCGTGCCGCGTCAGCGATGGGCGGCGTCGAAGCGAAGCATGGCCCGCACGCCCTGGCCGTCGTCGGTGCGGGGGCCGAGCTGCAGTTCCAGCCCGTGCAGCTGGGCGATGCGCCGCACGATGGACACGCCCAGGCCGCTGCCCACCTCGTGCTGGCCATCGGGCCGGTAGAAGCGCTCGCCCATGCGCGCGAGCTGAGCGGGCGACAGAGGCGGGCCGTCGTTCTCCACCGCCAGATGTTCGGCGTCGATGTGCAGCAGCACCGCGCTGCCTTCGGGCGCATAGCGCACCGCGTTGTCCAGCAGGTTGCGCACCAGCACCGTCAGCAGGTGGCTGTCGCCCAGCAGCGGCATCGGGTGCACGCCGGGCGCGGGCCATTCGCAGGCCAGCTCGATGCGGCGGCGCTCGGCCAGGGGCAGGCAGTCGCTCATGGCCTGCTCGACGATGGGATGCCAGTCGATCTCGGCGTCCATGGCCGGCAGCACGCCGGACTCCACCCGCGACAGCGACAGCATCTGCGTCACCAGCCGCTCCATGCGGCGCAGGCCGGTGCTGAGCTTGTCTTCGGCCAGGCGGCGCTCCTCGGGCGAGGCGGCATGCCGCACCACGTCCCACTGGGCGCCGAGCACGGCCAGCGGCGTGCGCAGCTCGTGCGCGGCGTCGGCGGTGAAGCGGCGCTCGCGCACCAGCAGCTGCTCGATGCGCTGGAACAGGCCGTTCATGGCACCCAGCAGCGGCTTGAGCTCGGCGGGCGCACGGGCACTGGGCACGGGGCGCAGGTCCTGCGCATCGCGGCCGGCCAGCTCGTCGGTCAGCCGCCGCATGGGCGCCAGCGCGGCGCGCACGGCCCAGGTCATCACCGCCAGCAGCACCGGCAGCACCAGCAGCCAGGGCACCACCTGCGTCACCGTGAGGCCGTAGACCAGCTCGTCGCGCTCGTAGGCGCCCTGGCCGGCCGCCACCAGCCAGCGGCCGTCGGCCGAGGGCAGGTAATACACGCGCCAGACGCGGCCGTCCACCGGCGCATCGACGAAGCCGCTGGCGTCCCGGCGGTAGGGCAGGTCCACGCCCTCGCGGTCGGACAGTGCCAGCGCGCCCTGCGCTGACCACACGGCGATGGCCAGGTCGCGCACGTCCGCATCGCCGGCCTCGGGCGCGCCTTCCCGCGGCGCGGGCGGCAGGGTGCTCGCGGCGGCGGGATAGCCGTCGCCCAGCGTGGCCTGCACCTGGCGGGCGAGGCGCACGAGCTCGGTGTCGAACATCTCGTTGACCTCGTGCCGCGCCCGCTGGATGGAGAAGTACAGCGCCGCGCCCCACACCAGCGGGGCGCAGATCATCAGGTACAGCAGCAGGCGGCGCTGGAGGCTCACCGCCGCGGCTCCGGCGGCGGCTCGCCGGTGCCCAGCGCGTAGCCCACGCCGCGCACCGTGCGCACGATGCCGGGGTCGATCTTGCGGCGCAGGTGGTGGATGTGCACCTCCAGCGAATTGCCCTCGGGCTCACCGCCGCTCCAGTCGTACAGCTTCTCGAGCAGGGTGGATTTGGACAGCACGCGCTGCGGCTGGCTCAGGAAGATCTCGAGCAGGGCGACTTCGCGGCCGGTGAGTTCCACCGGCACGCCGCACCAGTGCACGCGCTTGCTCGCCGGCTCGTAGCGCAACTGGCCGTGCTGCCACACGGCCTGCGACTGCCCGGCCGTGCGCCGCACCAGCGCGCGCAGGCGGGCGGCCAGTTCGTCCAGCGTGATGGGCTTGACCAGGTAGTCGTCGGCACCGGCGTCCAGACCGTCGATGCGCTGCTCGATGCCGTCGCGCGCGGTGAGCACCAGCAGCGGCAGCGCATGGCCGGCGGCGCGCCAGCGGCGCAGCCAGACCATGCCGTCGCTGCCGGGCAGACCCAGGTCGAGCACCACGGCGTCGAAGGGCGCGCCGGCCAGCGCGGCATCGGCCTGCGTGCCGTCCCGAAACCAGTCCACCGCATGCCCGCGCTGGCGCAGGCCCTGGGCGAGGGCGTCGCCCAGCAGGGTGTCGTCTTCCACGATCATGAGGCGCATGGGGGTGGTCGGTGCGGCGGCGAAGGGGTGCGCCAGCATAGCCGCGCGACAACGACCGCGGGCGCAAAGCAAAAGGGGCTCCGTGTGCACGGAGCCCCTTTCAGGTTTGGTGGCGCTTCACGGACTCGAACCGCGGACCTGTGGATTATGATTCCATCGCTCTAACCGACTGAGCTAAAGCGCCGAAGCCTGCCATTATAGGGGGCAAAAATCAGGCCGCGCAAGCCCCCGCGGCGCTCACTGGTGCCTGAACTCCGGCTTGCGCTTGTTCAGGAAGGCATCCATGCCCTCCTTCTGGTCGGCGGTGGCGAAGAGGGCGTGGAACAGGCGCCGCTCGAACATCACGCCATCGGCCAGCGTGCCTTCGAAGGCGCGGTTGACCGATTCCTTGGCCGCCATGACGGCGATCTGCGAGAAGTCGGCGATGGTGAGCGCCGCGCCCAGGGCCTCGTCCATGAGCTTGTCGTAGGGCACCACGCGGCTCACCAGGCCGGCGCGCTCGGCCTCGGCGGCGTCCATCATGCGGCCGGTGAGGGCCATGTCCATGGCCTTGGCCTTGCCGACGGCGCGCGGCAGGCGCTGGGTGCCGCCGGCGCCGGGGATCACGCCCAGCTTGATCTCCGGCTGGCCGAACTTCGCGTTGTCGGCCGCGATGATGAAGTCGCACATCATGGCCAGCTCGCAGCCGCCGCCCAGGGCGAAGCCGCTGACGGCGGCGATCACGGGCTTGCGGATCGAGCGCACCGACTCCCAGTTGCGGGTGATGTAGTCGCCCTTGTAGGTGTCGACGAAGCTGTACTTGGCCATCAGCGCGATGTCCGCGCCGGCGGCGAAGGCGCGTTCGCTGCCGGTAATGATCATGCAGCCGATGGCCTCGTCGGCGTCGAAGGCCTTGAGGGCGGCGCCCAGCTCGTTCATCAGCGCGTCGTTGAGCGCGTTGAGGGCCTTGGGACGGTTTAGCGTGACGATGCCGACCTTGCCGGCTTCGACGCGCACTTCGATGTTCTCGTAGCTCACGGGTGGTCTCCTCGGGTCTGAGCGCCGGAGTATGCGGGAAAGGGTCGGTGGGCGCACCGGTGCGGGAGACGGCGCGGCGACGGCGTCATGGCGCGCGCCTGAGCCGCTGGCCTGAACTGCCGGAATCCCGCTGCCTCCTCATTTTTGAGGATGCTCATTGAAATAGGGGATGGCAATTCGGCCAATTCAAAAAAACAGGGATCGAATTCACCCAGATGGGGTACATCTTCACGCTGAAAATTGCGCCACCATCCTCAAACCATGCGATTCTTGTTTCTGGTTGTTTCCAGGCCGGTGGGGATGCGGGAGCGGTAAGTGCGTTTAAAAAACAAAAAAGGACCGCATTGCCGAAGGTGACCGCCATCCATCGAATATGGGATGGCGGCCCGCCGTCTGCGTGCGCGCGGGGTGCCGTTTCCCAATGAAGAGTGGGGTCGGCAGCGGGCGTGCGCCTCGGGGAAATAAATTGTCGCTACTTGTAAACGCGCCAATTTTTGCTGTCGGAAAAGGCCGTGCGCAAAGTGCGACGGTCCGCTACCTAAAACATAGGAGGAAATTGATAAATAGTCCTTGGACCTTGTTTCAGATGTTTTCAAGCTGAAGACCGACTGACAGAATATTTCCCAAATGCAACATTGGGGTCGAGGATGAACGAGTCGGGCAAAGGTCGAAAGAAGGGAGCGTCGCGCTGGCGAAAAGCGCTCCCGCTGGGCGGCCTTCTGGCGGCCGCCGGCGAATTGTTTGCCCGTCACAAGGCAGCGGACGAGGCCCGGCTGGCCTCGGAAAAGGCGCAGGCCGCGACCGATGCGACTGCCGATGCGCAGGCCGAGCCGGCGGCGCAGCCCGTCCCGACCGCCGAGTCGTCCCCCCTTGCCGCCACCACCTGACCTGGTGGCGGCAAGGGGGGACGA
>NZ_LDSL01000040.1 GCF_001476815.1 Pseudacidovorax intermedius | reverse complement strand
TGACAGGGGGCGCCGGCTTCATCGGCGCCAACTTCGTGCTCGACTGGCTGGCTGGCGCCGACGAGCCGGTCGTCAACCTCGACAAGCTGACCTACGCAGGCAACCTCCAGACCCTGGCCTCGCTCGATGGCGACAAGCGCCACGTCTTCGTGCAGGGCGACATCGGCGACAGCGCCCTCATCGACCGCCTGCTGGCCGAGCACCAGCCCCGCGCCGTCGTCAACTTCGCGGCCGAGTCGCACGTGGACCGCTCCATCCACGGCCCCGAGGACTTCATCCAGACCAACGTGCTGGGCACCTTCCGCCTGCTCGAAGCCGTGCGCGGCTACTGGAGCCAGCTGCCGGCCGAGCGCAAGAGCGCCTTCCGTTTCCTGCACGTCTCCACCGACGAGGTCTACGGCACCCTCTCGCCCACCGACCCGGCCTTCACCGAAGAGAACAAGTACGAGCCCAACAGCCCGTACTCGGCCAGCAAGGCCGCCAGCGACCACCTGGTGCGCGCCTGGCACCACACCTACGGCCTGCCGGTGCTGACCACCAACTGCTCCAACAATTACGGGCCCTTCCACTTCCCCGAGAAGCTGATCCCGCTCATGATCGTCAACGCCCTGGCCGGCAAGCCGCTGCCGGTGTACGGCGACGGCATGCAGGTGCGCGACTGGCTCTACGTCAAGGACCACTGCAGCGCCATCCGCCGCGTGCTGGAGGCCGGCCGCCTGGGCGAGACCTACAACGTGGGCGGCTGGAACGAGAAGCCCAACATCGAGATCGTCAAGACCGTGTGCGCGCTGCTGGACGAGCTGCAGCCGCGCGCCGACGGCAAGGCCTATGCCGAGCAGATCAGCTACGTGACCGACCGCCCGGGCCACGACCGGCGCTACGCCATCGACGCCCGCAAGCTGGAGCGTGAGCTGGGCTGGAAGCCGGCCGAGACTTTCGAGACCGGCATCCGCAAGACCGTCGAGTGGTACCTGGCCAACCAGGAATGGGTGCGCAACGTGCAAAGCGGCGGCTACCGCGACTGGGTGGCCAAGCAGTACGGCGACCAGCCCAAGGCGGCCGCATGAAGGTCCTGCTCTTCGGCAAGGGCGGCCAGGTCGGCTGGGAGTTGCAGCGCGCGCTGGCACCGCTGGGCGAGCTGGTGGCGCTGGACTTCGACAGCACCAAGCTGCACGGCGACTTCAGCCGCCCCCAGGCGCTGGCCGCCACGGTGGAAGCCGTGCGCCCGGACGTCATCGTCAATGCCGCCGCCCACACCGCGGTGGACAAGGCCGAGAGCGAGCCCGACTTCGCCCGCGCCCTCAACGCCACCGCCCCCGGCGTGGTGGCCCAGGCCGCGCAGAAGATCGGCGCGCTGATGGTGCATTACTCCACCGACTACGTCTTCGACGGCAGCGGCGACAAGCCCTGGCGCGAGGACGACGCCACCGGCCCGCTGTCGGTGTACGGCGCCACCAAGCTCGAAGGCGAGCAACTGGTCGCCGCCCATTGCGAGCGGCACCTGATCTTCCGCACCAGCTGGGTCTATGCCGCACGCGGCGGCAACTTTGCCAAGACCATGCTGCGCCTGGCTAAGGAGCGCGAGCGCCTGACGGTCATCGACGACCAGTGGGGCGCGCCCACGGGCGCCGAACTGCTGGCCGATGTGACGGCGCTGGCGATCCGTGAGACCCTGCGCGATCCGGCCAAGGCCGGCCTGTACCACCTGGTGGCGGGCGGCACGACCAACTGGAACGGCTATGCGCGCTTCGTCGTCGAGGAGGCGCTGCGCCGCGGCGTCGCGCTGAAGACCACGCCTGATGCCGTGGAAGCCGTGCCCACCAGCGCCTTCCCCACCCCGGCCAAGCGCCCCCACAACTCGCGCCTGGACACCTCGCGCATCCGCAGCACCTTCGGCATCGAACTGCCGCACTGGCAGGCCGGCGTGGCGCGCATGCTGGCCGAGACGCTCTGACCGGGCGCTTCGGCATCGCAGCCACCTGTCGTTCTCCGGACCCGACTCCGTCACCCTCTTCAGGAAGCCAACGATGACCCAGACAAGAAAAGGCATCATCCTCGCCGGCGGCTCCGGCACGCGCCTGCACCCGGCCACGCTGGCCATCAGCAAGCAGCTGCTGCCGGTCTACGACAAGCCCATGATCTATTACCCGCTGAGCACGTTGATGCTCGGCGGCATGCGCGACATCCTGATCATCAGCACGCCGCAGGACACGCCGCGCTTTAAGCAGCTGCTGGGCGACGGCAGCCAGTGGGGCATGAACCTGCAGTACGCCGTGCAGCCCAGTCCGGACGGCCTGGCGCAGGCCTTCATCATCGGCGAGCAGTTCCTGGCCGGCGCCCCCAGCGCGCTGGTGCTGGGCGACAACATCTTCTACGGCCACGACCTGCAGCACCTGCTGGGCGCCGCCGATGCGCAGCCCGAAGGCGCCACCGTCTTCGCCTACCACGTGCACGACCCCGAGCGTTACGGCGTGGTCGAGTTCGACGCCGGCGGCCGCGCCGTCAGCATCGAAGAAAAGCCCGCCCAGCCCAAGAGCAGCTACGCCGTCACCGGCCTGTACTTCTACGACCAGCAAGTGGTGGACATCGCCAAGGCCGTCAAGCCCAGCGAGCGCGGCGAGCTGGAGATCACGGCCGTCAACCAGGCCTACCTGGAGCAGGGCAACCTGAACGTGCAGATCATGAAGCGCGGCTACGCGTGGCTGGACACCGGCACGCACGAAAGCCTGCTGGAGGCCGGCCAGTTCATCGCCACGCTGGAGCAGCGCCAGGGCCTGAAGATTGCCTGCCCCGAAGAGATCGCCTGGCGCGCCGGCTTCATCGACGCCGTGCAGGTCGAGAAGCTCGCCGCCCCGCTTAAGAAGAACGGCTATGGCCAGTACCTGATGCGCCTGCTGCGCGAGGAGTACCGCGGATGAAGGTCACGGCCACCAAGCTGGACGGCGTGCTGATCCTGGAGCCGAAGGTCTTCGGCGACGAGCGCGGTTTCTTCATGGAAAGCTTCAACCAGCGCGTCTTCGACGAGGCGGTGGGCAGGCACGTCGAGTTCGTGCAGGACAACCATTCGCGCTCGAGCAAGGGCGTGCTGCGCGGACTGCACTACCAGCTGCAGCAGCCCCAGGGCAAGCTGGTGCGGGTGACGCGCGGCGCGGTGTTCGACGTGGCGGTGGACATCCGCAAAAGCTCGCCGACCTTCGGGCAGTGGGTGGGCGTGGAACTGAACGAGAGCAACCACCGGCAGCTGTGGATCCCGGCCGGCTTTGCGCACGGCTTCGTGGTGACCAGCGACAGCGCGGACTTTCTGTACAAGGCCAGCGACTACTACGCGCCGGCGCATGAGCGCAGCATTCTCTGGAACGATCCGGAGATCGGGATCGCGTGGCCGGACTTTGGTGGGGAGCCGAAGGTGTCGGCGAAGGATGCAGTTGCTGTTCGATTGTCGGACGCTAACGCCTACGACTGAACACCCGTCGCAGGTGGCACAGGTTGTCGATTGCGGGCGGCGTTACAAGCCGCTGTGGGCCCGCGGCAGTGCGCAGTTGTCCGAGACGCATGAGAACGACGCATGCCGGCGCTCGCCTGCTGCCGAGGCGCGAACGGGCCTGGACTTGCCTCTCGGCTTTGAAGTGCGAACAAAGCACGGAGCAAGACGGACAGCGGCGATGGCAAGCGCCCTCTTCCAGTCAGCAGGCTCGGTATCACTGGGGTTCGATCAGACGGACCGGGCGCGTGAATCGCGCCGGCTTAACCGCTCGCAAGCGCGCGGATTCAAGAAGAATTTATGAAATCGCCGCTGATCGCGATTGAAAAATGAACAATATTCTGTTCTTCGTTCACTACAATAAAAGCGGAAAAGTTCACGACCACGTGGTCTATCTGCTCGAGAGAATTCGATCCATCTATTCTAGGATCGTCTTGATCTCGAACAGTCCTTTGCCGTCGGCTGAGGCTGCTCGGCTCATGACGATCGTCGACGATATCTATGAGCGGGCGAATACGGGGTTTGACTTCTACGCCTGGAAGGAGGGCATGGATCGCGAGCGCCTGGATAGGTTGGCCAGCTACGAAACAGTCACGCTCATGAATGACACATGTTTCGGTCCGATCTTCGACTTGGAAAGCATCTACCACACGATGCGAACGGATGAGTGCCACTTCTGGGGCATGACCAATCATCGTGAAAAAAAGGAAATAATTCCTGAGTTGGGTACAAGTCTGCCTGAGCATCTCCAGAGCTTTTTCCTGGTCTTCAAAGCCCCAGTTCTGGCCTCGCCAGTTTGGAGGGATTTCTGGGCGAGCATGGAATGCGAGTCTGACGTGTTTCGCGTCATCGCCAAATATGAAATTCAACTTACCAGGCTGCTTTGCGAGGCAGGTTTCCGTTATCGGGCGCTGCTGGATACAAGATTTATCAATCTTGCGCCTGAGGAATTGTCATATGTGCCTGCAGACCTGTGCTTGGGGAATGCGCTGCCTCTGTTGAAAATCAAGGCGCTGCTTCAGCACCGCGATCCAAAGCATGTCATTCGGCAGATTGCCTGGAGGTCTGATTACCCTACCGAACTCATAGAAAGATATTTTAGTCAGGATATCCAGCCCGATAAATCTGTCCTGTATTGCAATAAAACGCTCATAAAAGATAGCGCAATGGGTTTTCAGCAAGGCCTGAAAATCGCTTTGCATATACATGTTTTTTACATCGATGTATGGGAGCGCTACCTCGAACGTTTGAAAAATTTCGACTTCGATCATTGGATTTTCATCACTACTGATTCGAATGAAAAAGCGACTGAAGTAAAAAATCTGGCGTTGAAGATTCCAAATCAAAAACGACAAGAAATCCGAATCGTCGTATTGTCGAATCGCGGCAGGGACATCATGCCCTGGCTTTTCCTGTCGGACGAGCTGGAGCAGTTCGACGTTGTCCTTCATGCCCATACCAAGCGAAGCCCTACCGCGGCAGGCTGGATTGGAGAGTCATGGCAGCAGGATGTTTTTGACACTATTCTCGATCAGGCACCGGACATCGTCGAGGAATTCTCAGCGTATCCAGAGCTGGGAATCGTCATTCCTGACGTGCCGCGCTTCTGGCGCTATGTCGCCCCCGTCAGTCCTGAGCGGGAACGTTTTTTCGTTCCATTGATGGAAGATTTATGGGCGGAGATGGGGTGCAGCCGTGCCGTCGATTTTCGTGGTAGCCCTGCATTTGTCATGCCCTACGGGACGATGTTCTGGTATCGACCTTTGGCACTGAAGAGATTGACATCGCTGGGAATCAATGAAGATCGTATTCCCCCGGAGCCGTTGCCCGAACATACTCTGCTCCATGCCATCGAGCGCTCGCTCGTCTACATCGCATGGGATGCGGGATTCGATTATCGCGTCGTGGTTCCTCGAGAAATTCCGACGGGTTTTGCCGATGTGATCGAGCGAAATCGCATGCTCCCGCTGCCGCCCATGGCCAAGACGGTTTCTATCAGCATTTCTTCCGCGTCGGACGCGGATTCAAGCAAAGGTCTTCCTGTGAGCTTTTTCGGACGCGTGGCCGCTAAATTGAGAACGTTGGCGCGTCCACGAAAAATCGTGAAAATGCTCATGCCCTATGGGGCTCTACGCATTTACCAGAAGCTCGCAGAGCGTCATCGCAGGAGGAGGATTTTGGCGCCGCGCGACGTTCCAGCGCCTGTCAAGCCCAGAACCCAGAAATACAACGACTATTGGCTTCGTACGCACCGTCATCTTCACCCGCTGAATGTTGTCGCAGAAGGAGGCGCGACGCCTCGCCTGAATTTGGTCATATCCAGCTTGGGCAGAGCACAGCTCTTCGGGGGAATCGCAACGTGCACGGGCCTCGCGACGGTCGTCGCGAAGGCGCTCGACCTGCATCTGCGTATCATCACACGAGATGGTGGCGCTACGCACGAGCAATATCTCGCCATCATGGCCGCCATGGGAATCGAGCCTCATCGAAATATTTCTTTCTATTCCGATAGCTCGAGAAACGAGACGGGACGTGGCAGCGCGCCGCTGTACTGTTCAAGCGGCGATCTATTTCTTGCCTCTTCCTGGTGGACGGCGACTGCGCTGCGCAACAACGTAGACAACAAGAAAGTTTACCACATCATCCAGGAGGACGAATTGATGTTTTACCAGATGGGAGACGAACATCTGAACTGCCTCAATGCGCTCAATGCCCCCGACTCGAAATATCTGGTGAATAGTGGATACCTCCATAGATGGTTCAAAGACGCCTACCCTAAAATTTACAAGAACAGTGTTGTTTTCGAGCCGGTATTCAAGAAGGATCTGTCGAGGACGTTTGCGGAAAAGAATAAATACAACCTGTTCTTTTATGCGCGACTCACAAATCCGCGCAACATGTTCTGGTTCGGCATGCGGGTGATCGACGAATGCTTCAAAAGAGGAATTCTCGACACGGGACAGTGGGATGTTCATCTGGCTGGAGATGATTCAGTCCAGCCGGTTGAGTTTTCGGGTGGAAAGAAGCCGTCGACTCGTGGAATTCTCAGCTGGGACGAATACCACGAGTTTCTGAAGACCGTCGATGTAGGCATATGCCTTATCGATACCCCTCATCCGGGCTACCCGGTGTACGACGTCGCCAGCGCAGGTGGCGTGGCACTTACAAACACGCTTTATACCAAGACTGAATTTTCTTGCAGCGCCAACATCATTGCCTGCGTGCTCGACCTAGAAGAGGCAATAGACGGGCTGCGCCGGGCTGCGGAGCTGGCGGCGAACACCGAAGCGCGTCGCAAAAATTATCTGGAACAGACTATTCCTGACTCCTGGACTGAATCACTCGCGGGCGTGGTGGACTTCTTTGCTAAAGAGATGCGGACGTCCGCATAGATTAGGTGTTGCAGGCCACGTCGCTCGAGGCGTCGCCGAGCGTGGCGCCCGACATTGGACGGGCGATCGCTTGGCCGCTGCCCGCGCCGAGTTGAGCGGACCCGTCGGGCGCGGGTCAGCCCTCGCCGTCGAGACGGGGCGGTTCGGTACCGACGATGCGGCCGTGTTCCAACCGGATAAACCGGTTGCATTCCTTCAGAAGCAATCGTGGCGAGTGCGAAGCAAGGATGAGAATCCCTGACTTGGCGACCATTGCTGCCATGCGTTGCTCCGCCTTGCTCTGGAACTCGGCGTCGCCAACGGACAGCCACTCGTCCATGAGCAAGATATCTGCGCTCATGCTGGTGCAGATGGCAAAAGCCAGCCGCATGACCATGCCCGTGGAATAGGTGCGGACCGGCATGTCGACATATTGGCCCAGCCCGCTGAACTCGCAGATCTCGGGCGTCATGGCCTCGATCTGCCGGCGCTTGAGGCCCATGGACAAGCCGCGAAGCATGATGTTCTCGACGCCGCTGGCGTCGCGCTCGATGCCCATCGACGGGTCGATCAGGCTGGCCACGCTGCCGATGCGGGTGAACTCGCCGGACGTCGGCTCGTACACGCCCGCCAGCAGGCGCAGCAGCGTGGACTTGCCGGCGCCGTTGTGGCCCAGGATGCCCAGGCGGTCGCCCGCCTTCAGTTCGAGGTTGATGTCCGACAGCGCCTGCACCACCGTCACGCCGGTTTCCTTGCCGACGCGGCCCCCGGTGACCGAGGCGGCCAGGGTCTTCTTGAACGAGGTGGCGCTGGCGCCGTAGATGGGAAAGCCCAGGCTGACGTTCTTGAGCGAAAGGGAGGTCATGGGCGAGTCAGAGCCAGAAGACGATGCGGCGGCGGTAGCGGGCGAAGAGCACGCAGGCCAGGGTGATGTTGATCACCGTCCAGATGCCCATGCCGACCCAGTTGTGCCAATGGGCGACGCCGCCCATCAGCGGCGTGCGCAGCAGCTCCAGCATCTGCGCGAGCGGGTTCCACAGCATGTACTTGGCGCGGTCGGGCAGGTTCTCGGGCAGCCAGAACACGGGCGTGAGGAACATCAGCATCTGCATGACGCTGGCGATGATCTGGGCGATGTCGCGGAAGCGCGTGCACAGGATGCCCAGGGCAATGCCGAAGCAGTGCGCATTGACGATCAGCAGCGCGAAGGCCGGGATCACCATCAAAGCCGGCCATGACAGCGAAATGCCCGTCCACAGCGCCACCGGCACGAACAGGATGATGTGGTGCGCGAACTGGATGACGCTGCGTGCCTGGGTGCGCCAGACGAACATGCTGACGGGAAAGTACCCCTGCTTGAGGTAGTTCTGCGCGTTGACGAAGGCGTCGCCCGAGTCGATGACCGTGACCGAGAAGAAGGTCCAGAAGATGATGCCGAGCGCCAGGTGGGGGAAGAACTTGGACAGTTCCGTGCCGAACAGCGACGCGTAGAGCGGCCCCATCCCACCGATCATGGCGCCCATGCTCAGGGTCAGCCAGAGTGGGCCGAGCGTCGAGCGCCGGTAGCGCAGCACGATGTCGAACCAGGCGAGCGTCCACCAGATGTCGATGCGGCGGGTGCCTTCCCACCAGTCCCTCCACGCGCTTCTGTGCAGGTTGGAGTGGACGGTGGTGGTCATGCGTTGGCGGGCTGAAGGGAAGCGCGGGATTCTATCCGGGGGGGCCTTTCGAGTGCCGTCCGCGGGCGACGGGCACGGCCAGCGGGCGTGGATAATCCGCGGTCCTCTCCAGCGCAGCGTGGCCCCGCGCCACCCGGCCGCACCGCATGCCGCCCAGCCCCGCGAAGTCGCATTCCCTCGCCCATCCGACCTACCGGCCCGACATCGACGGGCTGCGCGCCATCGCGGTGCTGTCGGTCATCGTCTTCCATGCCTCGCCGCGCTGGCTGCCGGGCGGCTTCGTGGGCGTGGACATCTTCTTCGTCATCTCCGGCTTCCTGATCTCCACCATCATGTTCGGCAGCCTGGGCGCCGCCGGCTTCAGCTACGCGGAGTTCTATGCGCGCCGCATCCGCCGCATCTTTCCGGGCCTGGTGCTGGTGCTGGCCGCCACGCTGGCCTTCGGCTGGTGGGTGCTGCTGGCCGACGAATTCCGGCAGTTGGGCAAGCACGTGCTGGCCAGCGCCGCCTTCGTGGCCAACCTGGTGCTGTGGGGCGAGGCCGGCTATTTCGACACCGTGGTCGAGACCAAGCCGCTGCTGCACCTGTGGTCGCTGGCGGTGGAGGAGCAGTTCTACATCTTCTGGCCCCTGCTGCTGACGCTGGCCTGGAAGCGCCAGCACCTGCTGCGCTGGATGGGCGTGGCGGTGGTCCTGTCCTTCCTGCTCAACGTGGGGCTGGTGCTGCGCCATCCCGATGCGGCCTTCTACATGCCGCTCACGCGCGTGTGGGAACTGGGCGCGGGCGCCATGCTGGCCTGGGTCGCCTGGAAGCGCGGCGCCGGCGCACCGGCGCTGCCGGGCCACCAGTGGATGGGCGCGGCGGGCCTGGCCTGCATCGCGGCGGGGCTCGCATTCATCGACCGGCACGAGGCCTTCCCGGGCTTCTGGGCGCTGCTGCCGGTGTTGGGCGCCTGCCTGTGCATCGCCGCGGGACCGCAGGCCTGGTTCAACCGGCGGCTGCTGGGCTCGCGCCTCTTCGTCTGGTTCGGCCTGATCAGCTATCCGCTCTACCTGTGGCACTGGCCGCTGCTGGCCTATGCCCGCGTGCTGCAGGACGGGTTCATGGATCCGCCCCGCGCCGTGCGCTGGGGCGCGCTCGCGGTGTCGGTGCTGCTGGCCTGGCTGACCTTCCGCTTCGTGGAGCGGCCGCTGCGCCACGGCGGCCGCCGCGTGGTCGCCGGCCTGGCCGGCGCCATGGTGCTGCTCGCGCTGGTGGGAGCGGCGGCGCAAATGCGCTGGCTGGGCCCGCGCAACGACGACCCGAGCATCCAGGCCATCATGAACGCGAGCGCCGACTGGGTGTACCCCGATGCGCTCAAGCCCTTCACCTTCGAGGGCCAGCGTTTCGAGCGCATCGATGGCGGCCCGCGCCAGGTGCTGCTGATCGGCGACAGCCACGTCGAGCAGTTCCGCGCCCGCGCGCTTGCGCTGGCCGAGCGGCGGCCCCAGGACGTGTCGACGCTGCTCTTCGCCACCCGGGGCGCCTGCCCGCCGATCCCCGACCTCATCGAGGACCGCGACCCGATCTGCGGCGAGCGCCTGGCCGCCGCGCTGGACCTGGCGCGCACCCCGGCCGTCCAGGCGGTGGTCATCGGCGGCTGCTGGAGCTGCTACTTCGACGTCAGCCAGGCCCCGGCCGCGGCCAGCGCCCCGCCGCCGCCCGACCACTACTACTACCGCGACGCCCAGGGCCAGCGCCACATGCTGCGCGGCGGCGACGGCGTGCCGCAGTCCATGGCCGCGCTCGGCCGGCTGCTGGCCGAGTTGCGTGCCATGGGCAAGACCACTTACCTGCTGCTGAACATTCCGGTCGGCCCCGACTTCGAGCCGCGCAGCCGCCTCACCGGCAACCGGCTGCAGGCGATGACCGCCGCGCCGGTCACGCCGATGGCGCCGCTGCCGCCCTCGCAGGCCGCGCTGCATGCGCAGCTGCGGCAACTGGCGCTGGACAACGGCGCCATCCCGCTGGATCCGATGGCCGGCCTGTGCCGGCCCGATGGCCTGTGCGTGCGGGCCGACGCCACCGGCGATCCCGTCTACAAGGACGCGACCCACCTGCGCGCCGCCTACGCGCGCGAGGCGGCCACTTTCCTCGACCCCGCGCTGCTCGCGCCGGCGCGCTGAACGCCGTGGCCGCATGACCGTCTCCTGGAGCCCGAATTGACGAACCGATGGTGGCGGCTCGCCCGCCTGGCCCTGACCCACGGGCCCCGCATGGCCACGCGCCTGCCGCAGGCTTGGCGCGTGTGGCGCAAGGCCGGCTGGCGCGGCGTGAAGTGGGAATTCCGCCGCAAGCTGCGCCCTGGCAACGACTATGCGCGCTGGGCCCGCGAGCACGACACGATCACGCCCGAGCGGCGCGAGGCGCTGCGCGCGCGGGCCGAAGCGCTGGCCCATGGCCCGCTGATCTCGGTGCTCATGCCCTGCTACAACCCCGACCCGCGCTTCCTGCGCGCGGCCATCGCCTCGGTGCAGGCGCAGCGCTATCCGCGCTGGCAGCTGTGCATTGCGGACGACGCCTCGCCCGCGCCCGAGGTGCGGCAGGTGCTCGAGGCCTGCCAGGCCGAGGACGCGCGCATCCAGGTCGTCTTCCGGCCGAAGAACGGCCACATCTCCGCCGCGTCCAACAGCGCGCTGGCGCTGGTGCAGGGCGAATGGATCGCCCTGATGGACCACGACGACCTGCTGCCCGAGGACGCCCTGCTGCGCGTGGCCGAATGCGTGCGCGACCATCCCGAGGCGCAGCTCGTCTACTCCGACGAGGACAAGGTCGACGACGCGGGCCAGCGCTCGGATCCGTACTTCAAACCCGACTGGAACCTGGACCTGTTCCGCTCGCACAACATGTTCAGCCACCTGGGCGTGCTGCGGACGGCGCTGGTGCGCGAGGTCGGCGGCTTCCGCCAGGGGTTCGAAGGCTCGCAGGACTGGGACCTGGTGCTGCGCTGCGCCGAGCGCATCGCGCCGTCGCAGATCGTGCACATCCCGCGCGTGCTCTACCACTGGCGCATCCATGTGGAGAGCACGGCCAAGTCCATGGACGCCAAGCCCTACGCCGCCGTGGCCGGCGAGCGGGCGCTCGATGAGCACTTCCGGCGCCTGGGCGTGCAGGCCAAGGCCGAGTACCTGGGCTACGGCTACCGCGTGCACTACGCGCTGCCCAGCCCGCTGCCGCTGGTGTCGCTGATCATTCCGACGCGCAACGCGGTGGAGCTGGTGCGCCAGTGCATCACGTCGATCCAGAAGCGCACCGACTATCCCCACTGGGAAATTATCCTGGTCGACAACGGCTCGGCCGACCCGGCCGCGCTGGCCTACTTCCAGCAGATCGCGCAGCAGCCGAGCATCCGCGTGCTGCGCGACGACCGGCCTTTCAACTACTCGGCGCTCAACAACCAGGCCGTGGCCATCGCGCGCGGCGAGCTGGTGGGCCTGGTCAACAACGACATCGAGGTCATGTCGCCCGGCTGGCTCGGCGAGATGGTGAGCCTGGCCCTGCAGCCCGACGTGGGCGCCGTGGGCGCACGCCTGTGGTACCCGGACATGACGCTGCAGCACGGCGGCGTGATCCTGGGGCCGGGCGGCGTGGCGGTGCATGCGCACAAGGCGCTGCCGCGGGGGCTGCACGGCTATGCGGGCCGCGCGGCGCTGATCCAGTCCTTCAGCGCCGTGACGGCCGCCTGCCTGGTGGTGCGCAAGTCGCTCTACCAGCAGGTGGGCGGCCTGGACGAGCAGAACCTCAGCGTCGCCTTCAACGACGTGGACTTCTGCCTGCGCCTGCGCGAGGCCGGTTACCGCAACGTGTGGACGCCCTATGCCGAGCTGCTGCACCACGAATCCGCCACGCGGGGCGAGGACGTGGCGCCGGAGAAGCGGGCGCGCTTCGAGCGCGAGATCGCCTTCATGCAGAAGCGCTGGGGCGCGCTGATCGACCACGACCCCGCCTACAACCCCAACCTGACCGTGGGCGCCGAGGACTTCAGCCTCGCCTGGCCGCCGCGGCGCAAGACGCCATGATCGGTACCGCCCAACGCCCGGTGCGGCCTGGCCGCCGCCCGGCCCTTGGCAGGAGCAGGCATGGACGCTGAGCGCGCCAGCCTGGCGAGCGCGCAGGCCGACCAGGCCGACGTCTCCGTCGCCCTGTGCACCCGCAACGGCGCCCGCTACCTGCCCGCGCAGGTCGCCAGCATCTGCACGCAGGACCTGCTGCCGTGCGAGATCGTGCTGTCCGACGACGATTCCTCCGACGACAGCGTGGCGGTGGTCGAGCGCGTCCTCGCCGACCACGGTCTGGCCGGGCGCATCCCGCTCACCGTCATGCGCAACCGGCCGCCGCTGGGCGTCACCCGCAACTTCGAACAGGCGATCACCGCCTGCCGGGGCGCCTTGATCGCGTTGTGCGACCAGGACGACGTCTGGCACCCCGGCCGCCTGCGCCGCATGGTGGCCGAGTTCGAGCGCCGGCCCGGTCTGCTGCTGCTGCATTCCGATGCGCGCCTGGTCGACGGCGACCTGAAACCGCTCGGCCAGACCCTGCTGCAGGCGCTGGAGACACGGCCCGGCGAACTGGCCGACATCGCCGCCGGCCGTGCCTTCGCCGCCCTCATGCACCGCAACCTGGTGACCGGCGCCACCACCGTGCTGCGCCGCCGCCTGCTGCAGACGGCCTTGCCCATCTGCCCGCTGTGGGTGCACGACGAATGGCTGGCCACCGTGGGCGCCGCCATCGGCGAGGTGGACCTGCTGCCCGAGCCGCTGATGGACTACCGCCAGCACGGCAACAACCAGATCGGTGCTCAGCGCATGACGCTGCGCCAGAAGATCGACAAGGCGCTGGGCGAGCGCGGCGACAAGTATGCGCACCGCGTGCGCCGCTCCGAGGCGCTGATGGACTTCCTGCGCGGCCTGGGCGAGCGCGTGCCGCCGTGGGTGCTCGAACTGGCGCAGGGCAAGCTGGACCATTTCCGCTTCCGCGCCGGTCTGCCGCGCTGGCGCGTGGCCCGGGTGCTGCCGATCGCCTGGCAGGCGGCGCGGGGCCGCTATGCCCGCTTCGACCGCGGCCTGCCGGCCATCCTGCAGGACCTGTTCGAGCGCGCCTGAGCGCAAGCCCGCCGCTCAACGCGGCAAGGCGCCCCCGGCCTCGCGCGCCAGCAGCCGCCGGTAGCGCCAGAAGGCCCGCGATCCCCACACCTTCAGCAGGCTGCTCACATGCCACCACAGCGGCCGCAGCCGCCGGTGGCTCTCGCGCTGGGCCTCGTGGCGGGCCTGCTGGTCCTCGGCGATCTGGATGCGCCAGCCGGCCAGCCGCAGGCGGGCGCAGATGTCGAAGTCCTCGCCGTACATGAAGAAGCGCTCGTCGAAGCCGCCGATCCGGCGATAGGCTTCGCTGCGGAAGAGCATGAACAGGCCCGGGATCCAGTCCGGCGCCGCTGGAATGGCGTAGCCGGGCTTGCGCCGGCCGAGGATCTCGCGCGGCGTGAGCAGGGCCCGGTGCTGCTCGGGCGCCCGCTTGCCCGGCTCCAGGATGCGCGGCGCCAGCAGCCCGGCGTCGGGCGCGGCGCCGGCCAGCAGCGGCGAGAGCACGTCGTGGTCCAGCCGGATGTCGGGGTTGAGCACCAGGAACCAGGGCGTGCGGCAATGGCCGAAGGCCTGGTTGTTGTTGGCGCCGAAGCCCAGCGGCGCCGGGTTCTCCAGCCGCAGCAGCGGCAGATCGGGCGGCGCACCGGCCAGCAGGTCGGGCTCGGGGATGTTGACCGTGAGCACCACGCGGTCGATCAGGGGGCCGCACAGGCGGGCCAGCTGGTGCAGCAGCGGCAGGATCAGCGCCTGTTGCCCGTGGCTCACGATGGAGATGGTCAGCGGCGGGCGATCGGCGGAAGGCATGGACAGGGAAGGGATTCCGGCCGCGAAGCCATGGTCTAATTTCGCTCGGGATTCTAGGAGGCCGCCCCGTGGCCTTGCGCCCGGCGCGTCCCGTCCTCCCCATGATTGCCCTGATCGTCATCAGCTTCCTGTTCTCCGCCGTCACCGTGCTCGTGCTCATGCGGCGGGCGCGCCGCCATGCGCGGCGCTATGCCGCCGACATGCCGCAGCGCTTCCACAAGGGCCACATCCCGCGGCTGGGCGGGGCGGGCATCCTGGTGGGCACCGGCGCCGCCTGGGTCGCGTCGGGCGTCACGGGCAACGACCCCTTCAACCTCAACTGGCCCTTCGGCACCGCGCTGCTGACCTTCGCCTGCATCCTGCCGGCGGTGCTGGGCGGCATCACCGAGGACGTGACCCAGAAGGTGCCGGTGCGCATCCGCCTGGCGCTGACCACCCTTTCGGGCGTGCTGCTGTGCTGGCTGCTGGGCGTCGGCGTGCACCGCCTGGGCATCCCGGGGCTGGACGGCTGGCTGCAGGCCACGCCGCTGGTGGCGGCCCTGATCGCCGTGCTGGGCCTGGCCGGCCTGCCGCATGCCTTCAACATCATCGACGGCTACAACGGCCTGGCCGGCACCGTGGCGGTGCTGGTGGGCCTGGCCATCACCCACGTGGCGCTGCAGCTGGGCGACCGGCAACTGGCCGGTATGGTGGTCTGCCTGGTGGGCGCCACGCTGGGCTTCCTGCTGTGGAACTACCCGCGCGGCAAGATCTTCGCCGGCGACGGCGGTGCCTACGTCTGGGGCATGGTGCTGGGCCTGGCCTGCGTGCTGCTGGTGCAGCGCCACCGTGCCGTGTCGCCCTGGTTCCCGATCCTGCTGCTGATCTACCCGGTGTGGGAGACGCTGTTCTCCATCTACCGCAAGGCCGCCCGCGGCCAGTCGCCGGGCACGGCGGACGCGCTGCATTTCCACCAGCTCATCTTCCGCCGCATCGTGCGCGTGGCCTTCGAGGACAACGAGGCGCGCCAGCTGCTGGCCCGCAACAACCGCACCTCGCCCTACCTGTGGATGTTCGCCGCCATGTCGGTGGTGCCGGCCGTGCTGTTTTGGAACAACACGCTCGTGCTGGCCTTCTTCTGCCTGCTGTTCGCCGTCACCTACGTGGCGGCCTACCTGATGATCGTGCGCTTCAAGGTGCCGCGCTGGCTCAGGCCGTAGTCGGCACCCCCGCCATTTCCCTTTTCCTCTTCATGTCACGAGGCCAGCCATGACCGACCCCGTCCTGAACATCCCCCCGCGCGACAAGGCCGAAATCCTGGCCCAGGCGCTGCCCTACATCCGCAAGTTCCATGGCAAGACCATGGTCATCAAGTACGGCGGCAATGCCATGACCGACCCGGCCCTGCAGGCCGACTTCGCCGAGGACGTGGTGCTGCTCAAGCTGGTGGGCATCAACCCGGTCGTGGTGCACGGCGGTGGCCCGCAGATCGAGGCCGCGCTCAAGCGCCTGGGCAAGACCGGCCAGTTCGTGCAGGGCATGCGCGTGACCGACGCCGAGACCATGGAAGTCGTCGAATGGGTGCTGGCCGGCGAGGTGCAGCAGGACATCGTGGGCCTGATCAACCAGGCCGGCGGCAAGGCCGTGGGCCTGACGGGCCGCGACGGCGGCCTGATCCGCGCGCAGAAGCTGAAGCTGGCCGACCGCCAGGACCCGAGCGTCATGCACGACGTGGGGCAGGTGGGCGACATCGTCTCCATCGACCCCGGCGTGGTGCAGGCGCTGCAGGACGACGCGTTCATCCCCGTCATCAGCCCCATCGGCTTCGGCGAGGACAACGAAAGCTACAACATCAACGCCGACGTGGTGGCCGGCAAGCTGGCCACCGTGCTCAAGGCGGAGAAGCTGGTGCTGCTCACCAACACGCCGGGCGTGCTGGACAAGACCGGCAAGCTGCTGACGGACCTGAGCGCGCGCGAGATCGACGAGCTGTTCGCCGACGGCACCATCTCCGGCGGCATGCTGCCCAAGATCGAAGGCGCGCTCGACGCCGCCAAGAGCGGCGTGAATGCCGTGCACATCATCGACGGCCGCGTGCCGCATGCCATGCTGCTGGAGATCCTGACCGAGCAGGCCTACGGCACGATGATCCGGGCGCGCTGAACGCGCCTGCCTTTCTTCGGCCACCGCCGCCAGCGCGTACCGGGAGGGGCGCGCACCGGCAGCCGGGGCGGCAGCGCCGCCCGCTCCTTCGGAACAAGACCCAGACAGAGGCACCCGTCATGGAGAACGAGGACCCGCTCGCCCCGCCGCCGGCTTCCACGCCCGCCGGGGCCTCCGATGGCGCGGCCGCCGAGCCGTCGCCGCCTGCGCGCAAGCGCCCGCGTCCCGGCGAGCGGCGCGTGCAGATCCTGCAGGCGCTCGCCGCCATGCTGGAGCAGCCCGGCGCCGAGCGCATCACCACGGCGGCGCTGGCGGCCCGCCTGTCGGTCAGCGAGGCGGCGCTCTACCGCCACTTCGCCAGCAAGGCGCAGATGTTCGAGGCGCTGATCGACTTCATCGAGCAGAGCGTCTTCTCGCTGGTCCAGCAGATCGCCGAGCGCGACCGGCCGCCGGCCGAGCGGGCCGCGCAGGTGCTGCGCATGCTGATGCAGTTCGCCGAGAAGAACCCGGGCATGGTCCGCGTGATGGTGGGCGATGCCCTGGTACTCGAACACGAGCGCCTTCAGCAGCGCATGAACCTGTTCTTCGACAAGCTGGAGGCGCAGTGGCGGCAGATCCTGCGCGGCGGCCCGTCGGCATCGGACACGCCCACGGCCGATGCGCAACTGCGCGCGACGCTCCTGGTGGGCTTCGCCATGGGGCGGCTGCAGCGCTTCTGCCGGTCCGGCTTCCGCCGCCTGCCGTCGGAGCAGCTCGACGGCAGCCTGGCGCTGGTGCTCCAGGGCCTGTAGCCCGTTCGCCGGGCCGCGCACGGGCTTGCATTCACCGCGATCCATGGCCCAGGACCCGGGCCGGCGGGCGGGTCGGAATCCAAACGCACCACCGCTGCGTAGGACCGCAACGTGACGCCGGCCCAAGCGCCGCCGGCTATGGCGGACATAGGGGTTTTTGGCTCGCCCGCCCCAGGGCTTGTGAAGAGAATCGCAACCCGAACCCCACCCCTCTTTCCAAGAGGCAATCCAAGGAGAGCGCCACGATGGCCAACGAGACCTCGCAGGGCAAGTGCCCCTTCCACCAGCAGGCCGCCAGCAGCGGCACCACCAACCGTGACTGGTGGCCCCAGCAACTGCGCCTGGACATGCTGCACCAGCATTCGTCCAAGTCCAACCCGCTGGGCGAGGACTTCGACTACGCCGAGGCCTTCAAGAGCCTGGACCTGGACGCCGTCAAGCGCGACCTGACGGCGCTCATGACCGACTCGCAGGACTGGTGGCCGGCCGACTTCGGCCACTACGGCGGCCTGTTCGTGCGCATGGCCTGGCACAGCGCCGGCACCTACCGCACGGCCGACGGTCGCGGAGGTGGCGGCCGCGGCCAGCAGCGCTTCGCGCCGCTCAACAGCTGGCCTGACAACGTCAGCCTCGACAAGGCCCGCCGCCTGCTGTGGCCCATCAAGCAGAAGTACGGCAACAGGATCTCCTGGGCCGACCTGATGATCCTCACGGGCAACGTCGCGCTCGAATCCATGGGCTTCAAGACCCTGGGCTTCGGCGGCGGCCGCGCCGACACCTGGGAGCCGGACCAGGACGTCTACTGGGGCCGTGAGACCAAGTGGCTCGGCGGCGACGTCCGCTATTCGCAGGGCTCGCCCGGCGTCGAAGGCCACGGCGTGCTGGTCAAGGACGACGACAGCAAGGTCCCCGAGAGCCGCGACCTGGAGAACCCGCTGGCCGCCGTGCAGATGGGCCTGATCTACGTCAACCCCGAAGGGCCGGACGGCAAGCCCGACCCCGTGGCCTCGGCCCGCGACATCCGCGACACCTTCGGCCGCATGGGCATGGACGACGAAGAGACCGTCGCCCTGATCGCCGGCGGCCACACCTTCGGCAAGACGCACGGTGCGGCCCCGGCCGACAACGTGGGCGCCGAGCCCGAGGCGGAAGACCTGGGCACCCAGGGCTTCGGCTGGCACAACAAGCATGGCTCGGGCAAAGGCGCCGACACCATCACCAGCGGCCTGGAAGTCACCTGGACCCGTACGCCCACGCAGTGGAGCAACGACTACTTCGAGTTCCTGTTCGGCCACGAGTGGGAGCTGACCAAGAGCCCGGCCGGCGCCCACCAGTGGGTGGCCAAGAATGCCGAGCCGAGCATTCCGCATGCCTACGACAAGGGCAAGAAGCTGCTGCCGACGATGCTCACGTCCGACCTGGCACTGCGCTTCGATCCGGCCTACGAGCAGATCTCGCGCCGCTTCCTGGCCAATCCCGACCAGTTCGCCGACGCCTTCGCCCGCGCCTGGTTCAAGCTGACCCACCGCGACATGGGCCCGCGTGCCCGCTACCTGGGCAAGGACGTGCCGGCCGAGGAATTCGTCTGGCAGGACCCGCTGCCGGCCGTGGACCACCCGGTCATCGGCGAGCAGGACGTCGCGGCCCTCAAGGCCAAGGTGCTGGCCTCGGGCCTGACGGTGCCGCAGCTGGTGGCCACCGCCTGGGCCTCGGCCTCCACCTTCCGCGGCGGCGACAAGCGCGGCGGTGCCAATGGCGCGCGCATCCGACTCGCGCCGCAGAAGGACTGGGCCGTCAACCAGCCCGAGCAGCTGGCGCAGGTGCTCAAGATGCTGGAAGGCATCCAGGCCGAGTTCAACGGCGCGCAGAAGGACGGCAAGAAGGTCTCGCTGGCCGACCTGATCGTGCTGGCCGGCGGCGCCGCCATCGAAAAGGCCGCAGGGCAGGGCGTGACCGTGCCCTTCACCCCCGGTCGCACCGACGCCAGCCAGGAACAGACCGACGTCGAAGGCTTTGCCGTGATGGCGCCCTTCGCCGACGGCTTCCGCAACTACGTCAAGACGGCCTCGGCCGTGCCGGCCGAAGCGCTGCTGGTCGACAAGGCCCAGTTGCTGACGCTGACCGCGCCGGAAATGACCGCGCTGGTGGGCGGCCTGCGTGTGCTGGGTGCCAACACCGGCGGCAGCAAGCACGGCGTGTTCACCGACCGCGTCGGCACGCTCAGCAACGACTTCTTCGTCAACCTGTTGGACATGGCCACCGAATGGAAGGCGACGTCGCCCGCCAAGGACCTGTACGAAGGCCGCGACCGCAAGACCGGCGCCGTGCGCTGGACAGGCACCCGGGCCGACCTGGTGTTCGGCTCGCATGCCCAGCTGCGTGCCATTGCCGAGGTGTACGGCAGTGCCGATGGCGAGCCGAAGTTCGTGCGCGACTTCGTCGCTGCCTGGACCAAGGTGATGAACCTGGACCGCTTCGACCTCGCCGCCTGAGCGTCAACGTCCTGCGTCCCTCCGGCCTGGCTGGGGAGGCGCGTGGAAGAATGCGCCCGCCCGCCGCCGTCCCCACGGCCGGGCGGGCGCTTTGGTTCACGTCACACACAAGAGGATCTCCCATGAAGCTCGTCCGCTACGGCAATCCCGGCAAGGAAAAGCCCGGACTCATCGATGCCGAGGGCCGTCTGCGCGACCTGAGCGCCGTCATTCCCGACCTCGGCGCCGCCCAGCTCGACGACAAGGTGGTCGCCAAGCTGCGCCGCCTCAAGACCGACACGCTGCCTCTGGTGCGCGGCAAGCCCCGTCTGGGCTGCCCGGTGGCGCAGGTGGGCAAGCTGGTGGCCATCGGCCTCAACTACGCCGACCATGCGGCCGAGGCCGGCATGCCGATGCCCAAGGAGCCCATCATCTTCCTCAAGGCCACCACCTGCATCCAGGGCGCCAATGACCCGGTGATGCTGCCCAAGGGCTCGGTGAAGACCGACTGGGAAGTGGAGCTGGGCGTGGTCATCGGCCGCCAGGCCCGCCACGTCTCGCAGAAGGAGGCGCTGGACCACGTGGCCGGCTACTGCGTGGTCAACGACGTCAGCGAGCGCGAGTACCAGATCGAGCGCGGCGGCACCTGGGACAAGGGCAAGGGCTGCGACACCTTCGGCCCCATCGGTCCCTGGCTGGTCACGCGCGACGAGGTGCCCAACCCGCAGCGCCTGTCGCTGTGGCTGGACGTGAACGGCGAGCGCATGCAGACCGGCAGCACCCGCACCATGGTCTTCGGCGTGGCCAAGATCATCAGCTACGTCAGCCAGTTCATGACGCTGATGCCGGGCGACGTAATCGCCACCGGCACGCCGCCCGGCGTGGGCATGGGCATGAAGCCGCAGCGCTTCCTGCGCGCCGGCGACACGATGACGTTGGGCATCGAGGGCCTGGGCGAGCAGGTGCAGCCGGTCGTGGCCTTCAGGCGCTGAAGCCGGGGTGCGCGGCCGGCGGCGCGCCGCAAGCCCCCCGGCGAGGCGGGGAATTTCACCCGCTTGACGCCGTCGGGCGACAGAATAAAAATGCACGACCGTTCGTTTTATTCTGTCCATCCCGAGCATGAGCACCTCCAGCGCCGCCAAGCCTGTCCGCCAGGCCGCCAAAGGCCAGCAGACCAAGGCCGCCATCGTCGATGCTGCCCTCAACCTGGCCGCCCAGGTGGGTCTGGAGGGCCTGTCGATCGGCGCGGTGGCCGAGCTCACGCAGATGAGCAAGTCGGGCGTCTTCGCGCATTTCGGCTCGCGCGAGGAACTGCAGATCTCGGTGGTGCGCGAATACCACCAGCGCTTCGAGCAGGAAGTCTTCTTTCCGGCGCTCACCCAGCCGCGCGGCCTGCCGCGGCTGCGTGCCATGTTCGCCAACTGGATGAAGCGCACCACCACCGAGATCGACTCGGGCTGCATCTACATCAGCGGCGCTTCCGAATTCGACGACCGCCCGGGCCCGGTGCGCGATGCGCTGGTCGAGTCGGTCAGCATCTGGCAGGCCGCCGTGCTGCGGGCCGTGCGCCAGTCGCAGGAGGAAGGCCACCTGCAGGCCGCCGCCGATGCGCGGCAGATCGCCTTCGAGGTCCACGGCCTGATCCTGGCGCTGCACTACGAGGCACGGTTCCTGCGCGTCGATGGGTCGGTGGACCGGGCCAACACCGGCTTCGACAACATCCTCGCGCGCAGCGCCACGCCCGATGCCCCGCCGGCCGCCCCAGCCGCACCCGCGCGCAAGCTGCGCACCGTCCGCTGACCGGCACTCATTTTTCTTCTCTTTCCTTCCTTCCTCTTCAACCTTCTTCCCGAGCAGGAGACGCCTCGCATGCCCACCTATACCCCCCCGCTGCGCGACATGCAATTCGTGCTGCATGAAGTGTTCAATGTCGCCGACGAATTCAAGGCCATGCCGGCCCATGCCGAGACCGACGCGGACACCATCAACGCCGTGCTGGAAGAGGCGGGCAAGTTCGCCGCCGAGGTGGCCTTTCCGCTGAACATCGGCGGCGACACCGAGGGCTGCACGCTGGACGTGAAGACGCATGCCGTGACCACGCCCAAGGGCTTCAAGGAGGCCTATGCGCAGTACGTCGAAGGCGGCTGGCCCGCGCTGTCGTGCGATTCGCAGTTCGGCGGCCAGGGCCTGCCGCACACGGTCAACCAGTGCCTGTACGAAATGCTCAACAGCGCCAACCAGGCCTGGACCATGTACCCCGGCCTGTCGCACGGCGCGTATGAAGCGCTGGTGGCCCACGGCACGGAAGAGCAGAAGAAGACCTACCTGCCCAAGCTGGTGAGCGGCGAATGGACCGGCACCATGTGCCTGACCGAGCCCCATTGCGGCACCGACCTGGGCCTGCTGCGCACCAAGGCCGAACCGCAGGCCGACGGCAGCTACAGGCTCACCGGCAACAAGATCTTCATCTCGGCCGGCGAGCACGACATGGCCGAGAACATCATCCACTTGGTGCTGGCCCGCCTGCCGGACGCGCCCAAGGGCAGCAAGGGCATCAGCCTGTTCGTGGTGCCCAAGTTCAAGGTCAACGCCGACGGCAGCCTGGGCGAGCGCAACCCGATCTTCTGCACGGGCCTGGAACACAAGATGGGCATCCACGGCAACGCCACCGCGCAGATCGCGCTGGACGGTGCCGTCGGCAGCCTGGTGGGCGAGCCCAACAAGGGCTTGGCCGCCATGTTCGTGATGATGAACGCCGCCCGCCTGGGCGTGGGCAACCAGTCGCTGGGCCTGACCGAGGTGGCCTTCCAGAATGCGCTGGCCTATGCCAAGGACCGCATCCAGATGCGCTCGCTGTCGGGCGTGAAGGCCAAGGACAAGGACGCCGACCCGATCATCGTGCACCCCGACGTGCGCAAGATGCTGCTGACGGCCAAGGCCTATGCCGAAGGCGGCCGCGCGCTGCAGATCTTCTGCACGCTGCTGCTGGACAAGGCCCACCACCATCCCGACGAGAAGGTGCGCAAGAACAGCGACGAGCTGGTCGCGCTGCTCACGCCCATCGTCAAGGCCTTCATCACCGACAACGGCCACATCAGCACCAATGCCTGCATGCAGGTCTTCGGCGGCCACGGCTTCATCAAGGAATGGGGCATGGAGCAGTTCGTGCGGGACAACCGCATCAACATGATCTACGAAGGCACGAACACCGTGCAGTCGCTGGACCTGCTGGGCCGCAAGGTGCTGGGCAACAACGGCGCCACGCTCAAGAAGTTCGGCAAGCTGATCGGCCAGCTGGTGGAAGAGGAGGGCGTCAACGAGAAGATGGCCGAGTTCATCAACCCGCTGGCCTACCTGGGCGACCAGATGACCAAGTTCACCACCGAGATCGGCTTCAAGGGCTTCCAGAACCCCGACGAGGTGGGCGCCGCCGCGGTGGACTACCTGCGCGTGGCCGGCCACCTGGTCTTCGCCTACATGTTCGTGCGCATGGCCCAGGTGGCGCTGCGCCAGATCGCCGCGGGCAGCACCGACCCGTTCTACACCGCCAAGCTGCAGACGGCGCGCTTCTACTTCGCCAAGCTCTTCCCCGAGACCGCGACGCTGATGCGCACCGCGCGTGCCGGCAGCAAGACGCTGATGGACACCGACGCGGCCCTGGCCTGATCGCCGCCCGCCTTCCCTTGCTTCATCCACGACCGGAGACTTCCATGCTTCTTCGTGCATCCATCGCCCTGTCGCTGGTGCTGGCCTCGTCGGCCGCGCTGGCGCAGATGAGCCCCGTGGGCCTGTGGCGCAACGTCGACGACAAGACGGGCGAGACCAAGGCCGAGATCCGCATCACCGACAGCGGTGGCCAACTGTCGGGCCGCATCGAGAAGGTGCTGAAGAAGGAGGGCTCGTCCACCTGCGACCAGTGCACCGACGACCGCAAGGGCCAGCCCATCGTGGGCCTGGAGATCGTGCGCGGCGGCAAGAAGGCCGAGGGCAAGGACCTGTGGGAGGGCGGCAAGATCCTCGACCCCGAGAACGGCAAGGAATACCGCGCCACCTACACGCCGGTCGATGGCGGCCAGAAGCTGGCGGTGCGCGGCTACCTGGGGCCGTTCTGGCGGACGCAGACCTGGCAAAGAGCGCAGTGAAGGCGGAAGCCCTTTCACCTTCAGACCACTTCCCCTGCCTTCTCCACACTCCGACTTTGGCTTGCCTTTCCTGAAACACCTCGACCGTTCGTCGTGATGAGTCACCCCAGCCGTTCGCCCTGAGCCTGTCGAAGGGCCGCCCTGGCGCCTCGGCTTCGACAGGCTCAGCCCGAACGGTTTGTGGTGCACCAACGGTCCAAGACACCCCCACCACCATGTCCAAATTCCAAGTCAAGAAAGTCGCCGTCCTCGGCGCAGGCGTGATGGGCGCGCAGATCGCGGCCCATCTCGTCAACGTGCGCGTGCCGGTCATCCTCTTCGACCTGCCTGCGAAAGAGGGGCCCAAGAGCGGCATCGTGCTCAAGGCCGTCGACAACCTCAAGAAGCTCAAGCCCGCGCCGCTGGGCGTGGCCGAGGACGCGGCGCTGATCCAGGCCGCCAACTACGAAGAGCACCTGGGCCTGCTGGGCGACTGCGACCTCGTCATCGAGGCCATCGCCGAGCGCATGGACTGGAAGCTCGACCTCTACAAGAAGATTGCGCCCCACGTCGCGCCGCATGCCATCCTGGCCTCCAACACCTCGGGCCTGTCCATCACGAAGCTCGCCGAGGCGGTGCCCGAGAGCATCCGCCCGCGCTTCTGCGGCATCCACTTCTTCAACCCGCCGCGCTACATGACGCTGGTGGAGCTGATCCCCACGCCCACCACCAATGCCCAGGTGCTGGACGACCTGGAAGCCTTCGCCGTTACCGCGCTGGGCAAGGGCGTGGTGCGCGCCAAGGACACGCCCAACTTCATCGCCAACCGCATCGGCATCGCCGGCATGCTGGCCACGATGAAGGAGGTGGAGAAATTCGGCTTGTCCTTCGACGTGGTCGACGACCTGACGGGCAAGCGCCTGGGCCGCGCCAGCTCGGGCACCTTCCGCACGGCCGACGTGGTGGGCCTGGACACCATGGCCCACGTCGTCAAGACGCTGCAGGACAACCTGAGCGAAGCCACCGATCCGTTCTACCCCAACTTCGCCACGCCGCCGGTGCTGGCCAAGCTGATCGAGCTGGGCCATCTGGGTCAGAAGACCAAGGGCGGCTTCTACAAGAAGGCGGGCCGCGACATCCTGCGCTTCGATCTGGAATCGGGCGACTACGTGCCTGCGGGCCAGAAGGCCGACGAGGTCTACGGCCGCATGCTCAAGAAGCCGGCGGGCCAGCGCCTGAAGCTGCTGCGCGAGAGCGAAGGGCCGCAGGGCCAGTTCCTGTGGGCCATCCTGCGCGACGGCTTCCACTACGCGGCGCTGCACCTGGCCGACATCGCCGAGAGCGCCCGCGACGTGGATCTCGCCATGCGCTGGGGCTTCGGCATGAAGCAGGGCCCCTTCGAGCTGTGGCAGGAGGCCGGCTGGTCGCAGGTGGCGCAGTGGATCCAGGAAGACATCGACGCCGGCAAGGCGCTGGCCAAGGCGTCGCTGCCGAAGTGGGTGTTCGAAGGCCCGGTGGCCGAGGCCGGCGGCGTGCACACGCCCGCAGGCTCTTGGAGCGCCGCCGAGCAGCGCTTCGTGCCCGAGCGCCGCCTGCCGGTGCATGCGCGCCAGCTCTTCCCCGAAAGCGTGCTGGGCAGCGGCGCCAAGGCCGTCGAAGAGTCCGGCACCACGATCAGCGACGAGGGCGACGTGCGCGTCTGGACGCTGGACCGCCCGGGCTATGAGGGCGTGCTGATCGCCAGCATCCATTCCAAGATGAACGCCATCAGCCCCGACGTGGCCGAAGCACTGGCCGAGGCCGTGGCGCTGGCCGAGCGCGAGTACCAGGGCTTGGTGATCTGGTCGCCGTCGGACAAGTTCTCCGTCGGCGCGGACCTGCAGGCGATGCTGCCCGCCTTCGTGGTGGCCGGCGTGGGCGCCATCGAGGGCGCAGAGCAGGCGCTGCAGGACGTGATGCTGCGCATCCGCTACGCCAGCGTGCCGGTGGTCTCCGCGGTGCGCGGCATGGCCCTGGGCGGTGGTTGCGAGTTGGCGGTGCACAGCGCCCGCCGCGTGGTCGCGATGGAAAGCTACATCGGCCTGGTGGAAGTGGGCGTGGGCCTGGTGCCCGGCGCCGGCGGCCTGACCTACATCGCCCGCCGCGCGGCCGAGAACGCCGCCGCCTCCACCGGCACCGACCTGCTGCCCTTCCTCACCGAAGGCTTCACCGCCGCCGCCATGGCCAAGGTGGGCACCAGCGCGCTGGAGTCGAAGAAGCTGGGCTACCTGATCGAGGGCGACGTGATCGTCCCGCACAAGGACGAGCTGCTGCACGTGGCCATCGGCCAGGTCAAGGCCATGAGCGATGCCGGCTGGCGCCCGCCGCTGGCGAAGCCCTTCCGCGTGGCCGGCCGCAGCGGCGCCGCCACGATCAAGGGCCAGCTGGTCAACATGCGCGACGGCGGCTTCATCAGCGCGCACGACTTCCACATCGCCAGCCTGATCGCCCACGTGGTGACCGGCGGCGACGTGGACCCCGGCACCCTGGTGACCGAGGAGTACCTGATGCGCCTGGAGCGCGAAGCCTTCTGCGCGCTGGTGCAGCATCCCAAGACCCAGGAGCGGATCATGGGGATGCTGTCCACTGGCAAGCCGGTACGTAACTGACCCGCCTTGCTCCTTCCCCCTTTGGGGGAAGGCAGGGATGGGGGCCAGTGCCACACCACCGCTCATGCAGAACCAATCCACCCCCGCCGTCCGCATCCACGCGCGCGCCCTACGGACCGCAATGACCGACGCCGAGCGTCGCCTGTGGTCGGCTCTGCGCGGCGAGCAGTTGGGCGTGAAGTTCCGGCGGCAGCATCCGCTCGGTCCGTACATCGCGGACTTCGCCTGCCTGGCGCCGAAGCTGATCGTGGAACTGGACGGTTCGCAGCATGCGCAGCAGCGCGCGTACGACCAGGCACGCGATGCCTTCTTCGAGGCGCAAGGATTCGCCGTCCTTCGCTTCGCTTCCAACGAACCCTTCATCAATCCAGAGGGTGTTCTGCACGCCATTGCCCTGCGACTGGCATCGCTGGCGGTGCAGGCGAGCCCCCATCCCAGCCTTCCCCCAGCGGGGGAAGGAGCCCAACACCCAGGAGCCCCGGCATGAGCAGCAAGCAAGTTCAAGACGCCTACATCGTCGCCGCCACGCGCACCCCCATCGGCAAGTCGCACCGCGGCTTCTTCCGCAACACCCGGCCGGACGACCTGCTGGCCACCACGCTGAAGGCAGCGCTGGCGCAGGTGCCGCGGCTCGATCCGCAGACCATCGAGGACATCGTCTGCGGCTGCGCCATTCCCGAGGCGCAGCAGGGCCTGAACGTGGCGCGCATCGCTGCCGTGCTGGCGGGCCTGCCCACCAGCGTGGGCGGCATCACCGTCAACCGCTTCTGCGCCTCGGGCCTGTCGGCGGTGCAGATGGCGGCCGACCGCATCCGCGTGGGCGAGGCCGAGGTGATGATCGCCGCCGGCGTCGAGAGCATGAGCA
This sequence comes from Pseudacidovorax intermedius, assembly GCF_001476815.1. Classification (GTDB taxonomy): domain Bacteria; phylum Pseudomonadota; class Gammaproteobacteria; order Burkholderiales; family Burkholderiaceae_C; genus Xenophilus; species Xenophilus intermedius_A. The sequence goes on along the minus strand of NZ_LDSL01000040.1, from coordinate 11,722 downwards.
TGGTGCCGATGATGGGCAACGCGCCCTCGCTGTCGCCCGCCATCTTCGAGCGCGACGGCGACGTGGGCATCGCCTACGGCATGGGCCTGACGGCGGAAAAAGTGGCGCAGCAGTGGAAGGTGAGCCGCGAGGCGCAGGACGCCTTCGCCCTCGAATCGCACCGCCGCGCCGTCGCCGCCCAACAGGCCGGCGAGTTCGCCGACGAGATCACGCCCATCGAGGTCACCGACCGCGGCTTCGACGCTGCCAGCGGCGAGACCACCGAGAAGACGCGAACCGTCAGCCTGGACGAGGGCCCGCGGCCCGACACCAGCCTGGAGGGCCTGGCCAAGCTGCGCACCGTGTTCGCCGCCCGCGGCACGGTGACGGCCGGCAACAGCTCGCAGACCTCGGACGGCGCCGGTGCGCTGATCCTGGCGAGCGAGGCCGCCTGCCAGAAGTACGACCTGCAGCCGCTGGCGCGCTTCGTCAGCTTCGCCAGCAAGGGCGTGCCGCCGGCCATCATGGGCATCGGCCCCATCGAGGCGATCCCGGCCGCGCTGCGCTATGCCGGCCTCAAGCAGGACGACATCGACTGGTTCGAACTGAACGAGGCCTTCGCGGCCCAGTCGCTGGCCGTCATCAACACGCTCGGTCTGGACGCGGCCAAGGTCAACCCCATGGGCGGCGCGATCGCTTTGGGCCATCCGCTGGGCGCCACCGGTGCCATCCGCGCGGCCACCGTCGTGCATGCGCTGCGCCGCAGGCAGCTCAAGTACGGCATGGTGACCATGTGCGTGGGCATGGGGCAGGGCGCGGCCGGCATCTTCGAGCGCGTCTGAGCGCGCGCCGGCCGACCGGCCGGCGCCCGCGCCGACCCGTCGGCAGCGGCCGGCGGCTGCGGGTTCCTCCGGAGGCCGGCGCGTCCCGCACACGACTCGCGCGCTCCGTCGCTTTATGCACACTGCCGCCATGAACGACCACCCGCTCGATCGTGCCCTCGCGCTGTCGCACAGCGACATCCAGTCCGGGCTTTTCACCGGGGCCACCAGTCCCGACTACTGGAACATGGTCGGGCCCTTCGGCGGGACGACGGCGGCGCTGCTGCTGCAGGCCGTGATGCAGCATCCGGACCGGCTGGGCGAGCCGATCGCGCTCACGGTCAACTACGCGGCGGCCGTGACCGAGGGCGCGCTGCAGGTGCAGGCGGTGCCGGTGCGCACCAACCGCTCCACGCAGCACTGGACGCTCACGCTCAGCCAGGCCGGCGAGGAAGGCCGGCCCCAGCCCAACACCACGGCCACCGCCGTCACGGCGCTGCGGCGGCAGACCTGGAGCACCACGGACCTCGCCATGCCCCAGGTGCCGGCCCCGGCAGACGTGCCCGGCATGGTCGCCGGCCCCAAGGGCGTGGCCTGGGTCGGCCAGTACGACATGCGGCCCATCCGCGGCGGCATTCCGCGCGAATGGAACGATGCCGGCGACCACAGCGAAACGCTGATTTGGGTGCGCGACGCGCAACCGCGCACGCTGGACTTCCCCGCGCTGGCGGCGATGAGCGATGTGTTCTACCCGCGTGCCTGGCTGCGGCGTGCCCGGCCGGTGCCGGCGGGCACCGTGTCCATCACCACCTACTTCCATGCCAGCGCGGCCGAACTGGCGCAGGTGGGCCATGGCCATCTGCTCGGGCGCGCCACGGGTCAGCAGTTCCGCAACGGTTTCTTCGACCAGACCGCGCAGCTCTGGAGCGAGGCCGGGCTGCTGCTCGCCACCAGCCATCAGATCGTCTACTACAAGGAATAGCGCACCCGCGCGTTCCGCCATCGCCAGGAGCCACCATGCCCCAGCCCGCAGCCCTGATCGTCGGTGCCGGCGACGCCACCGGCGGCGCCATCGCCCGCGCCTTCGCGCGCGAAGGCTATGCCGCCTGCGTCACCCGCCGCAGCGCCGACAAGCTGGCACCGCTGGTGGCGCAGATCCAGGCCGACGGCGGCACCGCCCATGCCTTCGGCAGCGACGCGCGCAGGGAGGACGAGGTCGTCGCCCTGGTCGCGCAGATCGAAGCCACCGTCGGCCCCATCGAGGTGATGGTGTTCAACATCGGCGCCAACGTGCCCGAGAGCATCCTCAGCGAGACGGCGCGCAAGTACTTCAAGGTCTGGGAGATGGCCTGCTTCTCGGGCTTCCTCAACGCCCGCGAGGTGGCCAAACGCATGGTGGCGCGGCCGCTGCCGGCCGGCGGGCAGCGTGGCACGATCCTGTTCACCGGCGCCACGGCCTCGCTGCGCGGTGGCGCCAACTTCGCCGCCTTCTCGGGCGCCAAGATGGCGCTGCGGGCGCTGGCCCAGAGCATGGCGCGCGAACTGGGGCCGCAGGGCATCCACGTGGCGCACACCATCATCGACGGTGCCATCGACACCGAATTCATCCGCAGCAACTTCCCCGAGCGCTATGCGCGCAAGGCCGACGACGGCATCCTGAACCCCGAGCACATCGCCCAGGCCTACGTGATGCTGCACCGCCAGCCGCGCGATGCCTGGACGCACGAGCTGGACCTGCGGCCGTGGATCGAGAATTTCTGAGCGCCGGCTGCGCAGCAACCGGGCCGGCCCGGCATCATTGCGGCACCCCCACGAGAACGACTGGAGACTTCCCATGACCGCTCCCGCCCGCGTCGAATGCTTCTTCGACTTCGGCAGCCCGGCCGCCTACCTGGCCTGGATGCAGCTGCCCCATGTGTGCGCCGACACGGGCGCCGAGCTGGTCTGGCGGCCGATGCTGCTGGGCGGCGTGTTCCAGGCCACCGGCAATCGCTCGCCGGCCGAGGTCGAGGCCAAGGGCCGCTACATGCGCGAGGACCTGCAGCGCTTCGCGCGCCGCGCCGGCGTGCCCTTTGCGCACAATCCGCATTTCCCCATCAACACGCTGACGCTGATGCGCGGCGCCACGGCGATGCAGATGCACCGGCCTGAGCGCTTCCAGGGCTATGCGCAGGCCGTGTTCGAGGCCATGTGGGCGCAGCCGCGCAACCTGGGCGACGTGGGCGAGCTGACAGCCGTGCTCGCCGCCGCCGGCTTCAATGCGGCCGAGTTCATGACGCTGCTGGCCCGCCAGGACGTCAAGGACCAGCTCAAGGCCACCACGCAGGAGGCCGTGGAGCGCGGCGTGTTCGGCGCGCCGACGATGTTCGTCGGCGAGCAGATGTTCTGGGGCCAGGACCGGCTGGACTTCGTGCGCGACGCCCTGACCCCCCATTGATTCTTCTTTTCACCTCCCAAGCACCATGAGCGACATCCTCGTCCACACCGAAGCGGGTGTGACCACCCTGACTTTCAACCGCGTCGACAAGAAGAACTCCATCACCAGCCGCATGTATGCCGCGCTGGCCGATGCACTCGATGCCGCGCGCGACGACGCGGCCGTGCGCTGCGTGCTGATCCAGGGCGATGCCACCATCTTCTCGGCCGGCAACGACATCGGCGATTTCCTCAACCAGCCGCCGTCGACCCAAGAGTCGCCGGTGTTCCGCTTCCTGCGCGGCATTGCGGCCTTTCCCAAGCCGGTGGTCGCGGCCGTCTGCGGCCCGGCGGTGGGCATCGGCACCACGCTGCTCTTCCACTGCGACCTGGTCTACGCCGGCGACAACGCGGCCTTCTCCATGCCCTTCGTCAACCTGGGCCTGTGCCCCGAGGCGGCGTCGAGCCTGCTGGTGCCGCAGATGTTCGGCTACCACCGCGCGGCCGAGGCGCTGCTGCTGGGCGAGCCCTTCATGGCCGAGGCCGCGCTGGAAGTGGGCCTGGTCAACCGCGTGCTGCCGCCCACGGAGTGCAACGCCTATGCGCAGCAGCAGGCCCGTAAGCTGGCCGCCAAGCCGCTGTCGGCGCTGATCGAGACCAAGCGCCTGCTCAAGAAGACCCAGTCCGCCGCCGTGGTCGAGCGCATGGACGAGGAGGGCGCGAGCTTCGGCCGCATGCTGCGCGAACCCGCCGCGCGCGAGGCCTTCACGGCCTTCATGGAGAAGCGCCGGCCGGACTTCAGCAAGGTGTGAGGAAGTAGAACACCCCCCATGCCGCTTCGCGGCTCCCCCCTCCCTGGCGCCTTCGGCTTGGAGGGGGGCGCACCCAGTGGCCTGGCGAAGCCAGTTCCCCGGGTGCCCGCGCATGGCCTGCTCCGCGGCCACTCGATCTTTGGAGATGCATTCACGCGGTGTGGGTGGCGTCTAGCGCCTGCCGGCGGCGGGCGGGCTGGGTCGCGTGCAGGTGCACGGCGAAGGTGTCCCAGGGCGGCACGATGCCGGCGTCGCGAAGGATGCGGCCCACCTCCGCGCGGTGGTAGGTGCCGTGCGTGGCCACGTGCAGCAGCATCTCGGCGCCCGACATGCAGCCCGGGTCGCCGTCGGTGAAGACGAAGGTGCGGCGCCGTGCCAGCTGCCCGGGCGTGGCGCTCGCCAGATGGTCCAGGTACCAGCGGTCGGACGCGGCCATCGCCGACCGCAGCGCATCCAGCTCGGCCGTCTGTGGCGTGTTGTCGGCGTCGTAGCCGTGCGGCAGGCCCTGCAGGTGCGCCTCGAAGATGCGGGCCACCACGTGCACGTGGCCGAGCAGGCGCAGGGCGGCCTCGCGCTCGTCCGGGTGCATCCGCGGGTCGAGCAGTGCGACGGCATCGAACAGTTCACCATGGGCCCAGACCTGATGGTGGAACAGCGCGCGCAGCAAGGGGAGGGCGTCCATGGGTATCGCTCCAGTGAAGAGAAATGCGAGTAGATTGCTCGCATCTTCGAAGGAGGCCGCACCCGTGTCCACTCGCATTCCTGCCGTGCCCTCCGCCATGCGCAAGTCCCCGCGCCAAGCCCGTTCGCAGGCCACGGTGCAGGCCATCGTGACGGCGGCGGCTCGCATTCTGGGCGAGCGCGGCTGGGCCGGCTTCACCACCAATGCGGTGGCAGCGCTGGCCGGCGTCAGCATCGGCTCGCTCTACCAGTACTTTCCGGACAAGCGTGCGCTGGTGGACGCCGTGCGCCGCGCCCATACCGACGACGTGCTCGCCGCCATGGACCGGGCGCTGGCCGGCACGCAGCCGCTCGCGCGGCGGGCGGACCTGCTGGTGCGCGGGCTGGTCGCCGCCCACAGCGTCCATCCCGGGCTGCATCGCGTGCTGCTCGATGCGTCGCCGCGCCATGCGCCGGGGGATGCGGCGCAGGCCGACGTCGAGGCACGCCTTCTGGCCGGCTACGACGTATTGGCCGGACAGTCCGCCGGCGGGCCGAAGGCGTCGCGCCGGGCAAGGGCCCAGGTCCTGGCGGATGCAGTGGACGGCGTGATCCACAACGCGGCGCGCCGCGGCACGCTGCAGTCGCCGCGACTGCGGCGCGAACTGGTGAGGCTCATCTGCGCGCAGTTGGTGCCCGGCGGGGGCTGACGGGCTGGGGCCGACATGGGCCCGCAAATCAATGCGGGCCCTGCTGCGCGGCGGAGCCTCAGCCCTTGGGCGGCACCACCGGCCGCGGCCGGCCGTTCTCGTCGATGGCCACGTAGGTGAGCGAGGCCTCGGTCACCTTCACGTACTCGCCCTGCTGGCGGATGCGCTCGGCGAAGACCTCGACCTTCACCGTGACCGAGGTGCGGCCCACGCGGGTGACGGCGGCGTAGAAGGACAGCAGGTCGCCCACGCGCACCGGCTGCTTGAAGATGAATTCGTTGACCGCCACCGTCGCCATGCGGCCCTGCGCATAGCGGGCCGGGATCACCGAGCCGGCCAGGTCGACCTGGGCCATGACCCAGCCGCCGAAGATGTCGCCGTTGCCGTTGGTGTCGCCCGGCATCGGGATCACCTTGAGCACGAGCTCCATATCGGCGGGCAGGCTTTTGAGGACGGCAGGGGCGGCGGTCGGGGCGGTCATTGGACAATCCGGGAAAACAACGCCGCGGATTGTCCCGCATGCGACTCGGCCCCGGCCAGCCGCGCCAGAAGCCCCCGATGAGACCTGCCCACTCCCTGCCGCCCGCTGCCGAGCCGGGCGCGCCTGCGCCCGCACGCAGCGATGCTGCCACCCTGCGGCGCCTCTTTCCCTATCTCTGGGCCTACAAGTGGCGCGTGCTCGCGGCGCTGCTCTTCATGGTCGGCGCCAAGCTGGCCAACGTCAGCGTGCCGGTGCTGCTCAAGCACCTGGTCGATGCGATGACGCTGCAGCCCGGCGACCCGCGGGCGTTGCTGGTCGTGCCGGCGGCGCTGCTGGTGGGCTACGGGCTGCTGCGCTTTTCCACCTCGCTCTTCACCGAGTTGCGCGAGCTGGTCTTCGCCCGCGCGACCGAGGGGGCGGCGCGGCGCATCTCGCTGGAGGTGTTCCGCCACCTGCACGGCCTGTCGCTGCGCTTCCACCTGGAGCGGCAGACGGGCGGCATGACGCGCGACATCGAGCGCGGCAGCCAGGCGGTGCATTCGCTCATCTCCTATTCGCTCTACAGCATCGTGCCCACGCTGATCGAGCTGGTGCTGGTGCTCGGCATCCTGGGGGTGCGCTTCGACTGGTGGTTCGTGGCCATCACGGGTTCGGCGCTGGTGGTCTACATCGGCTTCACGGTGTGGGTGACGGAGTGGCGCACGCAGTTCCGCCGCAGCATGAACGAGCTGGGGGCCAAAGCGCAGAGCCGGGCCGTGGATTCGCTGCTGAACTACGAGACGGTCAAGTACTTCAACAACGAGGGTTTCGAGGCGCGCCGCTACGACGAGCAGCTGGAGCGCTACCGCCGCGCCGCCGTGCGCAGCCAGACCACGCTGTCGCTGCTCAACACCGGGCAGCAGATGCTGATCGCGTTGAGCCTGGTGGCCATGCTGTGGCGCGCCACGCAGGGCGTGGTGGACGGACGCATGACGCTGGGCGACCTGGTCATGGTCAATGCCTTCATGATCCAGCTGTACATCCCGCTCAACTTCCTGGGCGTGCTCTACCGCGAGATCAAGCAGAGCCTGGTGGACCTGGAGAAGATGTTCGCCCTGCTCGAGCGCGAACGCGAGGTGGCCGATGCGCCGGGCGCGCGCCCGCTGCGTCATCCGGACGGCGACGTGCAGTTCGACGACGTGCACTTCGCCTACGAGCCGGCGCGGCCCATCCTGCGCGGCCTGAGCTTCACCATTCCGGCCGGCAGGACGGTGGCGGTGGTCGGCCCCTCGGGCGCGGGCAAGTCCACGCTGGCGCGGCTGCTCTACCGCTTCTACGACGTCGATCCGGCCTCGGCCGGCACGGGCGGCGGCGCCATCCGCATCGGCGGGCAGGACATCCGCGACGTGACCCAGCACAGCCTGCGCGCCGCCATCGGCATCGTGCCGCAGGACACGGTGCTCTTCAACGACACCATCGGCTACAACATCGCCTACGGCCGGCCCGATGCCAGCCCGGCCGAGGTGGAGGCCGCCGCCCGCGCGGCGCGCATCCACGCCTTCATCGCCGCCACGCCCAAGGGCTACGACACCACGGTGGGCGAGCGTGGGCTCAAACTGTCGGGCGGCGAGAAGCAGCGCGTGGCCATCGCCCGCACGCTGCTCAAGAACCCGCCCATCCTGATCTTCGACGAGGCCACGTCGGCCCTCGACTCCGCCAACGAGCGGGCCATCCAGGCCGAGCTGGCCAGCGCCGCGCGCGGCAAGACCACGCTGGTGATCGCGCACCGGCTCTCCACGGTGGTGGATGCGCACGAGATCCTGGTGCTCGACGCCGGCCAGGTGGTCGAGCGCGGCACCCATGCCGAGCTGCTGTCGCGGGGCGGTGTGTATGCACGCATGTGGTCGCTGCAACAGAACGAGCGCCTGCCCGAGGCCGCCCCTGCCACGCTGGCCGCATCGCAGGATGGCGCCGCGCAGCCTGCCTGAACCGCTTCTTGCTTTCCTTCGCCACCATGTCCGCCAAGATCCCCCTTCTCGTCCTCAATCAGCAGACGCCCGAACATCTGCAGCAGATCGGCGCCGTCTACGACCTCGTGTATGCGCCCACGCCGGCGGAGCGTGCTGCCGCCGTCGCCGGCCGGGGCCGCGACATCCGGGCCGTGCTCACCATCGGCACCCTGGGCCTCACGCCCGACGAGATCGCGGCCATGCCGGCGCTGGAACTGGTGTGCTGCATGGGCGTGGGCTACGAGGGCCTGCCCATGGACGTGCTGCGCGCACGCGGCATCGCCACCGCCAACGGTGCCGGCACCAACGACAGCACGGTGGCCGACCATGCCTTCGGCCTGATCCTGGCCATCGTGCGCCGCATTCCCGAACGCGACCGGCTGTGCCGCGAGGGCGTGTGGCGCGACGTGCTCACCATGCCGCCGCAGCTCGAGGGCCGGCGCCTGGGCATCTTCGGCATGGGGGCCATCGGCGCCAAGCTGGCGCGCCGTGCGGCCGGTTTCGACATGCCGGTGGGCTACCACAACCGCAAGCCGGTGGAAGGCTCGCCGCACCGCTACTTCGACGACCTGGCCGAGCTGGCCCGCTGGTGCGACGTGCTGGTGTGCGCGGCCCCGGGCGGCGCGGCCACGCGGCACAAGGTGAATGCGGCCGTGCTCGAGGCGCTGGGCCCGCAGGGCTACCTGGTCAACGTGGGCCGCGGCAGCCTGGTCGACACCGAGGCGCTGGCCGCGGCATTGCGCAGCGAAACCATTGCCGGCGCCGCGCTCGACGTGTACGAGAGCGAGCCGAAGCGGCCGGAGCCGCTCGTCGGCCTCGCCAACATCGTGCTGTCGCCCCACATGGCGGGCTGGTCGCCCGAGGCCGTGCAGCGCAGCGTGGATCGCTTCATGGCCAATGCCGAAGGGCATTTCGCGGGGCGGGGCGTGGTGTCGCCCATCTGAGCGGCCAGCGGTATGGCCTTGATGAAGACGCCCGGCGTGTACGTCGTCGAGAAGACCGCGTTCCCGAACACCGTCGTGGAAGTCGCCACCGCCGTGGCGGCATTCATCGGCTACACCGAGAAGGCCGAGAAGGCCGGGAACGACGGGCAAGCGCTTGTGCGCAAGCCCTGGCCCATCGCGTCGATGACGGAATTCGAGCAGTACTTCGGCGGACCGCCGCAGCCCTGCTTCACGTTGAAGGTGGTCGACGACCCGACGGCCGACCCGTCACCCGCCATCGACATGAGGGGTCCGCGTCCGCAGGTCAGCACCTTCGAGCACCAGGGCCGCACCTACCGACTGACGCGCGCGGCGGGCAAGGCGGGCCACGGCTACCGGATGCACGCCGCGATGCGCCACTTCTTCCAGAACGGCGGCGGGCCCTGCTACGTGGTCAGTGTGGGCGTGTACGGCGACGCGGCGAGCGCGCCGGAGATCGACGGCCGCAGCCTGATCGATGGCATCGCGCTGCTGCTCAAGGAACAGGAGCCGACCCTGGTGGTGGTGCCCGATGCGGTATCGCTTCCCAGCGCGGACTGTGCCGCGGTTCAAGCTGCGATGCTCATGCATTGCGGCGGCGAGATGCGCAACCGCTTCGCCATCCTCGATGTATGGGGCGGCGACTGCAGCCGGCAGGACCCCGCGGGCGACTGCATCGACAGCTTCCGCAACGCCCTTGGCCCGAATTTCCTCGACTTCGGCGCGGCCTACTACCCGTGGGTGCACACCACACTGATGCAGACCAGCGATTTCCGCTACTGGATGGTGGAAAACACGGCCGAGCTGGCCGCGCTGATCGGCGACGCGCTGCAACTGGACACGCGCCCGGTCGGCGACCCGCAGGCCGAGCCGCAAAGGCAGGCCCTTGCCGACGTGGCGAAAGCGCAGGTCGATCCGGGGACGCGCCGCATCGAACGGGACGAATCGCTGCTGGCGATGAGCACGCTCTACGCCCGGGTCCGCGACGAGGCGCTGCGGCAGATGAACCTGATGCCGCCGTCGGCGGCGATGGCCGGCCTGTACACCGCAGTCGACCACGCGCGCGGTGTGTGGGCGGCGCCGGCCAACATCGCCATGGCGGGGGTGCTCGCGCCGGCGGTCGCCATCTCCGGCGCCGAGCAGGAAGATCTCCGTGCTCCGCTCTCCGGCAAGAGCATCAACGCCATCCGCAGCTTCACCGGCGAGGGCGTGCTCGTGTGGGGGGCACGCACCCTCGACGGCAACAGCCTCGACTGGCGTGACGTCAACCTGCGCCGCACGATGATCATGCTCGAGGAGAGCTGCAAGCTTGCCACCAAGGCCTTCGTGTTCGAGCCCAACACCGTGGCGACCTGGACGACCCTCCAGGCCATGATCGCCCGCTACCTCACCGGCGTCTGGCAGCACGGCGGCCTGATGGGCGCCACGCCCGAGGACGCGTTCAGCGTGCAGGTGGGCCTGGGGCAGACGATGACGCCCGACGATGTCCTGGAGGGCGTCCTGCGCATCACCGTGCTCGTCGCCCTCCGCCGACCGGCGGAATTCATCGAGATCACCTTCCAGCAGCAGATGCAGAAGTCCTGAGCGCCCGTCGCCGCCGTGCCCGGCGAAGGTAGGGCCTGGCGCGGACGCTAGACCTGCCCGAGCACCGGCGCATGCCAGCGCGACCATGGGCAGGCCTGGTCGTAGGCATGGCCCAGCTGCAGCACCGCCAGGTCGGCGTTGGCCGGGCCGGCCAGCTGCAGGCCCATCGGCAAGCCTTGCGGCCCGAAGCCCGCGCGCACGTTGAGCGTGGGCAGCCCCGCCAGCGTGAAGGGCGTGACGATCTCCATCCAGTGGTGGTAGGTCTGGCTCTTCACGCCGGCCACCTCGTCCGGCCAGTGCCGCTCGGCATCGAAGGGAAAGACCTGCGCCGTCGGCGCCACCACGGCGTCGAAGCGCTCGAATAGGCGGGCGAAGGCGCGGTAGACGTTCGAGCGCCAGGTGGAGGCCTGGTAGAGCGAGGCGGCATCGAGGTTTCGGGCCTGGTCGATCTCCCACAGTGCCTCGGGCTTGATGCGCGCCCGGTGGCGCGGGTCGGCGGCCAGGGTGCCCAGCTTGCCGCCCACCAGCAGCTGGCGCAGCCGCAGCCAGGCCTGCCAGTTCTGCTCGCGCGGCACGTCGAGCCGGCAGGCGTCGACTTCGCAGCCCATGTCGCGGAACACGCCCAGCGCCTGCTCGCAGGTCGCCATCACGGCCGGGTCCACGGGCAGGTCGGGCCACAGGCTGCCCAGCCAGCCGATGCGCAGGCCGCGCACGTCCACCTCGAGGTCGAGTTCGTCGGCATCGGGCAGCGCGTCGGTCAGCGACAGGGGCACGCGGCGGTCCGCGCCGGCCTGCACGCACAGCAGGCGCGCGGCATCTTCCACGGTGCGCGCCATCGGGCCTTCGGTGCTCAGCTGGTTGAAGAACAGGTCTTCGTCCGGCGAGCCCGGCACGCGCCCTCGCGAGGGCCGGAAGCCGATGACGTTGTTGAAAGCCGCGGGGTTGCGCAGCGAGCCCATCATGTCGCTGCCGTCGGCCACCGGCAGCATGCCCAGGGCCAGCGCCACGGCCGCGCCGCCGCTGCTGCCGCCGGCCGACTTGCTGTCGTCCCAGGCGTTGCGGGTGGTGCCGAAGACGGTGTTGTAGGTGTGCGAGCCGAGCCCGAACTCCGGCGTGTTGCTCTTGCCGATGACGATGGCGCCGGCGGCGCGGGCGCGCGCCACGTGCAGGCTGTCGTGGCGCGCCGGGCCGGTGGGTGCCAGCGGCGAGCCCATCGAGGTGGGCAGGCCGGCGGCATGGCTCAGGTCCTTCACCGCCAGTGGAAAGCCGTGCATCCAGCCCAGGCGCTCACCGCGCGCGAGCTGCGCATC
>NZ_LDSL01000004.1 GCF_001476815.1 Pseudacidovorax intermedius | reverse complement strand
GTGTCGCGGTCGAAGGGCTCGAAGCCGGTGAGCAGGATGCGGGGCATGGCGGGGTCCTCGGGCAGTGCGGTACGAGCATAGCCAGACGGACGGCGGCTCGATCAGGGACCGGGCGGGCGGCCCACGCATCCGGCCGCCCGCGTCCAAAAACTCGGCACCGTGCACGGGCAATGGCCCTGGACGAACCGCCGGACCTGCGAACATGCCGCCTCCAACACGCGCCATCTTCGATGCCCGACCTGCGCCCGCCCTCCCCGCTTCGCCGATCCCCCAACGATGCCGTGCCGCCCGCCCCTGGCGCCAGCGGGCGGCGTGGCTTTCTCGCCGCGCTCGCCACGGGCGCCCTGCTGCCCACCGCCGTGCCGGCGGCAACCCGGGCGCGCGCCGCCTCACCCGCCGAGCCGGAGCCCGGCGTGTGGCCGCAGGCGCTGCAGGTGCCCGGCGGTGTCGCCCGGCTCGCGCTCGGCCCGGCCGACCAGCGTCCCGTGGTGCGCACCGAGGCCGGCGTGCCGGTGCTGGTGATGGGCGACGCCATCGCCTGGACGGCGGTGGTCGGCATTCCGCTGGCGGCACAGCCCGGCGAGGCCCGGGTGCAGGTGACGGACGCCAGCGGCAGCCACCGCCGCATCGCCTATGCCATCGCCCCCAAGCGCTATGCCGAGCAGCGCCTCACCGTGGCGCCCAGAACGGTCGACCTGTCGGCCGAGGACCAGGCGCGCTACGAACGCGAGCGCGACCACCAGGCCCAGGTCATGGCCACCTTCAGCGAGCCGTGGCCGGCCGACCTGGCCATGGCGGCGCCGGTGCCGGGGCGGCGCTCCAGTTCCTTCGGCCTGCGCCGTGTGTTCAACGGGCAGGCGCGCAATCCGCACAGCGGCATGGACATCGCCGCCGCCACCGGCACGCCGGTGCGCGCACCGCTGCCGGGCCGGGTGATCGACACCGGCGACTACTTCTTCAACGGCGGCACGGTCTGGCTGGACCACGGCGGCGGCCTGCTGACCATGTACTGCCACCTGAGCCGCATCGATGCCAGGGTAGGCGACCGCTTGGCCGCCGGCGATGCCTTCTGCGCCGTCGGCGCCACCGGCCGCGTGACGGGGCCGCACCTGCACTGGGGCGTGATGCTCAACCGGACGATGGTGGATCCGGCGCTGTTCATCGAAGCCTGACCCGGCCCGCGCGCCATCACGCGCCCGCGCCGTGCCGCGCCACGCGCTGCCGTCCGACAGGGGCGCCGGCCGGGCGCTGTTGGAATCGGCGGTAGGACGGGAGACAGAGGAATGCCCGTCCATCATCGTCAGAGGAGAAACGAAATGCCCCGATTTGCCACCATCCGAGGCCACGTCACCTACACCCCCGGCGACGGCGTGCCGATCCCGATCCCGGAAGGCCGCGTCGAGATCGACGAGGCCGACGACAGCGTCATCCTGTCATGGGAGGCCGAACCGGGCACCGTCGGCACCACCGCCATGCCGCGCCTGCAGTACGACCAGTACCTGGAGGCCGGCAAGATCGTCCCCGAGGACGCGGGCGGGCAGACCGCCACGGCCTGAGCTCCCAAGGGCCAAGGCCCAGCGCGGCACACTGCGCCGCCGGCTGGGCCCATTACAGCCGACCGGCGCCGTCGCAACGACGGCGCCGGTTTTTTCGTTTCAGGCAGCCCGCGGCGCGAGGGCGCTGGTGGCGCCATCCACGGTGCCGGACTCGCCAGGCGGCAGGCTCACCGCCGCATGCGCCTCGCGCAGGCACTGCGCGAACAGCGCCGTGGCCCGCGCCGGCTCCGGCGAACGCCGCCACACCGCCACGAAGCGGCAGTCGTACACCAGCCGCGCCGGCGCCAGCGCCTTCAACCGCCCCTCGCGCTCGAAGCCGGCGGCGTAGTGGTCGGGCAGAAAGCCCAGATAGCCGCCCGACAGCAGCAGCAGCGCGATGGCCTCCTGGTCGTAGCCGGTCGCCTTGCGGGCCAGCCGGGCCCGGTGGCTGAGTTCCATGTTGGGCGAGTGGTAGCCCAGTCCCGCGAAGGCATGGCGGCGCAGGTCGGCCCAGTCCAGGCCGTCGGTGTCGGCATCGAAGAGCGGATGGCCGCGCCCGGCGTACAGCAGCATGGTCTCGCCGAACAGGTCGGCATAGGCCAGGCTCTGCGAGGCGCGGTGCGCCGGCACCACGCCCACGTGGAAGCGGCCGTCGATCACGCCGCGCTCGATGGCGTTGAGCGAGGCCACATGCACGTTGAGCGACACGCTGGGCGCGCGCTGCGCGAAGCGCGCCATGGCCTCGCCGATGCGGGCGTCGGGATTGGTGGCGGTCTTGTCGAACAGCGCCACCTCCAGCTCGCCGCCCATGCGGCCGTGGATCTGGTCGATGCCGCCGCGGAAGGCGTCCACCGCGGCCAGCAGGCCCAGCGTCTGCTCGTACACCTGCTGGCCCTCGGCCGTCAGCGCGAAGCCGGTGCGCCCACGCCGGCACAGCGTCAGGCCCAGGCGCGTTTCCAGGTCCTTGACGTGGCGGCTCACGGTGGAGGTGCCGATGTTGAGCTCCAGCTCGGCGGCCGTCATCCCGCCGCATTCCACCACCGCCTTGAAGACGCGCAGCAGCCGCAGGTCCATGTCGCTGACCTGGCCCAGCACCGCATGGCCGCGCCCGTGGCGGTCGGTCGGCTCGACCGCCTGGACCGGGGCGGCAGCACGCGGGATGCGGGGCTTCTTTACTTGCATGAATCGACAAGTGAACAGTGATGAATGTCCATTTTCGCCAGTAACGGCGCCGCCACAATCGGCACCATCGTCCTCCTCCGTCCTGCAGCCGCCATGACCACCACCATCGCCTCCCCCGTTCCGGCCCCCGCCGTGCGCACCGACGCCGCCTGGCTCGAAGCCCACTGGATGCCCTTCACCGGCAACCGCCAGTTCAAGGCCGACCCGCGCATCATCGTGAGCGGCAAGGGCGCCTACTTCACCGACGCCGACGGCCGCAGGATCTTCGACGGCCTGTCGGGCCTGTGGTGCACCGGCCTCGGCCACTGCCGCAACGAGATCAGCGAAGCCGTGGCCCGCCAGGTGGCCACGCTGGACTATTCGCCGGCCTTCCAGTTCGCACATCCGCTGTCTTTCGAACTGGCCAACAAGGTCAAGGACCTGATGCCGAAGGGCCTGGACTACGTCTTCTTCACCGATTCGGGCTCCGAGTCGGCCGACACCTCGCTCAAGCTGGCCCGCGCCTACTGGCGCGCCAAGGGCCAGGCCAGCAAGACGCGCCTGATCGGCCGCGAGAAGGGCTACCACGGCGTCAACTTCGGCGGCATTTCCGTCGGCGGCATCGGCGGCAACCGCAAGACCTTCGGCCAGGGCGTCGAGGCCGACCACCTGCCCCACACCCAGCCGGCCATGGGCACCTTCGCCAAGGGCATGCCCGAGGTCGGCGGCGTCGAGCTGGCCAACCGCCTGCTGGACGTGATCGCCCTGCACGACGCGTCGAACATCGCCGCCGTGATCGTCGAGCCCTTCTCCGGCTCGGCCGGCGTCGTGATCCCGCCCGTGGGCTACCTGCAGCGCCTGCGCGAGATCTGCACGCAGAACAACATCCTGCTGATCTTCGACGAGGTCATCACCGGCTTCGGCCGCGCCGGCGCCATGACGGGTGCCGAGGCCTTCGGCGTGACGCCCGACATCCTGAACTTCGCCAAGCAGGTGACCAACGGCGTGCAGCCGCTGGGCGGCGTGGTGGCCACCAAGGAGATCTACGACACCTTCATGGCCGCCGGCGGCCCGGACTACCTGGTGGAGTTCCCGCACGGCTACACCTACTCGGCCCATCCGGTGGCCTGCGCCGCCGGCATCGCCGCGCTGGACCTGCTGATCGCCGAGGACGGCCCTGGCCGCGTGAAGGCGCTGGCGCCCTACTTCGAGACGGCCGTGCACAGCCTCAAGGGCGCGAAGCACGTGGCCGACATCCGCAACTTCGGCCTGGCGGCCGGCATCACCATCACGCCGGTGCCCGGCGAGCCGGCCAAGCGGCCCTACGAGATCGCCATGGCCTGCTGGAAGAAGGGCTTCTACGTGCGCTATGGCGCCGACACCATCCAGCTGGCGCCGCCCTTCATCACCGAACGCGCCGAAATCGACCGCCTGATCAACGCCGTGGGCGACGCGCTGCATGAAGTTGCCTGAGCCAGCGCTTCTGATTGCCATCCGCGTGCAGCAAAATACGCGGAATGGACGCCCAACGCACCAACGCCACCCAGCCCTCCGTCATGTTGGAGGTGCACGTGCCGGGCGGCACGCCCGCCGAGCACGCGCTGGCGCTGAAAGGGGCGATGGGCGTGTTCCAGGCCACCTACGTGAAGCCGGAGTTCGCCTGGCAGGCCATCCAGAAGCTGGCCGACTGGGAGCAGGAGGGCGCCAACGACCCGGCTCCGCTTTCGGAAGCGGAAGATCTGGCGGTGGACGTGCTGCTGTGCGCCCAGGAAGCCGCCAACCAAGTGCTGGGCGTGCACCCGGGTGAGCCGGCGGTGGAACTGCGCTTCGTCACCGTCCGGCCCAAGGCCGCCTGACGCGGCGTCGGGCCGCGCCCGGCGTCAGCTGCGGCGAGCGCCGCCCGCCTCGCCGCTGTCCCCGGTCTTGCGAAGGCCGCGCACGTTCATCACGGCCAGGCACAGCTGCAAGGCGATCAGTGCCCAGGCCTGGGTGAAGACGCCCCAGGCGGTCCACAGCCCGTTGCTCAGCAGAAAGATCCAGAAGCCGGTGTTGCGCCGGCCCTGGTCGTTCGACGCCACCAGCCAGGCCGACACCACCGACGCCAGGAATGCGGGCCATTGCAGCCAACCGAGCCATTCCATCAGGCGACTCCCGCAGTAACGGCCCGGACGGCCGTCGGTGAAAGCATGGGCGTTCGCGACAGGTGGGGCTCCGGGGCGCGGGCATGGCAGTGGGGTGGTTGGTGCATGCGACATCGTCTTCGCCGCTGCGCAGGGCCCGCGTCGGCCGCCATCGGCCGGGGCTGTCGGCGGCGCGCCGCACGCCGGGCCGACGCGCGTGCGCCGACAAACGCTAGGGCGTCGGACAGAGCCGCTGCAGCCAGCCCACCAGGTCGTCCAGGTCCAGTGGCTTGACGAGGTGCGCGTCGAAACCCGCGCGGCGGGTGCGCTCCACGTCGTCGGGCTGGCCCCAGCCCGTCGCGGCAATGAGCTTGGTGTGATGCGCGTCGGGCATGGCCCGCACCGCCCGCGCCACCTCGTAGCCGTCCGGCGAGGGCATGCCGATGTCCAGCACCAGCGCATCCGGTGGCGCATGCACGACCATGGCCAGCGCCTCGCGCCCGGTCAGCGCCACCTGGGCGTCGAAGCCGCGCAGGCCCAGCAGGCGGGCGATGGGCCACACCGCGTCGGCGTTGTCGTCCACCAGCAGGACCCGCGGCCGGGCCCGGCCGGTGCTGCCTCCATCGGCTGGCGGCTCGGGCTCCGGGTCGGGCCGCGGCTCGCCGGGCAGGCCGCCGATGGGCACGGTGACGGTGAAGCAGGAGCCCTGCCCCGGCCCCGCGCTGTTGCCGCTGACGCGCCCGCCATGCAGCTCGACGATGCTGCGCACCAGCGCCAGACCGATGCCCAGGCCGCCGGCGCCGGGCCGCTGCTCGGAGGGCCGTTGCGCGAACATCTCGAACATCGACTCCACCAGTCCGGCCTCCATGCCGATGCCGTTGTCGCGCACGGCGAAGACCACGTCGCCGCCCTCCACCCGCACATCCAGGCCGATGCGGCCGCCGTCGGGCGTGTACTTGGCCGCGTTGGTCAGCAGGTTCGACAACACCTGGCTCATGCGCACGGGGTCGACGAAGACCTGCACGTCGGACCCGGGCAGCCCCACCTCGAGCGCATGGGCGGCGCCTTCCAGCGCATGGCGGACGGTTTCCAGCGCCGCATCGACCAGCAGGCGCAGCGGCACCCAGCGCTTGCGCAGGTTCATGCGGCCCAGGCGCAGGCTGGAGACGTCGAGCAGGTCGTCCAGCAGCAGCTTCATGGTCTGGGCCTGCCGGCGCACGATGTCGGCGGCGCGGCTGCGCTCGTGCGGCGGAAGTTCCGGTTCGGCGAGGGTCATGCCGGCGGCGTGGATCGCGGCGAGCGGGTTGCGCAGTTCGTGCGAGAGCACCGCGAGAAAACGGTCCTTGCTGCGGTTGGCGGCCTCCAGCGCCTGCTGGGCGGCACGCTGCTGGCTCTGGTCGCGCAGGATCTTGACGAAGCCGACCAGGCCCTCGGGCCCGCGCATGGGCATGAGCACGCCGCTGGCCCAGAAACGCGAGCCGTCCTTGCGCACGTGCCAGCGGTCGTCGATGGCGTGGCCTTCGCGCAGGGCCGCCTGCAACTCCAGGCGCGGGGCGCCGGCGGCGCGGTCCTCGTCGGTGAACAGCAGGTCGGCGAAGCGGCCGACCACCTCGGGCTCGTCGTAGCCCAAAACACGCTGGGCGCCGGTGTTCCAGCCGGTGATGCGGCCCTGCAGGTCGGTGGAGAAGATGGCGTACTCGACCGCGTTCTCCAGGATCATCCGCAGCCGCTCCTCGCTGCCGCGCAGGGCGTCTTCGGCGCGGCGGCGTTCGCTGATGTCGGTGCTGACGACCACCAGCGAGCGCACGCCGTCGTCGTCGCCGCCCTCGAGCAGGCCGGCGCTGTTGTGCATCCAGAGGACGGTGCCGTCCTTGCGCAGGCAGCGCTTCTCGAGCTGGAAGGGATGGCGGTCGCGCATGAGCTGCTGGATGCGCTCGGCGCTCGCGTGGCGGTCCTCGGGATGCACCAACTCCAGCAGCGGCCGGCCGACCAGCTCGCCCTCGTCGTAACCCAGCAGGCGCGCGTAGTGGCGGTTGACGAAGAAGATGCGGCCCTGCGCGTCGGCCTGCAGCACGCCCACGGCGGCCTGGTTGACGATGGCGCCGAAGCGCGCCTCGGAGTCGCGCAGCGCACGTTGCGCCAGCCGCAGCTCGCTCACGTCGACGAAGGTCAGCACCACGCCGGCCACCTGGCCTTCGCCGGTGCGGTGGGGCAGCACCCGCGCCAGGTACCAGAGGCCGGCACCGGCCTCCACCTCCCGCTCGACCACGCCCAGCTGCTTGAGCACGCGGCGGGCGTCGTCCATGAGGCCGGGGTAGCGCAGCGGCGTGGCCAGGTCCGACAGCGGCCGGCCCAGGTCGCCGGGGATGAAGCGGAACAGCGCGCAGGCCGCCGGCGTGTAGCGCACCACGCGCAGCTCCCGGTCCAGGAAGACGGTGGCGATGGCGGTGGCGTCCAGCAGGTTGAGCAGGTGGCCGTTGCCCTGCGCCATGGCCTCGACTTCGCGCTCCAGTTCGCGCACGCGCGCCGCAAGGGCACCGGCCTCGGAGGCCGTGTCGTCGGGCGGATCGCCGCCGGGGCGTTCGTGAGCTTGCATGGCGGTGGCGTTTCTCGCTGCGGGTCGTCGACAAGGGCGCGGCGCGTGCGCGTCCACGCGATTGGGCCGTGGGCCGGGGCCTAGACGCTGTAGGCTTTCAGGCGGTTGTAGAGCGTCTTCAGGCTGATTCCGAGCACCGCGGCTGCACGCTCCTTGTGGCGGTCGCAATGGAGATAGGTCGCGACGATGGCCTGGCGCTCGATCTCGGCCAGCGAGGTGCCCACCGGCACGCTGATCCAGCCGGGCCTGCCGGGCTCCGCCGGGCCCGCCTCGGGCAGCAGGGGCGCGGGCAGCGAGTCGATGCCCCCGGCGCCGGCCGCGGCGGCCGCGACGGCATCGGCGCCCGACTCGGCCGCGTTGGGCGGCAGCCATTCGTCGGACATCCAGCCGTCCACGCTCATCACCCAGGCACGCTGCACGGCGTTGCGCAGCTGACGCACGTTGCCGGGCCAGTGGTAGGCCGCCAGCTTGCGCAGCGCCTCGGGCGTGAAGCGGCGGATCAAGCCCTCCTGCACGCGCATCTGCTGCGCGAAGTGCAGGGCCAGCAGTTCGACGTCGCCGCCGCGCTCGCGCAGCGGCGGCAGCATGATGGGGAAGACGTTCAGGCGGTAGAGCAGGTCTTCCCGCAGCACGCCGGCGCGCATGGCGGCATGCGGGTCCCGGTTGGTGGCCGCGATGATGCGCACGTCGGTCTGCCGCAGTTCGGTCGAGCCCACGCGCATGAAGGTGCCCGACTCCAGCACACGCAGCAGCTTGACCTGCAGCTCGGCCGGCATTTCGGTCACCTCGTCGAGGAACAGCGTGCCGCCATGCGCGCGCTCGAAGAAGCCGCGGTGCTGGCGTTCGGCGCCGGTGAAGGCGCCACGCTCGTGGCCGAAGATCTCGCTCTCGATGAGATGCGGCGACAGCGCGCCGCAGTTGACGGCCAGAAAGGGCTGCTCGCGCCGGCGGCCGAGGTCGTGCACGGCGCGGGCCACCAGTTCCTTGCCGGTGCCGCTCTCGCCCTGGATGAACACGGTGACCGCCGAGCCCGCCACGCGCGCGATCTGCAGGTAGACGCTCTGCATGGGCTCGGAGCGGCCGATGAGCGCGCCGAAGCGGCCGGTCTCGCGCCACGTCTCGGTCAGCTCCGCAACTTCGGCCCTCAGGCGCGACGGCCGCGTCAGCCGCGACATCAGATGGCGCAGGTGCTCGGGCTGCACGGGCTTGACGAGGTAGTCGGCCGCGCCCAGGCGCAGCGCGCGGATCGAGGTCTCCAGGCTGGCCTGACCGGTGATGAGCACCACCTCGATGTCCTGCGCGGTGGCGTGGGCGGCCTCCAGCAGCTCGAAGCCGCTGCCGTCGGGCAGGTGGACATCGAGCAGCATCAGGTCGGGCGGCGAGGCCGCCAGGCTGCGCCGCGCCTCGGCCAGGGTGCCGCAGATGGCCACACGGTGCCCCTCGCGGGCCACCAGCGCGGCCAGCATGCGCGCCACATCCTCATCGTCCTCGATGATCAATGCTCGTCCCATTCCACTCCTCGAATTTGGCTTCTGGCTGAGACGACGTCGCGTCGTCCCGCGGGCCGCTCCCGCCATGAGATCGATGCGCGGACCAGCGGCCCGGATTTCCACGCAGGCGACAACGCTATCCCAGCTTGCCGCGTACGAATGTCAGACAGAAGCAGGAATTGCGGCAAGGACTGCCGATCGCGTGACCAGAGAGGCAGAAAAAGAGAGCTTTTGTTTTCATTTTGAAGACCGGGACCGGTGGCACATCCGTTGCGCTGCAAAAGGCACCCATTGCCACGATGACGCCTTGTCGCCCTTGCCTCCGGCCCATGCCATTGAATGTCTTTCCCGATGATCCGCACCGCCCCATCGCCTTGCGCCTGACGCCGAAGGAGTCACGGCCATGATCCGCGTCGGCATCGCGGACGACCATCCGGTGGTGCGCTCGGGCCTGCGTGCGCTGCTGTCCACCTGCGAGGACATGACCGTCGTGGGCGAGGCGCGCGACGGCCGCGAAACCCGCGCGCTGGCGCTGGACGTGCGCCCCCAGGTGCTGGTCATGGACCTGATGATGCCGGGCTACAGCGCCCTGGACCTGATGGCCAGCCTGCGCGAGCGCGCCTCGGGCGTGGCCGTGCTGATCTACACCGGCTACCCGGCCGAGCATTACGGACCGGCGCTGCTGCGCGATGGCGCCCGCGGCTATCTGGGGAAGGACTGCGATCCGGTGGAACTGCTGGCCGCCATCCGCGCGCTGCATGCGGGCCGCCGCTACATCACCTCCGACATGGCCGGGGTGCTCGCGCAGCGCTCAAGCTCGCACACGGGCGAGGGCGCGCCGCACCAGACGCTCACGCCGCGGGAGTTCCAGATCTTCCTCAAGCTGGCGCAGGGCGACAGCCCGGCCCACATCGCCGACACGCTGTGCGTGTCCGCCAAGACCATCAGCACGCACAAGGCGCGGATCATGGCCAAGATGGACCTGCACTCGAACAGCGAGTTGACCTACTACGCCACCAAGCGGCGGTTGATCAGATGATCACACCCCCCATGCCACTTCGCGGCTCCGGGCGCCCGCCAGAGGCGGCTGCTCTTCGGGCACGTCCAAGCCTGCACTGGCAGGCTCGGAGCCGCGGCCCTCAGCCCGTCCCTCGCGCCTTCGGCTTGGAGGGGGGCGCACCCCGAGGCCTGGCCAAGCCAGTTCCTCGGGTGCCCTGGCGTGGCCTGCTCCGCGGCCTTTCGATCGTCGATCCCGAAGCGCTCGCGTGCACGGCGCATGGTGCGCCCTGCAGCGCAGGACGTAGGAGACTGCAATGACCAGCTCATTGTCGGGTGCCGAAGGGCACTCCCCCGCCGCGCTCGTTGAGGCGGTACGCGCCTTCGACCACGACGCCCGCTCGCCGCTCAGCGCACTTGCCGCGGCGGCGGAACTGCTGGACGCCTCGGACGACCCGGGCCTGCAGGCCGAGGCGCGCGAGGTGATCGTGCGGCAGGTGAAGAGGCTCAGCGCCCTGTTCGCCGGCTTCCGCGAGCGCATGGCGATGGCCGGCGTCGAGAAGGACGGCGGCTGATCAACCCATCAGCTGGTTGCGGATGGCATACAGCGTCATCTCGCCGTTGGAGCGCAGGCCCAGCTTCGCCAGGATGCGCGTGCGGTAGCCACCGACGGTCTTGACCGACAGGCACAGCGACTCGGCCGCCTGCTGCAGGTCGCAGCCCTCCGCCAGCTTCAGCAGCACCTGCAGTTCGCGCCGCGACAGGGGCTCGTCGCGGCGGCCGTCGGCGGGCACGCAATGTTCCAGCAGCAGGCTGGCCATGGCCGGCGACAGATAACGCTCGCCCCGGGCGACCGCGCGCACGGCATGCAGCACCTGGTGCGGGTCGCTTTCCTTGTCCACCAGCGCGCGCACGCCTTCGCGCACCAGGGTGCAGGCGTACTGCTCGGCGGCAAAGCCGGTGTAGACCACCAGCCCGGCATCAGGCGCCTGCATGCGCAGGCGCACCACCTCGTCCAGCACGTTCGAGCCGGGGATCACCAGATCGAGCACCAGCACGTCGAGCCGATGGGCGGCCAGCTCGCGTGCCAGGCCGCGCGCGCGGTCGCTTTCCCACACCATGTCGAGGTCGTCCTCGGCCTCGAAGAGCGCGCGCAGGCCGTTGCGCACCACCGGGTGGTCGTCGACCACGCCGATGCGCAGCGCGCGGCCCGGCCGGGCGCCGGTGCGGGACGGCCCATGCAGCACGGAAGGGGCCGCAGGGGCCGCAAGAGTCGGCATGGAGGAAGTTTGCATGAGGGTTTGCTGGCAACTCCCATGCCGCGTACATCTGCGCGAAATGAAGCATTTTGGGCACTGTTAGGCGCACAAGGCTGATGTTGATGCCGAAGCGGAGGCACGGTACGCGCATTTCGGCAACTGTTGCCGCAAGGCTTGCGGCATGCCATGGCCGTCTTGCAGGCCTGCCTGCTGCCACGCTGCACAGCGTCCGCATGGCCGACGTGCGATCCGCCAACGTCCGACAACGGCGCAGCGCGCCGGGAAGAAGGTAAGAGTTCCTTCCACCCAGGGCGCCGCGGCGTCGGTGCTTGCGGCCACGACGGCCGTACATCTATCGCCAGGCGCCCGCCCATGAGAGGCAAGACCATGACCAACACGCACCGCGGCCATCCCCGCCCCACCCCGCACGCACCGCAGAGCGCGCAGGCATCCCGACCCGGCGAGACGCCGCAGCGCACGCCCCAGAGCCGCCATGACCGCGAGGACCACGTCGGCAGCCACAACCAGAAGCAGGCGCGCGAAATCCGTGGCAGCCACTGACCGGCGGTGGGGCCGCGCGGTGGGCGGGGTCGCCGCCCTCCTCCTGTCGCTGACGGCCTTCGCCCAGGGCTCCGGCAATCCCCGCGGCAATCCGCAAGGCAGTGAAACGCCGGGGACCAGCGGACGGGCCGCGCCTGCGCCCGCCTCACGCCCGCCGCAGACCGCGGCACCGACGCCCGATGACGCGGGCAGGCGCACCAATCCTGACCAGCCCGACGTCAGCAGCGGCCATGGCCGGCAGGCCGGCGCGGGGCAACCGGGCGGCCTCGGCGGGCAGCGCGCCGCCGGATCGGGCAACCGGACGACCGAGACCGATCAGGCGCCCAAGCCCGGCACGCGCCAGGGCCGCTAGCCGCGCTCAGGGCGTCCCGGACTGGCCCCGCTGCGACGGCGGCTGAACCACTGGCGAGGCAGCGGGCTCGGTCCGCGCCTCGCCCGGGGCCGCGCCCTCGTCCGCCGGCCCACCCGGCACGCCGCTCACGTCGCGCAGCGCCTGCGCATGGCGCCGGCCGCCATCGCCCCGGTCGCCGGCGGGGGCGTCGTCCTGGTCGAACTGCGTGGTGGGCGGATGGCGTGCATCGCCCACCACGGGCGGACGCGGCATGGGGATTTGCTCGGGCGGCGTGCCGGCATCGGGCACGCGGCCACCGTCGAGAGTGCGGGCCGGGTCTTCGCCCACGCCCCCTGGGGGTGCGCGGCGGCGGTCGTCGTTGTCGGGCATGGGCAGGTCTCCTGGAAATGATGGGCGGAAGGCGGCGGCCGGCTGCGCGGGCCGCCCAGGGTCGGCGCCTGAGGGCGTGCGAGCGTCACGGCGTGAGCACGACCTTCAGGCAGCCGTCCTCGGCCGTGTCGAAAAGCTTGTAGCCCCGCACCGCCTCGTCCAGCGTCAGACGGTGCGAAATGATGGCCGCCGGCTTCAGCCGCCCTTCCTGGATGCAGTCGAGGAGGTAGGGCATGTGCTGCTGCACGTGGGTCTGGCCCATCTTGAAGGTCAGGCCCTTCTCGAAGGCGTCGCCGAAGAGGAAGCCGTGGATGAAGCCGGCGTACACGCCCGGCACGCTCACCACGCCGCCGCGGCGCACGGCCGCCATGGCCTGGCGCAGCGCCTTGCCGCTGGAGCCCTCCAGCCGCACGGCCGTGAGCGCCGTCTCCAGCATGCTGCCCTTGGCCTCGAAGCCGACGGCGTCGATGCAGGCGTCCACGCCGCGGCCGTCAGTGCGCTCGATGATCTCGGCGGCCGGGTCGTCGCTGTCGTCGAAGTTGAGCGTCTCCACCCCGTAGGTGCGCAGCGCGAAGGCCAGGCGGTCGGTCTGGTTGTCGATCATGAAGATGCGCGCGGCGCCCTGCATCTGCGCGCAGGCGGCCGCCATCAGCCCCACGGGCCCGGCGCCGAAGATGGCGACCGTAGAACCCTCCTGCACTTCGGCATTGATCACCGCCTGGTAGCCCGTCGGCAGGATGTCGGACAGGAACAGCACCTGCTCGTCCGGCAGGCCGGGCGGCAGCACCAGCGGGCCGACGTTGGCCTTGGGCACGCGCACGTATTCCGCCTGGCCGCCGGCATAGCCGCCGTACAGGTGCGAGTAGCCGAACATGCCGGCGCCGGGCCGCAGCTGCTTCCTGTTGAGGATGGCACCGCGGCCCGGATTGGTGGTCTCGCAGGCCGCGAAGAGCGAACGGCTGCAGAAGAAGCAGCCACCGCAGGCAATGGTGAAGGGCACCACGACCCGGTCGCCGGGCCGGACGCGGGTGACGCCGCTGCCGACCTCCTCCACGATGCCCATGAACTCGTGGCCGAGCACGTCGCCCGTCTCCATGGCGGGGATCTTGCCGCGGTAGATGTGCAGGTCGGAGCCGCAGATGGCGGTGGCGGTCACGCGCAGCACGATGTCGTCGTCGTGCTGCAGGCCGGGGTCGGCCACCGTTTCCAGCCGCACGTCGCGGCTGCCGTGGTAGGTCAGGGCTTTCATGGCAATGCTCCTCGGGAATGGGCTGGCGTGCGGTGTGGGCCGCGCCGGGCGGCGACAGGTCCGAGGCTGTTCAGGCGCATCCGGCGCCCGGGTAGGAAAAGCCGCAGCACGGCGTCCGCGTGCGAGCGCAGTCGCGTCCCTGCGGCGTGCGATGCCTGGGGACATGCGTTGCCGAGCCTTGCGACGGCAACTGGCGCGGCCTGTACGCACGCCGTCCTGCGCCGCGGCCTACGTGCGGCGAGCGGACTGCGCCGCACCTTGGTCGATCACGCCGTCACGGCCACCCAACTGGCCGCGCCGGACCCGGCGCCGCCCTCCCCGGCCGCGCCGTCAGACCCAGGAGCACGAAGGATGAGCACCACCCGCATCATGGACAGCGGCGAAGGCAGCCGCCCCACCACCGACGGCGCCGCCAGCAATCTCGGCGCCGCCAAGGGCTACCCCGAGGGCGACACCGTCCGCCCCGGCCCGCACGAGCGCATGGCGGACAAGCGCCAGAACGCCGAGGCCGACGAGCACGACGGCGCCACGCCCTGGGGCGTACACGAATCCATGCGCCCGAACCCCAACACCGAGCCGCCGCCCTGGCCGGGCAAGACCCGAAAGGGCCGGCAGGCGCCGCCCGGCCGCTGAACGGCGCGCCTCCTCCCCTGCAGGGCATGGCCAAGCATCGTCTGGCGGGGCTGCGCCGAAGTCCAGCCCCCGGCGCAGGGGGCCGGACTTCTGTACATTCGTCCAGCCTTCGATGCCGGGCTGCCATGCGGCGCCCGGCATCGGCGTGCGTCCTTCCTCCACGCCCCGCTGCTTCGATGCTCCACGTCTCCGTCAAGACCCTCTGCGCCTTTGCGGCCAAGGCGGGCGACCTGGACTTCCGCTTCGCCCCCGCACCCACGGCCCAGGAAGGCCAGGCCGGCCACACCCTGGTGCAGTCGCGCCGCGGGCCGGGCTACGAGCGGGAAGTGAGCCTGTCGGCCGAGGTGGACGGCCTGCACGTGCGCGGCCGTGCCGACGGCTACGACGCCGGCCGCCGCCGGGTGGAGGAGATCAAGACCTTCCGCGGCGACTTCGCCCGCATCAAAGCCAACCACCGCGCCCTGCACTGGGCCCAGGCCCGCACCTATGGCGCCCTGCTGTGCGCCCGGGACGGCCTGGACGGCCTGACCGTCGCCCTGGTCTACCTGGACCTGGGCACCGGCGAGGAGACGGTGCTGGAGCAGCAGGCCACCCGCGCCGAGCTGCAGGCCGGCTTCGAGGCCCTGTGCCGCGCCTACGCCGGCTGGGCCGCGCAGGAGGCGCAGCACCGCGAGCGGCGCAATGCGCAGCTGGCCGGGCTGCACTTTCCGCACGGCGACTTCCGCGCCGGGCAGCACAAGCTGTCGCGCGACGTCTACCGCGCCGCCGCCGCGCGCCGATGCCTGCTGGCCCAGGCGCCCACCGGCATCGGCAAGACCCTCGCCACACTCTACCCGCTGCTGCGCGGCATGGCGGCCCACGGCACCGACAAGGTGTTCTTCCTCACCGCCAAGACGCCCGGGCGGCGCATCGCGCTGGACGGGCTGGACCTGCTGGCCGGGGGCCGGCCGCTGCGGGTGCTGGAACTGGCGGCGCGCGAATCCGCCTGCGAGCGCCCCGGGGCGCCCTGCACCGGCGAGGGCTGCCCGCTGGCGCGCGGCTTCTACGACCGGCTGCCGGCCGCGCGCGACGCCGCGGCGCAGCGCGGCTGGCTGGACCGCCCGGCCCTGCGCGAGCTCGCCCTCGCCCATGAGGTCTGTCCCTACTACCTGGCGCAGGAGATGGTGCGCTGGAGCGACGTGGTGGTGGCCGACTACCACTACTGGTTCGACGCCAGCGCGCTGCTGCACGCCCTGACGCGCGACGAGGAATGGAAGGTGGCCGTGCTGGTGGACGAGGCCCACAATCTGGTCGACCGCGCCCGCGCCATGTACTCGGCCACGCTGGGCCGCGAATCGCTCGAAGCCGTCGCTGCCGACGCGGTGGGCCCGGTACGCCCGGCCCTGGCCGCGTTGCGCCGCGAGTGGCGCCAGCTGGCGCAGGCCCAGCCCGGCCCCTACGCCGCGCTGCCGCTGCTGCCCGAGCGGCTGTCGCGCGCCATGGCCGAGGCCGCGTCCGCCCTGGCCGAGCACGTGGCGCAGCAGCCCGAGGCCCTGGCGGGCGCACTGCAGGACTTCTTCTTCGCGCTGCTGGCGCTGGTGCGCCTGGCCGAGGCCTTCGGGCCGCACTCGGTGCTGGAGCTCGGTGCCGACCCGGCCGGCCGGCCGCAGACGCTGGCCATCCGCAACGTGGTGCCGGCGGGCTTCCTGCGGCCGCGCTTCCAGGCGGCCATGACCACCGTGTGCTTCTCCGGCACGCTGGCGCCCTTCGGCTACTACCGCGACCTGCTGGGCGTGCCGCGCGATGCGGTGGAGCTGGACGTGGCCTCACCCTTCAAGGCCGAGCAGCTGCAGGTGGAGATCGCGCTCGACGTCTCCACCCGCCTGCGCGACCGGCCCCGCTCGCTGGCCCGCGTGACGGCCGTGATGGCGGCGCAGTACGCCCGCGCGCCCGGCAACTACATCGCCTTCTTCAGCAGCTTCGCGCACCTGCAGATGGCCTTCGACGACTTCGCCGCGCGCCATCCGCAGGTGCCGGTGTGGCGGCAGTCGGCCGCCATGTCCGAGGCCGAGCGCACGGCCTTCGTCGCGCGCTTCCGGGCCGGCGGCCGCGGCATCGCCTTCGCCGTGCTGGGCGGCGCCTTCGCCGAGGGCGTGGACCTGCCCGGCGACCGGCTCATCGGCGCCTTCATCGCCAGCCTGGGCCTGCCGCAGCACGACGAGGCGCACGAGGTGGTGCGCGAACGCATGGAGGCGATGTTCGGCCAGGGCTACGACTACACCTACCTCTATCCCGGCCTGCGCAAGGTGGTGCAGGCCGCCGGCCGCGTGGTGCGCACCGAGCAGGACCGCGGCACGGTGCACCTGCTGGACGACCGCTTCGCCACGCCGCAGGTGCGGCGGCTGCTGCCGGCGTGGTGGGCGGTGGGGTCGGCGAAAGGGCCGGAAGGATGAAGAGGGGCGGCGTTCAGGGCTGGTAGGACACCGGGTCGTTCAGGCCAGCCTCGTCGTGCATCTCCCAGTAGCCGTCGTACAGACGCGTGGTGATCGGGCCCGGGAAGGCAGGCAGCGGCCGGCCATCGAGTTTGGCGATGGGCAACACGCCGCCGCCGCTGGAGGTGATGAACACCTCGTCCGCGCTGCGCAGCAGGGCGGCCGGCAGCGGCCCGACGCGCAGCGCAATGCCGAAGCGGCCGCACAACTCGATCGCCGTGCGGCGCGAAATGCCTTCGAGCACGCCACGGTCGGCGGTGTACACGGTGCCGTCCTTCACTGCGAACACGTTGAAACCCGGGCCCTCGGTGATGTTGCCCTGCGCGTCCACCATGCAGCTGGTGTCGCGGCCCTGGTCGTAGGCGTCGAACATCGACTGCACCAGGTCGATCCAGTGGTAGTTCTTGATCGTGGGATCCACCGATTCCGGCGCGATGCGGATGCGCTCGCTGACGTGCAGGTCGATGCCCGCCAGCTGCTTCTCGCGCGAGGCGATCCAGACGTAGGGCACGGCATAGGCATAGAAGCGGTTCTGGGCCAGCCGCGGATCCCGAGCGCCCTTGGCCGGCACGCCGCGCGTGCAGACCATGGCGACGTAGGCGTCCTGCAGACCGCCGGCCCGCACGCAGCCGTGAAGGATCTCGCGCAGCTGCGCACGGTCATAGGGGATGGCCAGGTGCATCTTCTCCAGGCTGCGGAAGAAGCGGTCCATGTGCGCGTCGAGCCGGAAGAAGCGGCCCCGCCACGTGGTCGCCACGTCGTAGGTCACGTCGGAGCGCGTGAAGCCCCAGTCGAACATCGAGATCTTGGCTTCCGACAGCGGTGCATACGCCCCGTCGATGAACACGCAGCCGCCGTCGAACTGGTTCACGGGCGGGGTCGGCGGAACGGGCATGGCAGGCACTCCTTCAATTAATTGAACGCAGTCTAATAAAAATTGAACAGAAAACAAGGCTCCTTAGAATCCGGCCATGCCCAGCCCGCGCAAACCTGAAAAAGGAACACCCGCCCCCACCCGCGCCAGGCCTGGCCGGCCCCGCAAGCCGCAGACCGACGCCGCGGCCGCGGCCGTGCTGGGACGCGAGCGCATCCTGCAGGCCACGCTGGCGCTGATCGACGAAAAGGGCCTCGCGGCGTTCAACATCCGGGCCCTGGCGACCGCCCTCGGCGTCTACCCGGCGGCGATCTACTGGCATGTGCCGAGCCGCGACGCGCTGGTGGCGGGCGCCATCGGACTCGCGATGCAGAACGTGGCGGCGCGATTGCCCGAAGGCGGCTGGCAGCTGCGCCTGGCGGCGCTCATGCGCGGCTTTCGCGACGCCTTGCGGGCGCATCCGCACCTGGCCCCGGCCGTGGCCAGCGAACTGGCCACGAACGTCAATGTCGATGCGCCGCTGATCGACTACGTGCTGGCCGCGCTGGAAGAAGCCCGCTTCGAGGGCCCGGCGCTGGTGGACGCCTTCAACGTCGTCATCGCCGCCATGTGCGGCTTTGCGACCCTGGAGCTGTCGGCCGCGCCGGCCGAGGCCGCCGCCGAGTGGCAAGACGCCTGCCGCAGCCGCATCGACGCCGTCGACGCGCAGCGCCATCCGCACCTGGCCCGCCACGTGGGCGAACTGCGCAACCAGGCGTTCATGCTGCGCTGGGCGAGCGGCCGCGAACAGCCGCTGCACAGCAGCTTCGACGCGTGGATCGACGTGGTGATCCGAGGTCTGGATGCGCGCAGCCGGATGCTGCGTCGGCCGGCGCGTGTGGTTTGAAGCAACGCATGGAAGGCGTGCCGACGTCGAGCCTCGCCGCAGCGGGGCGGATGACGCCGCGCCTGGCTGAGGGGAAATGGCTGGCCAAGGGCAGCGCGATCAACGCTTGACGCTGGCGGAAGCGGTGAGATTCGAACTCACGGACGGTTGCCCGTCGCCGGTTTTCAAGACCGGTGCAATCGACCACTCTGCCACGCTTCCTGGGTCGGCCTTCTGCGGTGGCGCCGGGCGGCGCCCGAAGGCGAAAAGAGGCCGCAAGTGTAAAGGCACCGCCGCGCCCTTCGGTGGCCGCCGCCGCGTCAGTCCGCCGCGCCGCCTTCCGGCAGGAACATCGCCTGCAGGTTGCTCAGAAAATCCATGCCCCGCTCGGTCGGCCACACGCGGTGCAGGTCGCGTGCCAGCAGGCCGCGGGCCTCGGCCTCTTCCAGCGGGCGGCGGATGGCGCTGATGGCCAGGCCCGTGCGCTCGCAGAACTGCGCGAGCGTGAAGCCTTCCTTCAGCCGCAGCGCATTCAGCATGAACTCGAAGGGAAGATCCGCCAGCGCCACGTCGTCGCTCTGGGCCACGGCCTGGCCGGCCAGGGCCTGCGCCATGTAGCGCTGCGGGTCGCGCACGCGTACCTGCCGCACGATGCGGTGGGCGAAGCTCAGCTTGCCGTGCGCGCCGGCGCCCAGCCCCAGGTAGTCGCCGAACTGCCAGTAGTTGAGGTTGTGCGTGCAGCTGTGGCCCTGCCGCGCATAGGCCGACACCTCGTAGCGCGCCAGGCCCGCGGCGGCGGTGCGCTCGGTGATGCGGTCGAGCATGGCATAGGCGATGTCGTCCTCGGGCAGCGCCGGCGGGTGCTTGGCGAAGAAGGTGTTGGGCTCGATGGTCAGGTGGTAGATCGACAGGTGCGGCGGCGCGAGGGCCAGGGCCTGGTCGAGTTCGCCCTCCAGGCCCTGCAGCGTCTGCCCGGGCAACGCATACATCAGGTCGAGGTTGAAGGTGTCGAAGGCCTGGGCCGCCTCTTCCACGCCGGCAATGGCCTGGCGGCGGTCGTGCACGCGGCCCAGCGCCTTGAGGTGCGCGTCGTCGAAGCTCTGCACGCCGACCGAGAGGCGCGTCACCCCCGCGGCGCGGTAGGCGCGGAAGCGGTCGCGCTCGAAGGTGCCGGGGTTGGCCTCCAGCGTGATCTCGCAGCCGGGCTCCAGCCGCAGGCGGGCGCGTACAGCACCGAGCAGGCGGTCGATGCTTTCGGGCGCGAACAGGCTGGGCGTGCCGCCGCCCATGAAGATGGTGTGCACGGTGCGGCCCCACACCAGCGGCAGCGCGGCGTCCAGGTCGGCGATCAGCGCGTCGATGTAGCGCTGCTCGGGGACGGCCGCGGCATCGCCCTCGCCGCGCCATTCGTGCGAATTGAAGTCGCAGTAGGGGCACTTGCGCAGGCACCACGGCAGGTGGATGTACAGCGACAGCGGCGGCGACGCGGCCAGCTGCAGCGGGCCCGGCCGCATCATGTGCAGCACGTCGTTGGCCTGCGGCGCGGCGGCCACCGCGGACGCGGCGGGCTGGATGGGAATGGTCACGACACTGTCCTCGGGCTCAACGACCGCGGGTGCAGGCGAACGCGGACGTTCGGGGCACGGCTCACGCGCCAAGGGCCCAGCGCTCGCGCATCAGGGCCAGCATGGCGCGCGCCGCCTGGCCGCGGTGGCTGTGGGCATTCTTCACCTCGGGCGGCAGCTGCGCGAAGGTCTTGCCGAACTGGGGCAGGAACATCACCGGATCAAAGCCGAAGCCGTGCTCGCCCACCGGTTCGGTGGTGATCTCGCCGACCGCACGGCC
Source organism: Pseudacidovorax intermedius (assembly GCF_001476815.1). Classification (GTDB taxonomy): domain Bacteria; phylum Pseudomonadota; class Gammaproteobacteria; order Burkholderiales; family Burkholderiaceae_C; genus Xenophilus; species Xenophilus intermedius_A. The sequence goes on along the minus strand of NZ_LDSL01000004.1, from coordinate 44,837 downwards.
CACCGCGACCAGCGGTTCGGGGTCTTCGGCATGGCGCAGCGCGACGAGCGTGCTGACCAGCGCGGCACGGCGGTTGGATTCGCCGCGCAGTTGTTCCAGCAGGGCCTTGACGTTGTTGGCGTCGCCCTTGGCATAGCCGAACTGCGTGGCGTAGTACGCCGTGTCCACGCCGGGCAGGCCGCCGAAGGCGTCCACGCAGAGGCCGGCGTCGTCGGCGATGGCGGGCAGGCCGGTGGCCGCGCTGGCGTGGCGGGCCTTGGCCAGCGCGTTCTCGACGAAGGTGCGGAAGGGCTCCTCCGCCTCGCCCACGCCCAGCTCGGACTGCCGCACGAGCGTGAGCCCCAGCTTGCCGAAGAGCTGCTGCAGCTCGGCCAGCTTGCCCGCGTTGTTGGATGCGAGAACCAGTTTCATGGATGCCTCGTGCGCGCGCGTGCTCAGGCGATCTGCAGCGCCTGCTTCTGCAGCTGCACCAGCTCGGCGATGCCCTTGTCGGCCAGCGCCAGCAGCTGGTCCATCTCGTCGCGGCTGAAGGCGGCGCCCTCGGCCGTGCCCTGCACTTCCACGAAGTGGCCGGCGCCGGTCATCACGACGTTCATGTCGGTGTCGCAGGCCGAGTCCTCGACGTATTCCAGGTCCAGCAGCGGCGTGCCCTGCACGATGCCCACCGAGATGGCGGCCACATGGCTGCGGATGGGCGAGGCGGCCAGCGCGCCGGTGGCGATGAGCTTGGTCACCGCATCGTGCGCGGCCACGAAGGCGCCGGTGATGGCGGCCGTGCGGGTGCCGCCGTCGGCCTGCAGCACGTCGCAGTCGAGGTAGAGGGTGCGCTCGCCCAGCGCGGCCAGGTCGAACACGGCACGCATGGAGCGGCCGATGAGGCGCTGGATCTCCTGCGTGCGGCCGCTCTGCTTGCCCTTGGCGGCTTCGCGGTTGCCGCGGGTGTGGGTGGCGCGCGGCAGCATGCCGTATTCGGCCGTGACCCAGCCTTCGCCGCTGCCCTTCTTGTGCGGCGGCACCTTCTCTTCGACGGAGGCGGTGCACAGCACGCGCGTCTGGCCGAACTCGATCAGGACCGAGCCTTCGGCGTGGATGGTGAAGCCGCGGGTGATGCGCACGGGGCGCAGCTGGTCGGCGGCGCGGCCGCCGCTGCGGAGGAAGTCGGTCATGGAAAGTCCAGGAAAAAGGGCAATGGCAAAAGGAAAAGCGCGGGCCGCTGCGTCACCCCGGGGCCGGGGCCGCTGCGGCGCCGCGCGCGGGTTCAGGTTTTTCGGGCCGCCGAGCGGCGGATGGCCTCGTTGATCTCGGCGATGCTGCGCTCGATGGCGGCTTCGTCCAGTTCGTCGTAGTCGGCCTCGCCCGGAAGGCCGGCCTGGATGCTGGACGCGAACACGTCCGGCCCGATGCTGTCGGTGGACACGCCGGGCTCGCTGCCGGGCGCGTCGGGCGTCTCCCATTCCAGCGCGATGAGGGTCACGTTGTCCGATTGCGGACCGCCGCGGCGCAGCGCCATCTCCACCAGCTCGGGCGCCGCATCGGCCACCGGGCGGGCGCCGCCCAGCGTGCGCACCAGCAGGGCATCCTCGATCACGCCCCACAGGCCGTCGGAGCACAGCATCAGCCGGTCGCCCTGCTGCAGCGGCAGCGCGTCGGACAGATCGAACACCGGCGGCACCGGCGAGCCCAGGCAGGTCTGCAGCAGGTTGCGGTTGACGGTCTGCGGCGACACGCCCGGGCGGGGCCGCTCGGCATGCGAATGGTCGCGCGTGCGCACCAGCAGCCGCTCGCCGCGCACCGCATACAGCCGCGAATCGCCGCAATGCGCCCAGGTGGCACAGCCCTGCTGCAGCACCGCGACCACGATGGTGGTGCGCGGCGTGTCGAGCATCGCCTTGCGGCCGGCATAGCGCATGATCTGCTGGTGCGCCGCGCCGATGGCCGCGGAAAGGAAGTGGCGCACGTCCGTCAGCACCGGCCGCGCCTCGCGCTGAAACAGCGCCGACACCGCCTGCAGCGCGAGCTGCGCCGCCACCTCGCCCTCCGGATGCCCGCCCATGCCGTCGGCCAGCACGAACAGCGCCGACTCGCGGGTGTAGCAGTAGCCCATGCGGTCCTCGTTCTTGAGGCGCCCGCCCTTGCGGCTGACCTGGAAGACCGAGAACTTCATGGCACGGCCGGCCGCGTGGTCGGCGCCGCCGGCGCGCGCGCCGTGGGCTTGCGGTCGTTGGCCCGCATGTTGTCCAGCGACAGGCGCATGCGCTCGCCCACCGACAGCTTGGTGTAGCGGCGTTCGCTCTCGCGGCCCAGTTCCTTCTGCAGCGCGAACACCGACTGTGGCCGCGACAGGGGGTCCAGCGCCATGGCCCATTCCACCACCTCGATCAGGTCGTCGGAATAGACGCCGCGCAGCCGCGTGAGCGACAGGTTCAGGCGGTCCTTTTCCAGCCGCTGCGGCGCGTCGGTGGGCGGGTAGCCGTTCATGCAGGCATAGATGCAGGCGCCCACGGCATAGATGTCGGTCCACGGCCCCATGGACGAGTCGCGCCGGTACATCTCGGGGGCGGCGAAGCCGGGCGTGTACATGGGGCGCACGAAGTTGCCTTCCTTGGACAGCACCTCGCGCGCCGCGCCGAAGTCGATCATCACGGCGCGGTCGTCGTCGGTGATGAAGATGTTGGCCGGCTTGATGTCCAGGTGCAGCATCTTGTGCTGGTGCACCACGCGCAGCCCGCGCAGGATCTCGTCGAACAGGGACCGGATGGTCGACTCGCGCAGCACCTTGGGCCGCTTCAGGTCGCGGGCCGTGACGATGAAGTCCTGGAGCGTGGCGCCTTCCAGGTAGTTCATCACCATGTAGACGGTTTCGTTCTCGCGGAAGAAGTTGAGCACGCTCACCACCGAGGCGTGCGCGATCTGCGCCAGCGCCCGGCCTTCCTCGAAGAAGCTCTTAAGGCCGAGGCGGTAGAGCGACAGCTTCTCGGGCGACACCTGCGGCGCGAGGCTGCCGTCCTCGCGCGTGACCAGGGACGACGGAAGGTATTCCTTGATGGCGACCTGCTGGCCCGCCTTGTCCACCGCGAGGTAGACCACGCCGAAGCCGCCCGCGGAAAGACGGCGAATGATTCGGTAGCCGCCGATCACCGTGTCCGGCATCAAGGGCGACGGTTTGACCTTTGACATAATCGGAGGCTTCGCCCGAAGAGGAGAGGCGGCGTGGCCCGTCGGATCCGCATCAGCTTGGGCGCCGGCCCTGCGCTTTGGCGGGGCATGTCAGACGAACACGGGCCGAGAGCGAGGTGCGATGGCAGTTTACAGCATGACCGGTTACGCCAGTGGCCAGAGCCGCGCCTCGGGCGCGGAGGGCGCACTGGGAGAAGAGCGCTCCGGGCCGCGGCTCGGCATCGAGGTGCGCGCGGTCAACAGCCGCTTCCTGGACCTCAGCTTCAAGCTGGCCGACGAACTGCGCCAGCACGAGCCGCTGCTGCGCGAACTGCTCACCAAGCGCCTCAAGCGCGGCAAGGTCGAGCTGCGGGCCGCCATCGACAGCGGCACCGACGGCGGTGTGACCGAGCCCTCCGTGCGCCTGCTGCAGCGCCTGAACGGCGTGCAGGACGCCGTGCGCGCCTGGCTGCCCACCGCCCGCGAGTTGAGCGTGGCCGACGTGCTCCGGCTGGCCGGCAACGACAGCGGCCGCCACGGCGCCACCGACGGCTTTGACATCGGCGCCCTTGCCGCCACCGTCATCGACGACCTGATCGCCGCCCGCGAGCGCGAAGGCGCCCGCCTCGTTGCGCTGCTGCGCGATCGGCTCGAGAGCCTCCAGGCGCTGGCCGCCCAGGCCGAGCCGCTGGTGCCGCAGCTGGTCGAACAGCAGCGCGCCCGCTTCCTGGAGCGTTGGCAGGAAGCCATGGGCCTCGCGGCCGGCGCCGCCACCCCCGAGGCGGCCCAGGACCGCGCCCTGTCCGAAGCCACGGCCTTCGCCATCCGCATCGACGTCGCCGAGGAACTGGGCCGACTGCGCGCCCACCTGGACGAGATCGAGCGGCTGCTCAGGCAAGGCGGCGAGGTCGGCAAGCGGCTCGACTTCCTCATCCAGGAACTGCACCGTGAGGCCAACACCCTGGGCTCCAAGTCGGCGGCCCTCGAGCTGACCCGCATCGGCGTCGACATGAAGGTGCTGATCGAGCAGATGCGCGAACAGGTCCAGAACATCGAATGAGCGCCATGGAATACCCCGGAAACCTGTTCGTCGTGGCGGCCCCGAGCGGGGCCGGCAAGTCCAGCCTGGTCAAGGCGCTGAGGGAACTCGACACGGGCGTGAATCCCTCGGTGTCGCACACCACGCGGGCGCCGCGCGGGCAGGAAAAGCACGGCCGCGAATACTTCTTCGTGTCGCCGGCCGAGTTCGAGGCCATGGCCCACGCCGACGCTTTCCTCGAATGGGCCAACGTGCACGGCCACCGCTACGGCACCTCCAAGCGCGCGGTGGAAGAGCGCATAGCCTCCGGCACCGACGTGATCCTGGAGATCGACTTCCAGGGCGCGCTGCAGGTGCGCCGCGCGTTCGCCAACGCGGTGCTCATCTTCATCCTGCCGCCCAGCTGGGAAGAACTGCGTTCCCGCCTGGAGCGCCGTGGCGAGGACGCCCCCGAGGTGATCGAGCTGCGCCTGCGCAATGCCGCCCAGGAGATGAGCCAGACCCACCAATTCGACTACGTTATAATCAATGAGCTCTTTGAACGCGCGCTTTTCGACCTCAAAGCGATCGTTCATGCGCAGCGGCTGCGCTACTCCGCACAGCGCCGCGCCCGTGCCGACACCTTCGCGGCATTGAACATTCCCTGACACTTCATCAAGGCACACCGTCATGGCCCGCATCACCGTCGAAGACTGCCTGCAGCAGATCCCCAACCGCTTCCAGCTCGTGCTGGCCGCCACCTACCGCGCCCGCATGCTGAGCCAGGGCCATGCGCCCAAGATCGAAAGCAAGAACAAGCCGGCCGTGACCGCCCTGCGCGAGATCGCCGACGGCAAGGTCGGCCTGGAAATGCTCAAGAAGGTTCCGGGCTGAGCCTCTGCTCTGACGGCAACGGGCGCCAAAGCGCCGAGAACAAGCACCTTTCGAGGTGCTTTTTTTGCGCCCGGCTGCTGCGCGGCGCATCAGCGGCTAAAGTCCGACCATGAGTGTGGTGCTTCCCTCTTCCACGTCCGGCGCGGTTCCAGCGCCCGGCAAGGCGCCCACGGCCGCGTTGAACGCCGCCGCGGCGAGTTTCGCCGCGCTGACCGCGCGGCTGGATTACCTGGCGGCCTACGACGTGGACCTGGTGCGCCGCGCCTACCGCTTCGCCGACGAGGCGCACCTGGGCCAGCTGCGCAACAGCGGCGAGCCCTACATCACCCATCCCATCGCCGTCGCGGCCCAGTGCGCCGAGTGGAAGCTCGACGCCCAGGCCCTCATGGCCGCGCTGCTGCACGACGCCATCGAGGACTGCGGTGTCACCAAGCCCGAGCTGGTCGAGCGCTTCGGCGCCGCCGTGGCCGAACTGGTGGACGGCCTCACCAAGCTGGACAAGCTGCAATTCAACACGCGCGAAGAGAATCAGGCCGAGTCCTTCCGCAAGATGCTGCTGGCCATGGCGCGCGACGTGCGCGTCATCCTCATCAAGCTGGCCGACCGCACCCACAACATGCGCACCCTGGGCGATGCGCCCCGGGCCAAGTGGGGCCGCATCGCCCATGAGACGCTGGACATCTATGCGCCCATCGCCTACCGGCTGGGCCTGAACCAGACCTACCGCGAACTGCAGGAGCTGTCCTTCCGCCACCTGAAGCCCTGGCGCCACGCCATCCTGACCAAGGCCGTGGCCAAGGCCCGCAGCCGGCGCCGCGACTTGATCCAGAAGGTGCAGCGCGACGTCGAGACCGCCTTTGCTGCCGCCGGCCTGCAGGTGCGCATCGCCGGGCGCGAGAAGACGCTGTATTCCATCTACCGCAAGATGGACGACAAGCACCTGAGCTTCGCCCAGGTGACGGACATCTACGGCTTCCGGCTGATCGTGCCCAGCACCATCGCCTGCTACACCGGCCTGGGCGTACTGCATCAGCTCTACAAGCCGCATCCGGGCAAGTTCAAGGACCACATCGCGATCCCGAAGATCAATGGCTACCAGTCGCTGCACACGACCCTGGTCGGCCCTTCGGGCGTGAACGTGGAGTTCCAGTTGCGCACCGAAGCCATGCACGTGGTGGCCGAGTCGGGCGTGGCCGCGCACTGGCTCTACAAGGCCGCGGGCGACGCGGACCACGGCGAGCGGCTCAGCGCGAAGTGGCTGCAGTCGCTGGTGGACATCCAGGACGAAACCCGCGACGCCCGCGAGTTCTGGGAACACGTCAAGGTCGACCTCTTTCCCGACGCCGTCTACGTGTTCACGCCGCGCAGCGAGATCCTCGCCCTGCCCCGCGGGGCCACGGTGGTCGATTTCGCCTATGCCATCCACACCAACGTCGGCCACCATGCCTCGGCCGCGCGCATCAACGGCGAGCAGGTGCCGCTGCGCACCGAACTGAAGAACGGCGACGTGGTGGAGGTGATCACCGCCCCGGTCTCCACGCCCAACCCGGCCTGGCTGGGCTTCGTGCGCACCGGCCGGGCGCGGTCCAAGATCCGCAACTACCTCAAGACCCTCGCCCAGGCCGAATCGGAACATCTGGGTGAGAAGCTGCTGTCGCAGGCCTTGCGCGCCGAGGGCGTGCGCAAGCTGCCGAACAGCGACGCCGACTACCAGCCGATCTGGGACAAGCTGCTGCGCTTCACCGGCAACCGCAACCGCGAAGACCTGATGACCGACATCGGCCTCGGCAAGCGGGTGGCCAGCATCGTGGCCAAGCGGCTCGTCACGCTGCTGGGCGAGCGCGGCGAGAAGCCCGACGCGCTGCTGATGAGCCGCGAGCGCTTCACCGCGCACGAGAACGTGTCCCAGGGCGCGGTCACGCTGGACGGCAGCGAGAACTCCTCCGTGCGCTTCGCCCTGTGTTGCCGCCCGGTGCCGGGCGATCCGATCGTGGGCTACCTGGGCCACGGCGAGGGCCTGGTGGTGCACACCGAGGCCTGCGGCGTCGGCCAGCGCCTGCGGCACAAGGACGCCGAACGCTTCTTCGCCGTCGAGTGGGCGGACGAGCCGGTGCGCAGCTTCGAGACCGGCATCCTCGTCACCGTGCGCAACGACAAGGGCGTGCTGGCGCGCGTCGCCTCCACCCTGGCCCGGGCCGAGGCCGACATCACCCATGTCGAGATGCCGGACGAGAGCCAGCGGGATTCGACGGATCTTCGCTTCGTGGTGGCCGTGCGCGACGCTGCGCAACTCGAGACGGTGCTGCGCGCCGCACGCCGGACGCCGTCGGTGCTGTCGGCGCGGCGGATCGTGCCGGCGGCCTGACGCGCGTCGCAGTCCGGGGTTCAGGCCGCCCGCGCCGGCGCCGGATAGTCCACCGCCACCACCTCGATCTCCTGCGTGCCGCCCGGCGTCACCAGCTTGAGCACATCGCCCACCCGGGCCTTGAGCAGCGTGCGGGAAATCGGCGCGATCCAGCTCACCTGCCGCTGGGTGCTTTCCGCCTCGTCGATGCCGAGGATGGTCACCGACTGCGCGGCGCCCGTCTCGTCCGCATAGGTGACGGTGGCGCCGAAGAACACCTGGTCCGAACCATGGTGCACGGACGGATCGGTCACCTCGGCGATCTCCAGCCGTTTCGTGAGGAAGCGGATGCGGCGGTCGATCTCGCGCAACCGCTTCTTGCCGTACAGGTAGTCGCCGTTCTCGGAGCGGTCGCCGTTCTTGGCGGCCCAGTGCACCGCCTCCACCACCTTGGGCCGCTCTTCGTCCATCAGCGACAACAACTCGGCCCGCAGCCGCGCATAGCCGGCCGGCGTGATGTAGTTCTTGCCGCCGGGCGGCAGGGGCGGCAGTCCGCCGAGGTCATCGTCCTCGTCGGCGGCATCGCTCTCTTTGGTGAAGGCCTTGCTCATGGGCCGGATTGTGCAGAAACCGTTTGGACAAAGAAAAACGGGCTAGCGCTTGTGGCGCTAACCCGTCGTTCCCCATAGGGAAATATGGTGCGGCTGGCAGGAATCGAACCCACGACCCCTTGGTTCGTAGCCAAGTACTCTATCCAGCTGAGCTACAGCCGCTGAGCTTTCTAGTATAGCACGACATTTTCGTGGCGCCAACTATCAAGCAAAACTTTCTTCGTTCTTCCGTCCTGGTAGGCCGTGCTGGGCTTGAACCAGCGACCAAAGGATTATGCCTCCCACTTCAGCTTTCGCTGCCCGTTTCCGGTTTGTGGTCTGGACTCTGTCTTGCCTTTCGGCCTTCCCGTCGAGTCTCTACACGTTCCCCTTGCGGGGCTTCGCTCGGCGTTGGCCTGGCGCTCGGAAGAGCACGTTAGCGTTCGCCGAATTTGAGAAGTTCTACTTCAAGGCAGAGTGAACTTACCTTGAGCAACCCGTCGGGCAACAGCCGTTGGCACAAAAAGCACCTTTAGGCTCTCACCCTTCAAGTCCTCTGCTCTAACCAACTGAGCTAACGGCCCGAAGAGATGAGATTATGGCACAGATTTTCAGCCGCGGCTACGGGGAACAAAGGCGCGACCTGCAAAAGGCTTGCCGCCGTTGCCGCGCGGGCCTTCGGACGAACGGGCATCCCGGCCATCGCGACCGGCGGGGGCCGGGCGGCGCGCATCGCCGTGCGAGCGCGGGCCGGCGAAGCCTTCGCCATGGCCGCGCGGTGCGCCGAAGCCTTCGTTGCTGCGGCCACGGTAGCCGCCGCCGAAACCTTCACCGTGGCCGTGGCCACGCTGCTGGCCACCGAAGCCCTCGTTGTGGCCGCGATGGCCGCCACCGAAGCCTTCGCCGCCACCCTGCGGGCGCGGACCGCCGAAGCCGCCTGCGCGACCGCCGTCGAAGCCCTGGGAACGCTGGCCGCCCTGGCGGTCACCGTAGGACGACTCGCCCCAGCCAGACGCACGGCCACCACCGGCGAAACCGGAGGAGCGGCGACGGTCGTCGCCCTGGCGGCCGCCAGGAGCGCCACGGCCACGGCCGGCACCGCCGCGCGGCGGCTGGGCCGTGGGCGCACGGCGCGTCGGCTCCATGCCCTCGATCACCTCGGCCTGGAAGGGCTGCTTGGTGAAGGCTTCGATGTCGAAGATGCGGCGCTGGTCGCGGAATTCGGCGAAGGTGACGGCGATGCCGTCGCGGCCCGCACGGCCGGTGCGGCCGATGCGGTGGGTGTAGTCCTCCGACTTCATCGGCAGGCCGAAGTTGAAGACGTGGCTGATGCTGGGCACGTCGATGCCGCGGGCGGCAACGTCGGTGGCGACCAGAATCTGCACCTGGCCGTTGCGCAGCGCCATCAGGCGGCGGTTGCGCAGGCCCTGGCTCAAGGCACCGTGCAGCGCCACGGCGGAGAAGCCGGCCTGCTGCAGGTCGTTGGCGAGGCCGTCGCATTCGATCTGCGTGCTGGCGAACACCACGGCCTGCTGGATGGCGGTGTCGCGCAGCCAGTGGTCGAGCAGCGCACGCTTGTGCGTGGCGTGGTCGGCCCAGTGCAGCACCTGGCGGATGTTGGCGTGCTTCTGCTGCGGGCTGTCGATCTGCACCTTGCGCGGCTCGCGCATGACGCGGGCGGCCAGCTGCTGGATGCGCGGCGCGAAGGTCGCGCTGAACATCATGGTCTGCTGGCGCTGGATGGTCAGCTGGTTGATCTCGGCCAGGTCGTCGGCGAAACCCAGGTCCAGCATGCGGTCGGCCTCGTCGACGACGAGGAAGCGCACCTGGTCCAGCTTGATCTGCATGGAGCGCTGCAGGTCCAGCAGGCGGCCGGGCGTGGCCACGACCAGGTTGGCGTTCTGCAGGCGGGCGATCTGCAGCTGGTAGGGAATGCCGCCCACCACGTTGGCGATGCGCAGGCCGCGGCAGTGGCGCACCAGCTCGATGGCGTCATGGGCCACCTGCTGGGCCAGCTCGCGCGTGGGGCACAGCACCAGCGCGCCGGGAACGGCGGCCTTGAAGTTGCGCGACTGCGTGGGATTGACGCGGCGCGGCTTCTTGGGCGGCGCTTCGCCGCGGGCGGCGGCTTCGGCCGCCAGGCGGGCGTGCTCGGCCTTGGCCTCGGCTTCCTCGCGCTGCTGCTGCAGCAGCAGCGTGTGCAGCACGGGCAGCAGGAAGGCGGCGGTCTTGCCGCTGCCGGTCTGGCTGGAGACCATCAGGTCGACGAAGCCGGCCGCGCTCGCGTCCTGCTCTTCGTTGCCGGGCATGGCCATGGGGATGGCCTTGGTCTGAACGGCGGTGGGCTCGGTGTAGCCCAGGTCGCGCACGGCGGCGACGAGCTCGGGCGCCAGGCCCAGTTCGGCGAAGGGATGCGGGCCCTCGGGCACGACGGCTTCGGCAGCGATGCCGTCGGCCAGCACGGCCTCGGGCGCATCGTTGCGGCCTTCGGCCACGGTGTCGGTGGAAAGGGAAAGGTCGAGCGAAGGCGCGGCTGCGCCCTGCTCATGCAGGGAGTCGGTCATAAAAACTGATCGTGAACGCACGCCGCCCCGTGGGGGCAGGCACGTTGGAGGTTCAGAAAAACATCAACCATCCAACGACGATCGGCGCGTGGCGATCCGGGTGAGGATCAGGGCGCCGTGGTCGGGTTCATCGAGCTGTTCCGCCTGAAGCGGGAGCCGCCGACCAATGTGCAAGAAGGGAGATGCGCAAACTCGCCATGTTTTTTGAGGCGAGCCAGCGATTATGGCATGGAGCGAGGGTTTTGCCTAATCCTCACTGCCGACGCGTTCAATCTTCCAGCCGCAGGAAGGTGTCGCGGTAGTGCAGCAGTTCGTCGATGGATTCGTGCACGTCGGCCAGTGCGGTGTGGGCCTGCTGCTTCTTGAAGGCGGCATAGGCGGCCGGCTTCCAGCGCTTGGCCAGTTCCTTGAGCGTGCTGACGTCCAGGTTGCGGTAGTGGAAGTAGGCCTCCAGCCGCGGCATGTACCTGACGAGGAAGCGGCGGTCCTGGCCGATGGTGTTGCCGCACATGGGCGAGCCGCTGCGCGGCACGTAGCGCGCGATGAAGTCGATGAGCTGCTGCTCGGCCGCGGCTTCGTCGAGGGTGGAGGCACGCACCTTGTCGATCAGGCCGCTGCGGCCATGGGTGCCCTTGTTCCAGGCGTCCATGCCGTCGAGCACGGCCTCGCTCTGGTGCACCACGAGCACCGGGCCGTCAACGCGCGTGGCGAGGTCGGGGCTGGTGACGACGACGGCGATCTCGAGCAGGCGTTCCTTCTCGGGGTCGAGCCCGCTCATCTCGCAGTCGAGCCAGACGAGGTTCTGGTCGCTCTTGGGCAGGGCTTGGGCAGGGGTGGCTTGGGGGGCGGACATCGGGGCATTCTCGCCCAGACGACGGCGTCGCCCGTGGGGCGCGCAGGTGCCCACTACACTCGCCCGCGCATGTCCGCCTCTCTCGCTTTCACGCTCGTCTTCGCCCTGGCCCTGGTGGCCGGGCTGCTGGTCCGCTTCTGGCTCGCGGCGCGGCAGGTGCGTCATGTGGCCCGCCACCGCGACGCCGTGCCCGCCCCTTTCGCCGGCACCATCGACCTGGCGGCCCACCGCAAGGCGGCCGACTACACGCTGGCGCGCATGCGCTTCGGCATGGTCGAGGCGGCCTGGGGCGCCGCGGTGCTCGTGGGCTGGACGCTGCTGGGCGGCCTGGACCTGCTGGACAAGGCGCTGGCCGCCTGGCTGGGCGCCGGCCTGCTGCAGCAGCTGGCACTGCTGGGCGCCTTCAGCCTGATCGGCGGGCTGATCGACCTGCCCTTCACCTGGTGGCAGACCTTCCGGCTGGAAGAGCGCTTCGGCTTCAACAAGATGACGCCTGGCCTGTGGCTGGCCGACCTGCTCAAGGGCACCGCCGTCGGCGTGGCGCTGGGCCTGCCGCTGGCCGCGCTGGTGCTGTGGCTGATGGGCGCGGCAGGGCCGCTGTGGTGGCTGTGGGCCTGGGTCGCACTGGCCGGCTGGACGCTGCTGCTGCAGTTCATCGTGCCGACCTGGATCGCGCCGCTGTTCAACAAGTTCGCGCCGCTGGAAGACGCCCCGCTGCGCGAGCGCGTGCAGGCGCTCATGGCCCGCTGCGGCTTTGCCGCCAAGGGCCTGTTCGTCATGGACGGCAGCCGCCGCAGCGCGCATGCCAATGCCTACTTCACCGGCTTCGGCCGCGCCAAGCGCGTCGTCTTCTTCGACACCCTGCTGCGCCAGTTGACCCCGGGCGAGGTGGAGGCGGTGCTGGCCCACGAACTGGGCCACTTCAAGCACCGCCACATCGCCCGCCGCATGGGCCTGATGCTGGTGCTGAGCCTGGCGGCTTTCGCGCTGCTGGGTTGGCTTTCCGCGCAGGCCTGGTTCTACACCGGCCTGGGCGTGCGGCCGCACATGGCGGCGCCCAACGATGCGCTGGCGCTGCTGTTGTTCATGCTGGTGGTGCCGGTGTTCGGCTTCTTCGTCTCCCCGCTGATGGCGCGGTCCTCGCGCCGCGATGAGTTCGAGGCCGATGCCTTCGCCGCCGCCCATGCCGATGGCGCCGACCTGGCCCGCGCGCTACTCAAGCTGCACCAGGACAACGCCTCGACGCTGACGCCCGACCCGATCTACGTCGGCTTCTACTATTCCCACCCGCCGGCCGCCCAGCGCCTGGCGCGGCTGCAGGGCGCGGCCGCGGCCGCCGCCTGAAGGCGGCAGCGTGGGCCGCGGCAAAGCTGCAGCAGCGGGTGCGCCGGCCAGCGGCACGGCGCGCGCAGGCCTGGTGGTCGGCAGCCACGGCCGCCATTGCCTGGTGGAGACGCCCGACGGCGAGCGCCGCATCTGCCATCCGCGCGGCAAGAAGAGCCAGGCCGTGGTCGGCGACCGCGTGCAATGGCAGCCCACCGCCGACGAAGGCACCATCGAGCGCGTCGACGAGCGCCGCAACCTCTTCTACCGCCAGGACGAGATCCGCACCAAGTCCTTCGCCGCCAACCTCGACCAGATCCTGCTGCTGGTGGCGGCCGAACCCGATTTCTCCGAGCACCAGCTGACCCGCGCGCTGATCGCGGCCGAGGCGCAGCACATCCGCGCGCTGATCGTGCTCAACAAGAGCGATCTGGCCGAGCTGTTCGGCCGCGCATGGGAGCGGCTGGCGCCCTACCGGCGCATGGGCTATGCGGTGCTGCCGCTGTCGCTGGAAGGCGCCGACGCACCGGGCCTGGCCGCCGTGGAGGCCGAACTGGCCGGCCGCACCACCCTCATCCTCGGCCCCTCGGGCGTGGGCAAGAGCACGCTGGTCAACCGCCTCGTGCCCGGCGCGCTGGCGCAGACGGGCGAAATCTCGCAAGCCCTCAATTCGGGCCGCCACACCACCACCACCACCACCTGGTACTGGATGGACAAGGCCGCGGGCACGGCGCTGATCGACTCGCCGGGCTTCCAGGAATTCGGCCTGAACCACATCGAACCCACGCAGTTGCCGGCGCTCATGCCCGACATCGCGGCCCACACCGGCGAATGCCGCTTCTACAACTGCACGCACCGGCACGAGCCCGGCTGCGGCGTGATCGCCCATGTCGAAGGGGCAGCGCCGCCCAGCGACGCCGACATCAGCGCCATGCGCTACCGCATCTACAACGAGCTCTTCGACGAGCTGAGCCGGCCGCCGTCGTACTGACCACCGGCACGCGCCCGTGCGCGGCCGCGTTCACCCTTCCAGGATCGCCTGCAGCGCCTCCACCAGCGCCGCGCACTGCGCGCGGCTGCCGATGCTGATGCGCAGCCACTGCTCTATGCGCGGCTGGCGGAAATGCCGCACCAGCACCGCACGCGCCCGCAGCGCCGCCGCCAGTTCGCGGGCATCGCGTGCCGGATGCCGCACGAAGACGAAATTGGCCTGCGAGGGCAGGACCTGGAAGCCCAGGTCTTCGAGCTGCAGCGTCAGGCCCTCGCGGGTGTTCATCACCTCGCGGCACTGGCGCGCGAACCAGTCCTCGTCCTCGATGGCGGCCTGGGCGCCGGCCTGGGCCAGCCGGTCCAGCGGATAGGAATTGAAGCTGTTCTTGACGCGCGCGAGCCCCGCGATCAGCCCCGCCTGGCCCAGCGCGAAGCCCACCCGCAGCCCGGCCAGCGCGCGCGACTTGGACAGCGTCTGCACCACCAGCAGGTTCGGATGCGCGTCGATCAGCGCCGTGGCGCTTTCGCCGCCGAAGTCCACGTAGGCCTCGTCCACCAGCACCACGCGGTCAGGGCAGGCCCGCAGCAGCCGCGCGATGGCCGGCAGCGGCAGGCCGATGCCCGTGGGCGCGTTCGGGTTGGCGACGACCACGCCGGCGCAACCCTGGGCGGCCCGCTGCGCCAGGGCGTCGATGTCGATGCGCAGGCCGTCGTCCACCGGCAGCAGTTCGGCCGCGATGCCGTGCAATTGCGCCCAGACGCGGTAGAAGCTGTAGGTGACGTCCGGAAAGAGCAGCGGCTGCGGCCGCTGGAAGAAGGCCAGGAAGGCATGGCCCAGCACCTCGTCCGAGCCGTTGCCCACGAACACCTGCTCGGGCTTCAGGCCATGGCGGCGGGCGATGGCGCCGCGCAGTCGCGTGGACTCCGGATCGGGGTAGCGCTGCAGCCCGTCGCGCGCCGCCTCGGTGATGGCCGCCACCACCCGCGGCGACGGCGCGGCGGGATGCTCGTTGGTGTTGAGCTTGACCAGGTCCGCGATGTGCGGCTGCTCGCCGGGCTCATAGGGCGACAGCCCTGCCGCGAGCGGGCTCCAGAAGGGGGAGGAGGTCAGCGTAGACATCTCAGTTTTTTTCGAAGGCGCCGCGCGTCACCCGCGCCGCAGAAAACCGGCGCGGTCCCAAGATCGAACGGCCGCGGAGCAGGCCATCCCAGTGCACCCGCGGAACCGGCTTTGCCGGGCCGCCGGGTGCGCCCCTCGAGGGGGATTGGACTTCCACACGCAGTGAGGAAGTCCAAACGGGGTGGTCTCATTCCTACCCCAGCAATCGCGCCAGGGTCAGCAGGGCCAGCAGCAGCATCCACAGCACCACCGAGCGCCACACCAGGCCCACCACGCTGCGCAGGTGGCCGGGCTCCGGCTCGCGGCCCGTCGTCGGGCCGCCGTCCAGCAGCCCGGCGTCCGGCAGTTCGGTCTCGGTCATGAGCGCATCGCCCAGGCCGCCGCGGCTGGGCCGCAGCTGTTCGCCACCCAGGCGCACGTTGAGCGCGCCCGAGGTGGCCGCCAGGATCACGCCGTCGTTGATGCCGGCGAAGCGGCGCGCATCGTTGCGCCAGCAGTCGATGGCTTCCTCGAAGCTGCCCACCACCGCGAAGCCGAGGGCCGTGATGCGCGCCGGCAGCCAGTCGATGGCCACCCACGCCCGCGCGGCCGCCTGCTGCACCCACACGCTCGCCGGCTGCCGCATGGCGTTGTGCTTGTGGGCCCAGTAGCGGCCCACGAATTCGCTCATGCGGTAGAACACCGCACCCGCCGGCCCCAGGCCCAGCAGCGCCCCGAGCGAGAACCAGGCGAGCACGCCCAGCACGTGGCGATGGGCGGCAATCACCGAATACTCGATGACGTGGCGCACGATCTCGCTGCGCGGCAGCTCGGCCGCGTCCACCCGCTGCCAGCGGGCGAGCAGGCTGCGCGCCAGCGCCTCGTCGCCCACGTCCAGCGCGTCGCGGATCTCGGTGAAGTGGTGGCTGAACTGGCGGAAGCCCAGCGTGGCGTAGAGCACGCCCACGCTCCAGATCAGCGCGAACGGCGCGCCCAGCGTGAGCATCAGCAGCCAGTGCAGGCCCAGCGCCAGCAGGCTGGGCGCGCCCACCGCCAGCGTCCAGGCGATCCATCCGTGCTGCGGCTTGCCGGCGTCGAAGTTGCGGCTGGTCCAGCGCGTCCACGACAGGGCCGCGCCATAGGCCGGGTTGTCGGCCGCCAGCGGTCGCACCTGCTCGATCAGCAGCGCGCACAGGATGGCAAAGAAGCTCATCGAGGAATCATAAATCTGCGCTTCACGCGCGGCGGCTGCCGGCCCGCCGGCGCGTCTGCGGGCAAGCCGCCGCCCTCATGCCGACAGGAAGCGGTAGAGGTTGCGCAGCATGCCCGCCGTCGCGCCCCAGACGTAGCGCTCGCGGCCGTGGTCGTCGTAGGGCATGGAGAAGAAATGGCGGCTCTGGCCGCTGCCGTCGTCCACACGGTGGCGGCGGTGGTGGGCCGGATCCATCAGGAAGGCAAGCGGGACCTCGAACACGTCCGCCACCTCCGCCGGATTGGGCCGCAGCACGAAGCCGGGCTGCACCAGCGCCACCACCGGCGTGACGACGAAGGCGGTGATGGTCGTGTAGGTGGGCAGTTCGCCCAGCACCTCGACGAAGCCGGCTTCCAGGCCCACCTCTTCCCAGGCCTCGCGCAATGCGGCATCGGCAATGCTGGCGTCGCCCGGGTCGACGCGCCCGCCCGGAAAGGCGATCTGCCCCGAATGGGTGGACATGCGCGTGGCCCGCTCGGTGAGCAGCACCATGGGCTCGGCCCGCTGCACGATGGGCACGAGCACGGCGGCGGGCGCCGGGCTGCGGCGGGTCTGCCGGGGCTCGCGCCGCACCTCGGCCGCCCACACCGGCGGCGCGGCGAAGCGGGCGCGCAGGGCGGCGGCGGACAGGCGCTCGGCGGGCACGGCGGGCAGGTCGCTGTCGACGCCGGCCACCGGCACCGCGCGCGGATCGACCACCGCGCCGACCGGCGCGACGGCGTTGACCACCTCGGGCGGCGCATGCCCGTCGGCGTCGGAAGGTTGGGGATCGGGACTCAGGGACACGGCAATCGGCTTCGTTGAGGAAGGCCACCGCGGCACAGGCGGCGCGGTGGACGGCAGGGCCGCCCTGCAAAACCCGCGGGCGCGGCGGCCCGGCCATGAAAAAGGCCGCCCGAAGGCGGCCCGGTTCGGGCGGCGAGGACAGGGACTGGCCTCGCCGACATGCCTCGGATTACTCCGCAGCCGCCACCGCTGCCGCGGCCTTGCCCGGCAGCTTTTCCTTGATGCGGGCCGAACGGCCGCTGCGCTCGCGCAGGTAGTACAGCTTGGCACGGCGCACGTCGCCGCGGCGCTTGACTTCGATGCCGGCGATCAGCGGGCTGTAGGTCTGGAAGGTCCGCTCGACGCCTTCGCCGCTGGAGATCTTGCGCACGGTGAAGCCGCTGTTCAGGCCGCGGTTGCGCTTGGCGATCACCACGCCTTCGTAGGCCTGCACGCGCTTGCGGTTGCCTTCGACGACGTTGACGCTGACGATCACGGTGTCGCCGGGGGCGAACGCGGGGATCTTCTTGCCCAGGCGGGCGATTTCCTCTTGCTCGAGGGTCTGGATGAGGTTCATGGTTTCCTGCGAAGGATCGTGTCCGCGCTGCACTGAAGGCGGCTGCCGGTGCCGGTTCGCACGCCAGTGCGTGGAGGGCGCCGGACCAGGAAGCGGGGTTCCTGAACGAGGGCCGCGGCCGGACAGAGGATCGGAAAAGCCCGCGATTATAGCGCGTCGCGCGGCTGCTGTTGCAAGAACTGCTCGTCGCGCGGCTGGAGCCGACCCGCGGCGCGGGCCGCGTCGATCAGTTCCGGCCGCCGCGCCGCCGTGATCGCCAGCCGCTGCTCGCGGCGCCAGCGCTCGATCTGGGCATGGTGGCCCGACATCAGCGGCGCCGGCACGGCCTCGCCCTGCCAGACCTCGGGCCGGGTGTAGTGCGGGCAGTCCAGCAGGCCGTCGAGCGCGGGGTTGAAGCTGTCCTGCGCATGGCTGTCGGCGTCGCCGAGCACGCCGGGCTGCAGGCGCGCTACCGCGTCCAGCAGCGCCAGCGCGGCCAGCTCGCCGCCGGAGAGCACGAAGTCGCCCAGGCTGATCTGGTGCGTGACGTAGCGGTCGATGAAGCGCTGGTCCAGCCCCTCGTAGCGGCCGCAGACCAGCAGCGCGCCGGGACCCGCCGACCATTCGCTCACGGCGGCGTGACGCAGCGGCTCGCCGATGGGCGAGAACAGCACCACCGGCGCACGCGCGCCGCGGTCGGCGAAGGCTGCCTCGGCGCAGCGGGCCATGGGCTCGGCCATCATGACCATGCCGGGGCCGCCGCCGAAGGGACGGTCGTCCACGCGGCGGTAGTTGCCCTCGGCGAAATCGCGCGGGTTCCAGAAGCGCACGTCCACCTGTCCCGACGCGAAGGCGCGGCGGGTGATGCCGTTGGCCAGAAATGGCGCGAACAGCTCGGGAAAAAGGGTCAGGACGTCGAAGCGCATTGGCGTCTGCGCAGGGGGCCGCGGGGGGGGCCGGTCAGAAGGTGTGAATGAATCCGGCGTGGCCGAGCGGGCTGCCAAAACGCGGCCAATCAAGGCGCAAAGCACAGCCATAGCTCGGGCTATGGCGAGCATTTGCAACGCAGAGTGGGCGTGTTTTGGCAGAGCGAGCGGGCATGGCGGGTTCGTTCACACCTTCTCAATAGTCCGGTTGCCAGTCGGCCACGATGGTGCGGCCGGCCAGGTCGACCTTGTCGACGATGGCGGAGACGAAGGGGATCAGGCGCTCGCCGGGCTTGTCGCCCTCGGCGGCCGGGGCCACCTCGAGCACCAGCGTGGTCTGCGGGCCGGTGGCGAGCAGTTCGCGCACCACACCCAGGGCCACGCCCTCGCGGTTGAAGACGGACAGGCCGATCAGGTCGACCCAGTAGAACTCGTCCTCGCCAGGCGTCGGAAACAGGGAGCGCGGCACGAAGATGCGCGCACCGCGCAGGGCCTCGGCCGCGTTGCGGTCGGGCACGTCGTCGGAATGGGCGACGATGCAGTCGGTGTGCTCGCGGGCTTCGCGGATGGGAAGCCGGAAGACCTGGCGATCGTTGCCAGGCGGCTGGAGGAACCAGCGCTTGGAAGTGAACAGCGCCTCCGGCTCGGCGCTGTGGGGCAGGACCTTGAACCAGCCCTTGATGCCCCAGGCATCGACGATGCGCCCGACTTCGATGGCGTCCGCCGGCAGTTCGGCGGCGTCGAGGGTGGGCAGCATCGGCGACGGCGCGCCGATCAGGCGGCGGCTTGCTCGGCGGCGGCAGGGGCGGCGCTGCCGGCCTGCTTGATCAGGCGCACGACGGTGGGCGAAGCCTGGGCGCCGACGCTCTTCCAGTAGGCCAGGCGGTCCTGGGCGATGCGGATGCTTTCCTCGCCGCCGCGGGCGGTGGGGTTGTAGAAACCCAGGCGCTCGATGAAGCGGCCGTCGCGACGGGTGCGCTTGTCGGCGACGACGATGTTGAAGAACGGACGGCCCTTCGAGCCGCCGCGGGAGAGTCGGATCACGACCATGATTTATCCTTGGGGTGGAACCGGCTGAAGGCTTCTGAAAATCGACGAAAGCCCGAAACCAGCCGATGAATTCTTCTTCAGCGTTGAGACACGCGACATGGCCACCCGGCCAGCGACACGCCGAAAAGCCCGCCAGTATAGCGCCCTTCCGACCCCATCCGCCATGCCCCTGACCATCCGACCGAGCCGCGACGACGATGTCCCGGCCATCACGGCCATCTACGCCCACCACGTCCTGCACGGCACGGGCACTTTCGAAACCGAGGCACCCAGCCAGGCCGACATGGCCAACCGCCGCGCCGACGTGCTGGCCAAGGGCCTGCCCTACCTGGTGGCCGAGGGCGAGGCGGGCGAGGTGCTCGGCTTTGCCTACTGCAACTGGTTCAAGCCGCGGCCGGCCTACCGCTACTCCGCGGAAGACTCGATCTACATGGCCGACGCCGCGCGCGGCATGGGCCTGGGGGCGCAGCTGCTCGAAGCGCTGATCGAGGCCGCCGAGGCCGCCGGCGTGCGCAAGCTGATCGCCGTGATCGGCGACTCCGCCAACGCCGGCTCGGTCGGCGTGCACCGCAAGCTGGGCTTCGCCGAGGTCGGCGTCATCAAGGACTGCGGCTGGAAGTTCGGCCAGTGGCGCGACGTGGTGCTGATGGACAAGGTGCTCGGCGAGGGCAGCGGCACCGCGCCTGAATGACCGACCGACTGACCGAATGAAGAAAGCCCTGGCATGACCACCCGCGCCGAAGCCGTCCTCGACACCGCACGCGCGCCACGCAGCAAGACCCTCGCCGCCTGGCTCGCCTTCCTGGGCGGGCCGCTGGGGCTGCACCGCTTCTACCTGTACGGATTGGGCGACATGACGGGCTGGCTGCTGCCGATCCCGACGGCGCTGGGCCTCTACGGCATCGAGCGGGCCCGCATGTACGGGCTGGACGACGGCTGGAGCTGGGTGCTCATTCCCTTCGTCGGCTTCACGATTGCGGGCTGCGCGCTGATGGCCATCATCTACGGCCTGACGACGCCGGAGCGCTGGAACGCCAGACACAACCCCCAGGTGCCGCCCGACGCGTTGCCGGGCCGCACCAACTGGTTCACCATCGGTGCCGTGGTGCTTGCACTGCTGGTCGGTGCGACGGTGCTGATGTCGAGCATCGTCTTCAGCTTCCAGCGCTACTTCGAGCACCAGATCGAGGAAGGCCGCCGCATCTCGCAATGAGCGAGCGGCGCGCCGTTTCTCTGACGGCTCAGAACAGCTGCATGCTCAGCCAGTAGGCGATGGCCGCCACGAAGGCGGCGGCGGGGATGGTGAAGATCCAGGCCCACACGATGTTGCCCGCCACGCCCCAGCGCACCGCGCTGGCGCGCTGGACCGATCCCACGCCGACGATGGCGCCGGTGATGGTGTGGGTGGTCGACACCGGAATGCCCAGCGCCGTCGCCAGGAACAGCGTCAGCGCGCCCCCGGTCTCGGCGCAGAAGCCGCCCACGGGCTTGAGCTTGGTGATCTTCTGGCCCATGGTGCGCACGATGCGCCAGCCGCCGAACATCGTGCCCATGGCGATGGCGGTGTAGCAGGCCACCACCACCCAGGTGGGCGGCGCGGAATCGCCCGCCGAGGCATAGCCGGTGGCCAGCAGCAGCATCCAGATGATGCCGATGGTCTTCTGCGCGTCGTTGCCGCCGTGGCCCAGGCTGTAGGCACCGGCAGACACCAGCTGCAGCCGCCGGAACCAGCGGTCCACCCGGGAGGGCGTGGCGCGGCGGAAGACCCAGGCCACCACCACCATCATCAGCGAGCCGAGCAGGAAGCCCAGCAGCGGCGAGACGAAGATGAAGGCCACCGTCTTCCAGATGCCGGCGCCGACCAGGCCCGAGGTGCCGGTCTTGGCCATCACGGCGCCCACGATGCCACCGATCAGCGCATGCGAGGAACTGCTGGGAATGCCGTAGTACCAGGTCACCAGGTTCCAGCTGATGGCGCCGATCAGCGCGCCGAACACCACGTGCACGTCGATCACGTTGGGATGGGCAATGCCCTTGCCCACCGTCGCCGCCACGCTCAGGTGGAAGACGAAGATGGCGATCAGGTTGAAGAAGGCGGCGAACAGCACCGCCTGACCCGGCTTGAGCACGCCGGTGGACACCACGGTGGCGATGGAATTCGCCGCGTCGTGGAAGCCGTTCATGAAGTCGAAGGCGATGGCCAGCGCGACCAGCACCACCACCACCCAGAGGGCGACCTGCACCGTTGCCATGGAGACTGCTCCCGGCGGCTCAGGAGTTCTCGAGGATGATGCCCTCGATCACGTTGGCCACGTCCTCGCACTTGTCGGTGACGGTCTCCAGCAGCTCGTAGATGGCCTTCAGCTTGATCACCTCGCGGACGTCGGGCTCCTCGCGGAAGAGCTTGCTCATGGCGCTGCGCATCACGCGGTCGGCGTCGGACTCGATGCGGTCGATTTCCTCGCAGGTCTTGAGCGTCGCCTCGGCCACGGCCGGGTCGGCGATCTTGCCCAGGTACTTGACGGCGTCCTTGAGGCGGCCGCAGCACTTGACCGACAGCGTGGTCAGGCGCGAGATCTCCTCGGTCATCTGGCGCACGTCGTACAGCGCCATGGTCTCGGCGCAGTCCTGGATCAGGTCGGCCACGTCGTCCATCGTGTTGATGAGCTTGTGGATCTGCTCGCGGTCGATGGGCGTGATGAAGGTCTTGTGCAGCAGCAGGTTGACGTCGTGGGTCACGCGGTCGGCCGCGCGCTCCGCGTTGTCGACGTCGCGGTTGTACTGCTCACGCAGATGCACGTCGTTGTAGTTGGCAACCAGCTGTTCGAAGGCGTGCGCGGCCTCGACGATGCGCTCGGCATGCTGGTTGAACATCTCGAAAAAATTGCCCTCGCGGGGCAGCAGCTTGCCGAGCATGAAATGGACGTCCTTACACGAAAGATGCGACAGGGTGATGACACCCGAGCAACCCGCAAGTGTAATTGGCCGGCCCGGCGGGCGCCGCCGGTGGGTACTTCAGAGCCGCTCGATGGCCTGTCCGGCCACCGCGGCGAGCCAGGCGGCATCGACCCGTTCCGGGGCGATCTCGGCCAGCGGCAGCAGCACGAAGGCGCGTTCGTGCAGGCGCGGATGCGGGACCGTCAGGCGCGGCGCGTCGATGCGGGCCTCGCCGTAGAGCAGCAGGTCCAGGTCCAGCGTGCGCGGCGCGTTGCGGTAGGGCCGCTCGCGGCCGGCGGCGAGCTCCAGGCGCTGCAGTTCGTCCAGCAGCGCCAGCGGCGCCAGGGCGGTGTCGAGCGCCGCCACGGCATTGATGAAATCGGGGCCACCGGCATCGACCGGCGCACTGCGGTAGAGACTGGAGCAGGCGACCCGGCGCGTCTGCGGCAAGCGATCCAGGGCCGCGAGTGCCAGGGTGACCGTCGCCTGGGCGTCGCCCAGGTTGGCGCCGAGCGCCACGTAGGCGCGAACCTGGGGCGCTTCAGCACCGGTGGCGCAACGGCCCTCGGCTTCTCCCGCAATGGAAGACCCCTGCGCAGAGGCCGGGCGTGCGCTCACGCCGCGTCGGGCGGGCCGCCCGAGTCGCCCGCATCGCCGCCGCCGGCCGCACCGCCGCCGGTGCGGGGCTTGCGGCGCCGGCGGCGCTTGCGCGGCGCGCCGGTCTCGCCATCGGCCGGCACCAGGGCGCCCTCGCCCTCGGCGGCCTGCCCGGTCGTCGCGCCCTCGGCCATCTCGCCGCCGTCCATCGGCGCGGGCGCCGAGGCGCGGTGGCTGCGCGTGTGCACCCGCGGCGCGCGGCTGCCCGACTGGGCCTTGCGCTGCTCCGCACGCACCTGCTCGATGAGGTCCTCGCGGCGGATGTCGTCGGCGGTGCTGAACTCCTGCCACCACTCGGCGATGGCCTCGTCCACCTCGCCGATGTCGGCACGCAGGCGCATGAAGTCGAAACCGGCGCGGAAGCGCGCCTGCTCCACCAGGCCGTAGGGCGTGCTGCCGACGCGCTTGTCGAAGCGCGGCTGCATCATCCAGATTTCGCGCATGTCCGCCGCCAGCTTGCCGCGGCCCGACACGTCGCCGATGCGGGTGTTGAAGACGTCGTCGATGGCGTCCTGCAGCGCCGGCACGGGCGGCTGGGCGCGCTGGCCGGGGCGCTCCTGGAGGCGCGCCTTCCAGCCCTCGCGCACGTCGCTCCAGAGCACGCAGGCCAGCAGGAAGCTGGCGGCCACCGGCTTGCCCTCGCCCACGCGGCGGTCGGTGTCCGCCAGCGCCGCCTTGACGAAGGGCAGGTCGGCGCGCTCCACCACCACGTCCAGCAGCGGATAGATGCCGCGCGCCAGGCCCAGCGCGCGCAGTTGCGCGATGCTGGCCAGCGCATGGCCGGTCTGCAGCAGCTTGAGCATTTCGTCGAACATGCGGCTTTGCGGCACGTCGGCCAGCAGCCTGGCGGATTCGACAAGCGGCGCCGCCGTCTTGGTGTCCATCTTGAAGCCCAGCGCCGCCAGCTTGGCCGAGAAGCGGATGGCGCGCACGATGCGCACCGGGTCCTCGCGGTAGCGGATGGCGGGGTCGCCGATCATGCGCAGCACCAGCTTCTGCGCGTCGCGGATGCCGTTGTGATAGTCGACCACGATCTGCCGCGCCGGGTCGTAGTACATGGCGTTGACGGTGAAGTCGCGGCGCGCGGCGTCCTCGTCCTGCGGGCCCCAGACGTTGTCGCGCAGCACGCGGCCGCTGGCGTCCACGGCATGCTTCATGGCCGAGAGTTCGCTCTTGCTGGTGCGCTCGTTGCCGGCCACCTGCTCGGCGGCGCCGGCTTCCATGTAGGCGCGGAAGGTCGAGACCTCGATCACCTCGTGCTCGCGCCCGCGGCCGTACACCACGTGCACGATGCGGAAGCGCCGGCCGATGATGAAGGCGCGCCGGAACAGGCCCTTGACCTCTTCCGGCGTGGCATTGGTGGCCACGTCGAAGTCCTTGGGCTTGAGGCCGAGCAGCAGGTCGCGCACGGCGCCGCCCACGACGTAGGCCTCGAAGCCGGCCTGCTGCAGCGTGGTCACCACGTTCCGGGCCCGCTCGTCCACCAGGGCGGGGTCGATGCGGTGCACGCTGGCATCCACTTCCTGGCGCTTGCCGAAGCGCGAGCGGCCGCCGCGGGCCGAGCCCGTCTTGGCCAGGATCTTGTCGATGAATTGCTTGATCATGGAATCCGTGTGTCGGACGGCCCCCGCAGGGCCGCCCGGAATGTCGTCATTCGTTTTCGAGCATGTGCCGCACCAGCGGGATGGTGATGGCACGCTGCGTGCGCAGTGCGTAGCTGTCCAGCGTCTTGAGCAGTTCGACGAGGCTGCCCAGGTCGCGGCTGAAGCGGTGCAGCATGTAGTCGACCACCTCCGGCGGCAGCTTGAGGCCGCGCGCCGAGGCCAGCTCGTGCAGCACGGCGCGCCGCTCGGCCTCGCCCAGCAGCTGCAGCTGGAACACATGGCCCCAGGCCAGCCGCGTGCGCAGGTCCTCGCGCAGCCGGAGGTCGGCCGGCGGCAACTCGCCCGCCGCCACCACGCCGCACTGCAGCGACTGGGCCTGCACGAACCAGCTGAAGGCGGCCTGCTGCTGCACGTTGTCGTACAGGTGCACGTCGTCCATCAGCACGGCGTCCCACTGCTCCTCGAAGGGCGGCGGATCGTAGAGGCCCGGATGCATCCAGCCCAGCCGCGCGCCCTGGTCGTACAGGGCCGAGGCCACCGACTCCAGCAGGTGCGTCTTGCCGGTGCCCGATTCGCCCCACAGGTAGATCGGCACCGGCGAGTGCAGCGTGCCGCGGCCGGTGCCCACCCAGCCGCGCAGATGGGCCACCGCCTCTTCGTTCGGCCCGACGTGGAAGCTCGCCAGCGTCGGCGCTGTCTGCAGGCCGATGTCGAGCGCGAGCTGCTTCATGCGAGGGAATGGGAAGGCGGCGGGAGGATGCGGGAATGCGGCGGGGCGGGCCGGAGCCGGCCCTTAAAATCACCCGAAATTCTATGCGGCCCGCCTCCGCGCCTGTCGAAGACGCCCGGGCCGCCTTCTTTTCGTCCCTCTCCCTCGCGTTCCGCCACCATGACTTCGCCCTCCTCCACCCCCCTCAGTTACAAGGACGCCGGCGTCGACATCGATGCGGGGGATGCGCTGGTCGACCGCATCAAGCCGCTGGCGAAGAAGACGATGCGCGAGGGTGTGCTGGCCGGCATCGGCGGTTTCGGCGCGCTGTTCGAGGTGCCCAAGCGCTACAAGGAGCCGGTGCTGGTCTCCGGCACCGACGGCGTGGGCACCAAGCTCAAGCTGGCCTTCGAATGGCAGATGCACGACACGGTGGGCATCGACTTGGTGGCCATGAGCGTCAACGACGTGCTGGTGCAGGGCGCCGAGCCGCTGTTCTTCCTGGACTACTTCGCCTGCGGCAAGCTGGACGTGGACACCGCCGCCCGTGTGGTCGGCGGCATCGCCAAGGGGTGTGAGCTGTCGGGCTGCGCGCTGATCGGCGGCGAGACGGCCGAGATGCCCGGCATGTACCCGGCCGGCGAGTACGACCTGGCGGGCTTCGCCGTCGGCGCCGTGGAGAAGTCGAAGATCCTCACCGGCCAGAACGTAAAGCCCGGCGACGTGGTCCTGGGCCTGGCCTCGCACGGCGTGCATTCCAACGGCTTCTCGCTGGTGCGCAAGGTGATCGAGCGCGCCGGCGCCGACCTGCCCGCCACGCTGGACGGCCAGCCCTTCCGCGAGGCCGTGATGGCGCCCACGCGCCTGTACGTCAAGCCGGTGCTGGCCGCCCTGGCCGCGCATCCGCACGGCGGCGAGGCCGGCGACGGCGGCATCAAGGCCCTGGCCCACATCACCGGCGGCGGCCTGCTGGAGAACATTCCGCGCGTGCTGCCCGAAGGCACCGCCGCGCACCTGCAGAAGGGCAGCTGGCCCCAGACCGAGCTGTTCGCCTGGCTGCAGAAGGTGGCGGGCATCGACGACATCGAGATGAACCGCACCTTCAACAACGGCATCGGCATGGTGGTGGTCGTGGCCGCAGCCGACGCCGAGGCCTGCGCCACCACGCTGCGCGCGCAGGGCGAGACGGTGCACCGCATTGGCACCATCGCCGGGCGCGGCGAGGGCGCCGCCGTCGTGGTCGCCTGACCCCCATCCGCGCCGCACCCGGGGGATGACGCCGCCTTCCGCCACCCACGACCGGCGCCGCCCGGTCGTCATCGCCAGCTACCTGCTCATGGGTGTGGGCCTGCTGGGCCTGCTGATGAGCCATCTGCTCGTGGGCCTGCTGTGCGCCTGCGTGGGCTTCCTCGCCATCCGCTGGTTCGTGCGCGCCACCGTGGGGCTGGCCCAGCGGCGCCTGCCCGCCCGGCTGCAGCCGCGGGCCGAGTCGCTCATCAAGGCCGTGGGCATCCTGCTGGTGGTGCTGGGCCCGCTGGCGCTGGTGGCGCTGGGCGTGTCGCAGGCCCGCGAATACGTGGTCGAGGCGCCTCAGCAGTACCGCGGCCTGATCGACTTCGTCGCCCGCACCGTGCTCGAGCTGCGGCAGAAGCTGCCGCCCGAACTCGCGGCCTCGCTGCCGGCGGCGGCGGACGACATCCAGCGCATGGTCGCCAACTACCTGCGCAACGAGGCCGGCACCCTGGCGCTGGCCGGCCGCGCCTGGCTCAATGCCGTGCTGCACGGCTACGTGGGCCTGATCGTCGGCGGTCTGGCCGCCGTGGCGCAGCCGCCCGGCTACCGCCGGCCGCTGGCGTCCGAGCTGCACCAGCGCATCACCACCTTCGGCCAGGCCTTCCGGCAGATCGTGGCGGCGCAGTTCTGGATCGCGGCCTTCAACACGGCGCTCACGGCCGTCTTCCTGCTGCTGGTGCTGCCGCTGTGGGACGCGCGGCTGCCCTACACGCCGGCGCTCATCACCTTCACCTTCGTGGCCGGGCTGGTGCCCATCGTCGGCAACCTGGTGTGCAACGTGGTGCTGACGCTGGTGGGCCTGTCGGTGTCGCCGGTCACGGCGGCGGCCTGCCTGGTGTTCCTGATCCTGATCCACAAGGCCGAGTACGTCATCAACGCCAAGGTGGTGGGCCGGCGCACGCACATGGCGGTGTGGGAACTGCTGTCGGTGATGTTCGTGGCCGAGACGCTGTTCGGCCCCGCGGGGCTGGTGGCGGCGCCGCTGTTCTATGCCTACCTCAAGAAGGAGCTGGAGGCGGCGCAGCTGGTGTGAGCGGCCGGCCGGACGTGATGTCCGAAAACGATCGGTCGCCGGCCGGCGGCGTGCGGACGGCCACAGCCGTGCCGCGAAGAATGCAGCTTTCCCCAACGGCCCTGCCACGGAGCTGCACCTTGACCGCCTGTCTGATCGTGATCGATGCCCAGGAATCCTTCCGCCATCGCCCCTACTACCGCGCCGACGACGTGCCCGCCTGGCTGGCGGCGCAGAACGCACTGATCGCCGGCTGTCGCGAGGCCGGCGTGCCCATCGTGCGCATCTACCACGTGGATGGCCCGCAGGAGGCCGGCAACCCCTTCGCCCAGGAAAGCGGCCACATCCGCCCCTTCACGGGTCTGGCCGACTTCGCGGCCGATGCCACCTTCGTCAAGCACCGCCACAGCGCGCTGGTCGGCACCGGGCTGGACGTCTGGCTGACGCAGCAGGGCATCCGGCGGCTGATCGTCACCGGCATCCGCACCGAGCAATGCTGCGAGACCACCACGCGCCATGCCAGCGACCTGGGCTGGCAGGTGGACTACGCGCTGGACGCCACCCTCACCTTCGACATGGTGCAGCCGGACGGCCAGCCGCTGACCGCGTCGCAGATCCGCGCCCGCACGGCCACCGTGCTGGACGGCCGCTTCGCCCGCGTGCGCAGCGCCGCGCAGGTGCTGGCTGCGCTGCCGGTGGGCGCAGGCGGCGTGAGAATCGCGGACCCGCTCCGCCTTCGTCCCTCATGAGCACGCCCTCGCCCAGCCCCTTCGCCAGCCTGCCGCCCGGTCCCTGCTATGCGGTGATCTTCTCGTCCCGCCGGAGCAGCGAGGACGATGCCGGCTATGCGGCCGCCGCCGACCGCATGGTCGAGCTGGCGGCGGCGCAGCCCGGCTTCCTGGGCGTGGAAAGCGCCCGTGGCGCCGACGGCTTCGGCATCACCGTGTCCTACTGGGCCAGCGAGGCGGCGATCGCCGCCTGGCGCCGCCATGCCGAGCACACGGCGGCCCGCGAGCAGGGCCGCGCCCGGTGGTACGAGGCCTTCGAGCTGCGCGTCGCCCGGGTGGAGCGCGCCTACGGCAGCACGCCGCGGTGAGCCCCGGCAACAGCGGCACACCGCCCACCGCCATCCGCGTGGTCTTCGCGCTGCTGCCGGACAGCCTGGCGCTGGACTGGGCGGGCCCGGCCGAGGCGCTGCGCATCGCCGACCGGCTGCTGGAGGCGGCAGGCCGGCCCTGGCGCTTCGACATCGAATTCGTCGCCGCCGCGCCGCAACTGCGCAGCTCGGTCGGCGTCCAACTGGCCGGGCTCTCGCCGCTGCCGACGGACTGGGACCATCGCCCCACCTGGCTGGTGCTGGTGGGCCTGCCCGGCCGGCGCATCGACGTCGGCACGCCCGCAGCGCGCGATCTGCTGCACTGGCTGCGCGGCCAGCGCCTGGCGCCCGGCCGTGTGGAGCTGCTGACCATCTGCGGCGGCGCCCTGCTCGCCGCCCATGCCGGGCTGCTGGCCGGCCGCCGCGCCACCACGCACCACCATCACCTGGACGAGCTGAAGGCCGCCGAGCCGGCCTGCGAGGTCGTGACCAACCGCGTCTTCGTGCTCGACGCCCCGGTCTACAGCAGCGCGGGCGTCACCACCGGCATCGACCTGGTGCTGCACCGACTGGGCGCGCTGTGCGGCGAGGCCCTGGCGGCGCAGGTGGCCCAGACGCTGGTGATGCCGCTGCGCCGCGGGCCGCACGACCCGGAGCTGTCGCCCTTCCTGGCCCACCGCCACCACCTGCATGCCGCCGTGCACCGGGTGCAGGACGCGGTGAGCGAGGCGCCGCAGTCGGACTGGACGGTGCCGCGCATGGCCGAACTGGCCCACACCTCGCCGCGCCACCTGACCCGCCTGTTCGTGCAGCATGCCGGCACCGCGCCGCTGGCCTACCTGCGGCGGCTGCGGCTGGAGACGGCCCGCCAGGCGATCCGCGCCGGCGCCAGCGTGACGCAGGCGGCGCAGGACGCGGGCTTCGGCACCGACACCCAGCTGCGCCGGGCCTGGCATCAGTTCGGCTTGCCGGGGAGCCCCGCGCGGCCGGACTGAGCGTCGGCGGCCAGCGCCGGGCCCTGCTGGGCCATCGTGCCGACGGCACCGTCCGGTGAGGCGGTTCCGTCCGCGCGTTCCGCCATGCCCCCTGCCGCCGGCTCCGCCACCGCCAGCCAGTCCACGGCATGCTGCTGCAGCACGTCGATCTGCACCCACACCAGCAGCAGTTCGGTGCGCATCAGGCGCAGCCGGGCCTCCGTCTCGTCGGCCTCGCGGGCGTCGGCATCGCCGGCCCAGGCGGCGAGTTGCCGGCGCGCCGGTGCGTCGGCGCCCTGGCCGGGCGTGCCGGCCTCCACCGCGGCGGCCAGCTGCTCCAGTGCCGTGGCCGCCTGCGCCGCCGCGTCGCGCAGCAGCGCCACGCGGGTGCCATCGGGCAACGCGGCGCGGTGTGCGCCCAGCGCCGACAGGTAACTCAGCAGCGTGTGCGACTGGATCACGAAGCGCACCGCCACGCCCGCGCGGCGGCGGGCGAAGCCGGGCTCGCGGAACATCTCGGTCACGGCGGTGGCCAGCGCCGCATCGCTGTTGTGGGCATTGCGGCGCGCCAGCCGGTAGGCCAGGTCGTCGCGGGCACCGCTGTCGTACTGGCTGGCGATCTGACGCAGGTAGGCGGCATGGTGGCGCATGGCCTGCGCGGCGATCTCGTGCAGGCGGCGCGCCTGCCAGTGCGGCAGCACCAGCAGCACGGCCAGGCCGGCGATCAGGCTGCCAATGGCGGTGTCGATCAGCCGCGGCTGGATCAGCCGCGCGCTGTCGGTGATCTGGTTGAAGCACATCAGCACCAGCAGCGTCATGGCCGCCGTGGCCAGCAGGTAGCGCGTGCTGCGGTTGGCGAAGAACACCACGCCCGCCACCACCGCGAACACCGACTGCAGCAGCGGCTGCGGAAAGAGCTCGATGAGCGCCCAGCCCGCCACCACACCCAGCGCGGTACCGGCCACCCGCTGGCCCATGCGGGCGATGGTCTCGCCGTAGCCGGGCTGGCAGACGAAGATCGTCGTCAGCATGATCCAGTAGCCCTCGGGCAGCTGCACCGCATGCATCACGCCATAGCCCGCAGCCAGCGCCACCGACAGGCGCACCGCATGCCGGAACAGCGGCGAGCGCACGGTGAGCTGGCGCCGCACGCGGGCCAGCGCGTCGCGCCAGTCGCGCGCCGAGCGGTCGAACAGGCTCATGTCGGTGCGGCCCAGCCGCGCGGAGGGATGCGCCGTGTGGCTGGCGCCGGCCAGCTGGCCGTCGAGCAGCGCGAGGTTGCGCGCCAGGGCCTCGATGGCGGGCAGCCGCGCCCGCCCCGCCGCGTCCGCGGTGGCCCGTGCGTGGGCGATGGCGCTGCGCAGCTCGGCCAGGGCCTGCACGCTCTGGCCGTCCATGACGAAGGGCTCGCGCCGCTCGACCGAATGGGCCAGCCGGGTGCAGGCCTCGCCCTGCAGCCACAGCACGCGGCGGCAGCGGTAGAGCAGGTCGCTGTGGAAGAAGGCGTCGGCCAGGGCGTTGTAGTCCTCGTGGGAGGAACTGGCGCGCTCGTGCACGTCCTGCGCGATCAGGTAGAGGCCGCGGTAGCGCGCCAGCCGGCCGGTGGGCGCCCGCGGGCCGAGGCGGGAGAAGATCGCCTCCTTGGCCTCGTTGAGCGCCGCCACCACGCGCGCATTGAGGCCGGCCAGCGCCAGCCGCTTGCGCTCCACGTCGACGCCGCGCAACGGCTCGAACAGCGAGGCCTTGTAGCGCACGTATTCGCCAAGTTCGCGAAAGAGCCGCACCAGCCGCGCCTGCACCGGCTGCGAGGGAAAGACGGCGCACCACAGCACCGAGATCAGGCCGTACCAGGCCGCGCCGGCCACCAGCAGCACCGGCTCGTGCCAGTGGCGCCCCGGGCCGTGTGCGGCCACCGCATGTTCGGCGCTGATGGTGGCATACATGGCCAGGATCAGCGTGCCATAGGCGATGGCCTTGTAGCGCGCGCCGATGGCGCCCAGCAGCGTCAGGCCGAAGGCGACCAGGCAGAACACCGCGATGAACACCCACGACAGGCCGAACAGCGCCTGCACCACTGCGCCCACCGCGCTGAAGCAGCCAAGTGTCACCAGCAGCGCCCGCAGCCGGCCGCGCCAGCTGTCGTCGGTTTCGGCGAGTGCGCTGGCGATGGTGCCGAGGAAGAGCGGGATCACGGCCTCCTGGTGACCGGCCAGGCGCGCGCCCGCCATCAGGCTGGCGAGCGCCAGCAGCACCCGCAGCGGCTGGGCATGGTGGAACAGCAGGCGCCACTGCTGACGCAGGGCATCGATCGGGAGCAGGGAATCCATGGCGACGAACTACAGGGCCGTGGCCGCCCGACACGCAGGATGCATGCCGTGGGCCGGCGCGGTGGATGGGCAGGGGATGCGGCGTGGGCGGCCGGCCCCCTCAGCGGCTGACGAACAGCACGCTCACGCGCAACCCGCCCGTGGGCGCTGCGGCGGACAGCCGCAGTTCGGCCCCCAGGAGCTTGGCGTAGCGCGCGACGATGGACAGGCCCAGGCCCGAGCCCTCGCCCAGCTTGCGGCCGTCGGTGCCCTGGGCCCAGCGGTGCATCAGCGCCTGCTGCTGCGCCTCGGCAATGCCGGGCCCGTCGTCCGCGACCGAGAGCACCGGCACCGGGCCAGCGGCCGTGTCTTCCTTCGCCAGTTCGATGGTCACCGTCTTGCCGCCATAGCGCAGCGCGTTGTCGATCAGGTTGTCGAGGATGCCCTCCACCAACGCCACACTGCCCGGGACGGTGAAGCCGCCGGCCTCCTGCGCCTCGTCCAGGCCGCGGGCGCCGAGGTCGACGCCACGGGCGTCGGCCCGGGTGAGGTGGCGCAGCACGGCCTCGTGCGCCAGCTGGTCCAGCACCACCGGCTCGCGCTGGAGCACGGCGTCCGATTCGGCCGCCAGCGCCAGCGCCAGCAACTGGTCGACCAGGTGGCTGGCCCGCGCCTCGCTGTCGGCGATGCGTTGCAGCTGCTCGCGGGCCACCGCCGGGTCGGTGTGGCCCAGGCCGTAGTGCGCCAGCGCGCGGATGCCGGCCAGCGGCGTGCGCAGCTCGTGCGCCACGTTGCCGGCGAATTCGCGCTGGGCGCGCACGCTGCCGTCCAGCCGCACGAACAGGTCGTTGAGCGCATCGCCGAGCTGCGCGACCTCGCGCGTGTCGCCGCGCACCGCCACGGGCGACAGATCGCTGGCGTCGCGCCGGCCCAGGTCCTGCTGCAGGGCGCCCAGCGGTGCCAGTTCGCGCGCGATGCCGCGCCACAGCCACCAGGCCAGCATGGCCAGCAGCAGCATCTGCGGCAGCGTGGCATACAGGCCCAGCCGACGCAGCAGCGCGGTGCGCGAGCCGGTGGTCTGGGCCACCACCACGATGAAGTCGCCGCCGTTGCCGGCCGGATGGCGCAGCACCACGGCCCGCAGCGGCTTGCCGGCGAAGCGCACGTCCGCCAGGTGCCAGACGGTGCCGTCGGCCAGGAAGGGCGTGGGCAGCGAGGCGTCGCCGGAGAGCAGGCTGCCGTCCGGGCGGCGGACCGCGAAATAGACCGTCTCGTGCTGGTCGAAGAGCAGCGTGGTCATTTCGTGCGCGGTGAGCTGCAGCTGCGCATCCGAACGGCCCATGGGCTGGATGTTGGCGGCGATCGCATAGGCGTCGTCCACCAGGGCGCGGTCGAAGGCCTGGCGCACGAAATAGTTGGAGATGACGATCACCACCAGCGTGCCGGCCAGCCACGTGAGGGCCAGCGGCAGCATCACCTGCCGCAGGACCCGGGCGCGCAGCGAAGGCCGGGCGCGTGCGGCGGCCGGACGCGCGGCGCCGGCGAGGCGCGACCCGGCGGCCGCCGGCGCCGTCTGCGCGTTCAAGCCTCGCCTTCCAGCAGGTAGCCGATGCCGCGCAGGGTGCGGATGCCGGCGCCGCTGCCCAGCAGCTTCTTGCGCAGGCGGGAGATGAAGGCTTCGAGCGCGTTGTCGCCCAGGGCATCGTCGAAGCTGGAGAGCTTGTTGGACAGCACCCGCTTGCTCACCGCATGGCCGGGCGGGCTCATCAGCTCCCACAGCACCTCGAATTCGCGCGCCGGCAGGTCGAGCGGCGCGGCGCCGATGAAGAAGCGGCGCGCCCGCCGGTCCAGCCGGAGCTGGCCGACCGTGGCCACGTCGTCGGTGCCCTGGGCACGGCGCACCAGGGCGCGCAGGCGGGCGTCGACTTCGGGCAGCTCGAAGGGCTTGCCCAGGTAGTCGTCGGCGCCGGCATCCAGGCCGGCGATGCGCTCGTCGGTGCGGTTGCGGGCCGTGAGCACGAGCACCGGCGTGCGGTCGCCGCGGCTGCGCGCCTGGCGCAGCACGGTCAGCCCGCTGCCCAGCGGGCTGCCCGGCCCCGGGCCGGCGGGCAGGTTCAGGTCCAGCAGCACCGCATCGAAGGGCTGCACGCGCCACAGGTAATCGGCCTCCTCCATGCTTGCCGCCACATCGACCCGATGTCCGGCATCGGTCAGGCTGCGCAACATCACGTCGCGCAGCGTCGCATCGTCTTCCACCAACAGGATTCGCATGGGGGCGAAGGCTACCCCAGCCGAAGGGAAGCTGACCAGGGGAGAGTCAGCCATTGGTCAGCTTGGCGCAGGATGGCGCACGGCCGGCCGGCGATCCAAACAGCGGCATCTCTCTATCTGCTGTTTCTCCCAGAACGGGGTCCGCGATCGAACGACGCCCAACGCCACCGCACGATTCAGAAGGCCGCGGAGCAGGCCACGCCAGTGCACCCGCGGAACCGGCTTTGCCGGGCCGCGGGGTGCGCCCCCCTCCAAGCCGAAGGCGCCAGAGAGGGGGGGGAGCCGCGAAGCGGCATGGGGGGTTCAGGAGATCTGTCGCCGCAGCGCCGCCGCACGTTCAGCGATGGCATCGACGTCCAGCGCGTCCTCGGCATGGGCGAGGTAGGTCTCCAGGTCCTGCACCGCCTGGGCGGTGTGGCCCTGCTCGGCATGGGCCAGGCCGCGGTCGCGGTATTCGGCCCAGGCCTCGGGCAGCAGCACCAGCAGCCGGTCTTCCACGGCGATGAGGCGGGCCCAGTCCTCCTGCGCGCTGTGGATCTCCTTCAGGTTGCGAAGCATGCGCGCGACGATCTCGCGCGGCGGCGCCGGTTGCAGGTACAGGCCCAGCGGCACGTCGTATTCGCCCACCAGTCCGTTGCTGCGCTTGTAGGGCTCCAGCCGTTCGGCCAGCTCCTCGCGCGACAGCGAGCGGCCCGTGAAGGGGTCGATCACCACCTGCCCCTTGGGCAGCGACACCTTCAGCATGAAATGGCCGGGGAAGCTGATGCCCCGCGCATGCAGGTTCAAACCCTGCGCCAGCTCGATCCAGAGCACGGCCAGCGAAATGGGAATGCCGCGGCGCGTGCGCAGCACCACGTGCAGGAAGCTGTTGTCGGGGTCGTAGTAGTCGTTGACGTTGCCGCCGAAGTTCAGGTCGTGGAAGAAGAACTGGTTGAGCGCCCGCAGCCGGGCGAGCGGGGCGGCGTCGGCGGGCAGGCGGCGCTTGATGCGGGCCAGCAGCTGGTCCAGGTCGCCCAGCACCTGCTGGACGTCGAGCTCGGGATATTCGTCCTGGGCGAGGGACGCGGCGGCCTCCAGCAGCGGGAAATGCTCGTCGCTCTGCACCAGGGCGGCGAAATAGGCCAGCGGCGTGGGCGTGTCGTAGCTCAGGGTCATGGGCCTTTGTAGCGGGGCCGCGCCGACAGCGTCAAGGCGGCCCGGGGAAGCCCCACCGCCGCCCCGGGCGATGCGACGGGCCGTGTTCAGCGCCGCATGAAGCTGCGCAGGCGCACGCCGCAGGCCGCGAGCACGCCGAAGTACAGCAGCGCCGCGCCCACGACGAAGCCGGCCAGCAGCCCGATGCGCAGCAGCCGCTGGCCGCGCAGGCCCACCCAGTCGAAGCCGTGCGCGCCCCAGAACAGCAGCGCGGTCATCACGGCCGTGCCCGCGAGCACCTGCAGCAGGAAGCGGCCCCAGCCCGGCGCCAGCTGGTAGGCATCGGCGCGCCGCAGCCCGACCCACAGCGCCAGGGCATTGAGCAGCTGGCCCACCCCGATGGCCAGCGTCAGGCCGGCATGCTGCAGCCACGGCACGAAGGCCAGGTTGAGCAGTTGGGTCACCGCCAGGGCCGCCAGGCTGATGCGCATGGGCGTGCGCATGTCGTGGCGGGCATAGAAGCCCGCCGCCAGCACCTTGATCGAGACGATGCCCACCAGCCCGACGCCATAGCCGGCCAGGGCGTCGGCCGTGCGCAGCACGCTGGCGTCGTCGAAGGCGCCGTTGTGGAACAGCACCGCCACCAGCGGCACGGGGAACACCAGCAGCGCCGCCGCGCAGGGCAGCGCCAGCAGCACGATCAGCCGCAGGCCCCAGTCCAGCATGGCGGAATAGCGGTCCGCGTCCTTCGCCGCGCGCGCCGCGGCAAGCTGGGGCATCAGCACCACGCCCAGGGCGACGCCGAGCATGGCGCTCGGGAATTCCATCAGCCGGTCGGCATTGGTGATCCAGGTGACGCTGCCGGCCGTCAGGTGGGAGGCGATCTGCGTGTTGATGAGCAGCGACAGCTGCGCCCCGCTGACGCCGATCATGGCTGGCAGCATCAGGCCGAGGATCTTGCGCGTGCCCGGGTCGGCCCAGGCCGCGCGCAGCGCCGCGAGGCGCACGCCCAGCCGCGGCATCAGGCCCAGCCGGCGCAGGGCCGGCACCTGGATCGCCAGCTGCAGCAGCCCGCCCACCATCACGCCGACGCACTGCGCATAGATCGGCTCGATGCCCCAGCGCCGGAACAGCGGCGCGCCCAGCACGATCGAGCCGATGAGCGCCACGTTGAGCAGCACCGGCGACGCCGCCGGCACGGCGAAGCGCTTCCAGGTGTTGAGGATGCCGCCCGCGAAGGCCACCAGCGACATGAAGCCGATGTAGGGGAACATCCAGCGCGTCATGACCACTGCGGCATCGAAGCTGCCCGAGCGCTCCAGCCCGCTGGCCATGGCCCAGACCATCAGCGGCGCGCCCACCACGCCCGCCACGCACAGCAGCACCAGCGCCCACAGCAGCAGGGTGCCCACGTGGTCGATCAGCTGCCGGGCGCTGTCCTCGCCCCCCTCGGTGCGGGTCGCCGACAGCACCGGCACGAAGGCCTGGCTGAAAGCGCCCTCCCCCAGCACCCGGCGGAAGAGATTGGGAATGCGGAAGGCGACGTAGAAAGCGTCGGTCAGTGCGCTGACGCCGAACACCGAACTCATCAGCACATCGCGCACGAGCCCGGTGACGCGCGAGGCCAGGGTCAGCAGGGAGACGGTGGAAGCGGATTTGAAGAGCGACACGGCGGCGCAGTGTAGGCGGGGCGTACCGGCGGGCCGGTTGGGCCGACTGCCACCCGCTTTGGGACCGACGGAGCACTGCCCAGCTCAACGCAGGCACCGCATCACACCGGCATCGGCATCGGCATCGGCATCGGCACCACCATCGCTTCCAGCGAGCCGCAGCACCGGATGGCGTGACAGCAGCAGTCGTGAACCGGTGCCGCCCGTGCATCCGCGGAACCGGCTTTGCCGGGCCGCCGGGTGCGCCCCTTGAGGGGGATTCGGCTACACGAAGTGAGCAAGAAACGGGGTGGTATACTTTCCGGTTCGCCGCAACATCCCCAGACACTCAAGGAACACAGATATGGCATCCGCCAAGCCCAAGAAGAAGAACCCGCGCCTCGCGTCGGGCCGCAAGCGCGTCCGCCAGGACACCAAGCTCAACGCCGCCAACAGCTCGCTGCGCTCCAAGTACCGCACGGCCATCAAGAACGTCGCCAAGGCCGTGGCCGCCGGTGACAAGGACAAGGCCGCCGAGCTGTTCGCCAAGGCCCAGAGCGTCGTCGACACCATCGCCGACAAGGGCATCTTCCACAAGAACAAGGCCGCGCGCGACAAGAGCCGCTTGGCCGCCAAGGTCAAGGCCCTGGCCACTGCCGCTCCGGCGGCCGCCGCCTGACGGAATTCAGGTCAGCCCGGACTGCCCACAGGCGGTCCGCCGTTTGATCGGGTGCGCTGCAGCGAATAAAGAAAAACCGCCTTCGGGCGGTTTTTTCGTTGGCGGATCCGGCCGCATGGGAACCGGAAAAGCAGGGCGACGCGTTCAGCCCTTGGCGGGTTTTTCGTCCGGCACCAGACAGGCCTCGGCCACCTGCAGGTCGTTGTCCTTGGCGAAATTCATGACGAAGTCCCAGGCCATGGGCTCGGCCGCCTGCAGGTCGCGGTGGACCACCACGCACTTCACGCCGTTGATCACCGTCGGCACGCACCAGGGCGAGTAGCTCAGGTGCCCCCCGAGCCAGGCGCCGCCGGGGCGGAACTGGCTCATCACGCCGGCCAGCCGCTCGGCCCAGTCACTGGGCCGGAAGGTGCGGCCCTGGCTCGTGACGCCCTGGATGAAGACTTCTTTGGCAGAGGGGGAAACCATTGTTCTCGTGTTCGGCGCAGGCGTGTTGCGCCGCACAAGGGATTCTACCCAGCGTGTCCCGCGGGCGACCGCGCAAGGCCATGGCCGCCGCTGCGAATCCCGCACGCATGGCAGTGATGCGCAATCCTCAACGAAGCCGTCATGGCCCCCACCTAGAATTTCTTCACTTTCCAGGAGAACCCATGAGCGCCACCGCCGCCCCCACCTCGCCCCACGTCATGAACACCTATGGCCGGCTGCCGATCGCGCTGTCGCACGGCCAGGGCTGCCGCGTGTGGGACACGAACGGCAAGGCCTACCTGGACGGCCTGGGCGGCATCGCCGTCAACACGCTGGGCCACAACCATCCCGAGCTCGTGCCTGCGCTGCAGGACCAGCTCACCAAGATCATCCACAGCTCCAACTACTACCACGTGCCCGGCCAGGAGATCCTGGCGAAGAAGCTGACCGAGCTGTCGGGCATGACCAACGCCTTCTTCTGCTGCACCGGGCTGGAGGCCAACGAAGCCGCCATCAAGCTGGCGCGCAAGTTCGGCCACGACAAGGGCATCGAGAAGCCGCAGATCGTGGTGTACGAGAAGGCCTTCCACGGCCGCAGCATCGCGACGCTGTCGGCCACCGGCAACCCCAAGATCCAGGCCGGCTTCGGCCCGCTGGTCGAGGGCTTCATCCGCGTGCCGCTCAACGACATCGAGGCCCTGAAGGCGGCGACCCAGGGCAACCCGAACGTGGTGGCCGTGTTCTTCGAGACCATCCAGGGCGAAGGCGGCATCAACCCGATGCGCTGGGACTACCTCAAGCAGGTGCGGGCGCTGTGCGACGCGAACGACTGGCTGATGATGATCGACGAGGTGCAGTGCGGCATGGGCCGCACCGGCAAGTGGTTCGCGCACCAGTGGGCCGGCATCGTGCCGGACGTGATGCCGCTGGCCAAGGGCCTGGGCTCGGGCGTGCCGATCGGCGCCGTCGTGGCCGGCCCCAAGGCCGCGAACATCTTCCAGCCCGGCAACCACGGCACCACCTTCGGCGGCAATCCGCTGGCCATGCGCGCCGGCATCGAGACCATCCGCATCATGGAAGCGCAGAACCTGCTGGCCCATGTGGAACAGGTCGGCGCGCATCTCAAGTCGGCGTTGCAGGCCGCCTTCGAGGGAGTGGCCGGCGTGACGGACATCCGCGGCCAGGGCCTGATGCTGGGCATCGAACTCGACCGGCCGGCCGGCGCGCTGCTGGAGCGCGGCTGCGACGCCGGGCTGCTGTTCTCGGTGACGGCCGACCGGGTGATCCGCCTGGTGCCGCCGCTCATCCTGACCACGGCCGAGGCCGACGAGATCGTCGCCATCCTCGCGCCGCTCGTGAAGGCCTTCCTGGCCGAGCCGGCACAATAAGCCCATGAGCTTTCCTGCGATCCGCCACTACCTCCAGTTCAGCGACTTCACGGCCGACGAGTACGCGTACCTGTTCCGACGCGCGGCGCTCATCAAGAAGAAGTTCAAGACCTACGAGAAGCACCACACGCTGGCGGATCGCACCCTGGCCATGATCTTCGAGAAGGCCAGCACCCGCACCCGTGTGAGCTTCGAGGCCGGCATGTACCAGCTGGGCGGCAGCGTGGTGCACCTGACCACGGGCGACAGCCAGCTGGGCCGCGCCGAGCCCATCGAGGACAGCGCCAAGGTCATCAGCCGCATGACCGACCTGGTCATGATCCGCACCTACGAGCAGGAGAAGATCGAACGCTTTGCGGCCAACTCGCGCGTGCCGGTCATCAACGGCCTGACCAACGAATTCCATCCCTGCCAGATCCTGGCCGACCTGTTCACCTACCTCGAGCACCGCGGCCTGGCGGCCGACGGCACGCCCGACCCGCAGGCCCTGCGCGGCAGGACGGTGGCCTGGGTGGGCGACGGCAACAACATGGCCAACACCTGGCTGCAGGCGGCCGAGATCCTCGGCTTCGCGGTGCACGTGAGCACGCCCAGCGGCTACGAGGTGGACCAGGACGTCGCCGGCATCCGCTCCGGCGACAGCTACAAGGTCTTCAAGGACCCGATGGACGCCTGCCGCGACGCCCACCTGGTGACCACCGACGTGTGGACCAGCATGGGCTACGAGGCCGAGAACGAGCAGCGCCGCCAGGCCTTCGCCGACTGGTGCGTGGACGAGGCCATGATGGCCGTGGCCCAGCCCGATG
The DNA here is from genome assembly GCF_001476815.1 of Pseudacidovorax intermedius. Lineage (GTDB taxonomy): Bacteria > Pseudomonadota > Gammaproteobacteria > Burkholderiales > Burkholderiaceae_C > Xenophilus > Xenophilus intermedius_A. Next base: position 4,474 of record NZ_LDSL01000004.1, on the reverse strand, counting down.
CGCTGTTCATGCACTGCCTGCCCGCCCACCGCGGCGAGGAAGTGACGGGCGAGGTCATCGACGGGCCGCAGTCGGTCGTGTGGGACGAGGCCGAGAACCGCATGCACGTGCAGAAGGCGCTGATGGAGTACCTGCTGCTCGGCCGCATCGGCTGAAGCGTTCCCTTCGTCCTTTCCACAGCGCCGTGAGCCCCTGCCAGCAATGCGGCGCCTGCTGCGCGAGCTACCGCGTCGACTTCAGCGTCCACGAACTGGACGACATGGGCGGCCGCGTGCCGGCCGGCCTGGCGGTGCCGGTGACGGACGCCATCTGCCGCATGCGCGGCACCGACCATGTGCCGATGCGCTGCGCGGCGCTGACCGGCCAGATCGGCCGTTCCGTGGCCTGCGGCATCTACGAATGGCGGCCGAATCCCTGCCACGAGCTGGAAGCCGGCAGTCCCGGCTGCGAGAGGGCCCGCGCACGGCACGGGCTGCCGGCGCTCGAAGGCTGAACCCACAGCGCCGGCAAGCACCCACACCACCAGCAGGTGGACGCGTTGCGGCGCCCCGGGCCGAGCGCATCGGCGCTTGTCGCGCCGCGTTGGGAATAACCGACACCACACACCCGCAAGCGGCGCTATGGTCCGGCCCATGCCTGCCACCTCCGCCCGCCTCTGGGACATCTCGCCCCCCGTCTACGTCGGTGCGCCCGTCTTTCCGGGCGACACGCCCTATGCCCAGCAATGGGCCACCACGCTCGGACCCGGCTGCCCTGTCAACGTGAGCCAGATCACGATGTCGCCGCACGTCGGGGCGCATGCCGATGCGCCGCTGCACTACGCCGCCGACGGCGCCACCATCGGCGACGTCGACCTGGACGCCTTCCTTGGCCCCTGCCGCGTGATCCATGCCATCGGCGCGGCGCCGCTCGTCGAATGGCAGCACATCGCCCATGCCATCGACGACCGCCTGCCCCCGCGCGTGCTGGTGCGCACCTACGAGCGCGCGCCCGTGGACCGCTGGGACCCGGCCCTGCCCGCCTACGCGCCCGAGACCGTCGAGCGCCTCGCGGCCCTGGGCGTGCGCCTCATCGGCATCGACACCGCCAGCATCGACCCCGCCGACAGCAAGGCCCTGCCCAGCCACCAGACCATCCGCCGGCACGACATGCGCGTGCTGGAGAACCTGGTGCTCGACGACGTGCCGGAGGGTGACTACGAGCTGATCGCGCTGCCGCTCAAACTGGTGGAGGCGGATGCGTCGCCGGTGCGGGCCGTGCTGCGGACGCTGCGCTGACGGGTCCGCGTGCGATCCGGGCGCGCCGCCCTGTGCGCGCCTTCAGCGGCACCGTCAGGCCGGCACCATCGCGTACGCCACGATCTCGATCTTCATGCCCGGCACCACCAGCGCCGCAACCGCCGCGCTGGAGCGGTTGGGGTACGGCGCCTCGAAGAACTCCCGGTACACGGCGTCGATGGCCGGCATGTCCGCCACGTCGGTCATGTAGATCAGCACCTGCGTCACGTCCGCCATGGTGCCGCCGGCGGCCTGCACGGCGCGCCGCAGGTTGTCGAAGGTCAGGCGCGCCTGCGCGTGGATGGCGCCCGTGTCGATGGTGCCGTCGGTGCGCACCGGCCCGTGCGCCGTGAAGAGCATGGCGCCGGAGGCCTTCACGGCCCACGAAAACGGTTGCTTGAGCGCCGGCAGGCCCACATCGATCACTTGCTTCATCAGGACTCCAGATGTTCCATATGTAAAACGTCGTTTATTTTATGGGCGCCGTTGGAAATAAGCGACACAACACGTTTTTTGGCGGTGATAACTTCCCGGCTTCGCTCCGCAGCGCCCTGTCCTACGCCGCTCGAACTCCGAGCGCGGCAGCCCGCCCGGCCCGCAGCTTGCATCGTCCGCGCCGCCATTCGCCCACGGACCGCACCACCGAAAGCCCGCCATGTTCGAACACATCCCCGCCTACCCTGGTGACCCGATCCTCTCGCTGATGGAGGACTTCCAGCGCGACACGCGGCCCAACAAGGTGTCGCTGAGCATCGGCATCTATTTCGACGACGACGGCCGCCTGCCGGTGATGAAGGCCGTGCGCACCGCCGAGACCGCACTGCTGCAGGAGATCGGCCCGCGCTCCTACCTGCCCATGGAAGGCATGGCCGACTACCGCGCCGCAGTGCAGAAGCTGGCCTTCGGCCCCACGCACGAGGCCGTGACCAGCGGCCGCATCGCCACCATCCAGACCATCGGCGGCTCCGGCGGCCTGAAGGTCGGCGGCGACTTCCTCAAGCGCTACTTCTCCGACTCGCAGGTCTGGGTCAGCGACCCGACCTGGGAGAACCACCGCGCCATGTTCGAAGGCGCCGGCTTCCCGGTGAACCTGTACCCGTACTACGACGCCGCCACCGGCGGCCTGCGCTTCGAGGAGATGCTGGCCACCTTCAAGACGCTGCCGGCCCGCAGCATCGTGCTGATGCACGCCAGCTGCCACAACCCGACCGGCGTGGATCTGTCGCAGGACCAGTGGAAGCAGCTGATCCCGGTGATCGCCGAGCGCGGCCTGATTCCCTACGTCGACATGGCCTACCAGGGCTTCGGCGACGGACTGGTGGAAGACGCCTTCGCGCCGCGCGCGCTGGCCGATGCGGGCGTGCGCTTCTTCCTCGCCAACTCCTTCTCGAAGAGCTTCTCGCTGTATGGCGAGCGCTGCGGCGGCCTGTCGGTGGTGTGCGGCTCGGCCGAGGAAGCCGGTCGCGTGCTGGGCCAGCTCAAGAGCGCGGTGCGCGCCAACTATTCCAGCCCGCCGACGCACGGCCCGCGCATCGTCACGCGCGTGCTGAGCACGCCCGAGCTGTACGCGCAATGGGACGCCGAACTCGCCGAGATGCGCGGCCGCATCAAGGCCATGCGCGAAGCGCTGCACGCCTCGCTGGCCGAGCGCCTGCCCGGGCGGGACTTCGGCTACTTCCTGACCCAGCGCGGCATGTTCAGCTACACCGGCCTCACGCCCGAGCAGGTGGACCGGCTGCGCGAAGAGCATGCGGTATACCTGGTCCGCTCGGGCCGCATGTGCATCGCCGGCCTGTCGACCAGGAACGTCGCCTACGTGGCCCAGGCCATGGCCGCCGTGCTGGACTGACCCTCACCCCTCCCAGGAGCCCTGCGATGAATCCCTCGACATCCGCCGGCCAGGCGGAGGGCGGAGCACTGCCCGAACAGATCGTCCACGAAGAGAAAGCCCAGCTCGACTTCAGCCAGTCGATGAGCTATGGCGACTACCTGCACCTGGACGAGATCCTCGGCGCCCAGCATCCGCTGTCGCCCACGCACGACGAACTGCTGTTCATCGTGCAGCACCAGACCAGCGAGCTGTGGATGAAGCTCATGCTGCACGAGCTGACGGCCGCCACCGCCGCCATTGCCAACCCGGCGGAAGACACCCGGCCGCAGGCCTTCAAGATGCTGGCCCGGGTCACGCGCATCATGGAACAGCTGGTGGGCGCCTGGACCGTGCTGTCGACCATGACGCCGACCGAGTACACGGCCATGCGGCCCTACCTGGCCAATTCCAGCGGCTTCCAGAGCGCGCAGTACCGCTGCATCGAATTCGCCCTGGGCAACAAGAACGCCGCCATGCTCAAGCCGCATGCCCACCGGCCCCACCTGCTCGCGATGGTGGAGGCGGCCTGGCGCAGCCCGTCGCTCTACGACGAGGCGCTGCGACTGATGGCGCGCGAAGGCCTGCCCATTCCGGCCGACCGGCTGGCGCGCGACTGGACGCAGCCCTATGCCGCCAGCGAAGGCGTCAAGCAGGCCTGGCTCACGGTGTACCGCGACCCCAAGGCGCACTGGGACCTGTATCAGCTGGGCGAGAAGCTCACCGACATCGAGGACGCCTTCCGCCTCTGGCGCTTCCGGCACGTGACCACGGTGGAGCGCGTGATCGGCTTCAAGCGCGGCACGGGCGGCACCGGCGGCGTGAGCTATCTGCGCAAGATGCTGGACGTGGTGCTGTTCCCGGAGCTCTGGACGCTGCGAACGGAGCTGTGAGCGTCCGGGCCGGCGCTCAGCCGGCGTAGAGCCAGGGCTGGTCCATCAAGGCCGGGCCGGCGAAGCGCATCGCCAGGTCGCGGCCCCACCGCACGGGGCCGCCGAGGTGAAAGATGCGGCCGTTGCGCCGCGCCCGGGCCTGCACCTGCGCATTGCGCGCCCAGCGCGCCTGGGCATAGCGCGCCAAGGCATGGGGCACCTCGGCCGGCGTGCGGCCGTCGAGCTGCGCCACTAGGGCCACGGCATCCTCGATCGCCATGCCGGCGCCTTGCGCCAGGTAGGGCAGCATGGGATGCGCCGCATCGCCCAGCAGCGCCACGCGGCCGTCCACCATCTCCTGCGGACCGGTCAGCGGCGGCCGGTCGCACAGCGTCCAGGCCCGCCAGGCAGGCACGGCGTCGAGCAGCGACCGCAGCGGCTGGCCGACATGGCCGGTG
>NZ_LDSL01000039.1 GCF_001476815.1 Pseudacidovorax intermedius | reverse complement strand
GCGCCCGCCCCGGCCGCAGCCCCCGTGGCAGACACCACCTCAGGCCGCCTGCAGGGCGCCCGCAGCCCGGACGGTGCCATCCAGTCATTCCTCGGGATTCCCTACGCGCAGGCACCTGTCGGCGCATTGCGGCTCGCCTCGCCTAAAGCCTTTCAGGCGAGCGCCGGCGTGCGCGATGCGACCCGCTTCGGAGCCGCCAGTCTTCAGACCATCCCTCCGTATGTGTCGTGGATCTACACGACGCCCGAGCGTATGGCCGAGGACTGCCTGAGCCTCAACGTCTGGGCCCCCGCCGAGCGCAGCGGCCCGTTTCCGGTGATCGTCTGGCTGCACGGCGGCGCCTGGCGCACCGGTGCGACCAGCATGCCGCTGATGGACGGCGAGGCACTCGCGCGGCGGGGCCTCGTGGTGGTGACGATCAACTTCCGCGTGGGTGGCCTGGGCGCCATTTCGCACCCGGATCTGGCCGATGCCGACACCGGCAGCCAAGCCAACTGGCAGTTGCAGGATCAGATCGCCGCGCTGCAGTGGGTACGCCAGAACGTCGCAGCCTTCGGCGGCGATGCGCAGCGCGTGTGCCTGGTAGGCCAATCTGCCGGGGCGACCAGTTGCGCCATCCTGGCCCAGAACCCCTCGGCACGCGCCTGCTTCCAGAAGGTGGTGCTGCTCAGCCCAGCCGGTCTGCCCGCCCCTTCGGCTTTCACCTTGGCGGATGCAGCCACGTACACCGAGGCGCTGGCGAAGTCATTGAACACCACGCCGCGCGGTCTACGCAGCGTGGACGCCACCCAGCTGTTCCAGGCAGAGGCCGCGCTCAACGGCCAGCCCCTGCCGGCCGGAATCCGCTCAGGCTTCGGGCCTCGTAACGCGCCCATCGTGGACGGTATCTCCTGCCTGTCCGACTGGACCCGCACTGCCTGGCCGCAGAACCTTCCGGCCGTCTTCATGAACACGCTGACCGAAGGCTCCTTCTTTCTGGACGCCATCGATCCAAAAACCAACAGCCGCCTGACGCCTGCGTTGCCGACGACGCGGGACCAGTTGCTGGCCCTTGTCGTGCCCCAGGTTGCCGGCTCCACCGCCAACGCCAATCTGGTCATCGACGCCTATGCGCAGGCGGCTGCACAGGAGGGCCGCTCCAGCGCGTACGGCGACCTGTGGATAGAAATCTACGGTGACCGCGTATTGCGCAACTTCGGCGTTCGCTACGCCGGTCGCATCGCAGCACAGGGCGGCAGCGTGAGCTATGCAACTTACTCCCATGCCATTCTGGCGCCCGGCCGAGGGGTACCTCACTGCGCAGAGCTGCCCCTGCTTTTCGGCACGTTCGGCCTGGATGCCTACCGCGACAAGGTGGGCGCGACGGCCGCCGAAACATCACTGTCGCAGAACATCATGGCAGCCCTGCGTAGCTTCGCTCAAGAAGGCAGCAGCCGGTTGCCTGCCGACAGTCCGTGGCGCCAATACACGCCCCGCACCGGCTCAGCCCTCACCATCGGCGACGCCGGCGGCAGCGCGTTCACCGCGGGCGAGGTGCCCAAGCTGTCTCAGCTTGCCGTGTGGGATTCGCTGCTGGGCTACGCCTGATGTGTCAGTGCAGGCGGCTCCTGCCGCCGCCCCTTTCAATGAAGGTGGCACTGAAGACGACTGGACCGCATGAAGGTCGTCGTGCACGACGTTCGCCGCAGGCAAACACGACCCAGGTGCGATTCCGACCGCGAGGTTGGTTCCGGCTGCCGCCTCCGATGACGTGAAAAACGTTCCGAACGCAGCGGGCCGTGCCGACCCCCTGCGTCCCCGACGTTGTGGGAATAACCGATTGCGGCCCGACGAGCGCGTCAGTCATGAGCCAGCCAGCGACGGATACGCTGGCCCAGCACCTCGCGGCTGATGCCGTAGCGGTCGTGGAGCGTGGGCAGCGCACCGGCGTTGAGGAAGGCGTCGGGCAGTCCGGCGAGATGGAAGCCGGCCGGCTGCACGCGATGGCGCAGCAGGGCCGACGCCACCGCCTCGCCCAGGCCGCCGATCACCGAATGGTTCTCGGCCACCACCACCAGGCGGGGCCGGGCACCCACGGCCGCCACGATGGTGGCTTCGTCCAGCGGCTTGATCGTCGGGCAGTGCAGCACCGCCACGCCCACGTTGTCGCGCTGCAGGTCGGCCGCCACTTCCAGCGCGCGCATGGTCAGGATGCCGCTGGAGATCACCAGCACGTCCGCGCCTTCGCGCAGCATCTTGGCCTTGCCCAGCTCGAAGCGGTAGCCCTCGATTTCGTCCAGCACGAGCGGCACCTGGCCGCGCAGCAGGCGCATGTACACGGGGCCCGGGTGCTCGGCGATCTGCGGCACCGCCTGCTCGATGTCCAGCGCATCGCAGGGGTCGACGATGGTCAGGCCCGGCACGCCGCGCATCATGGCCAGGTCCTCGGTGGCCTGGTGGCTGGGGCCGTAGCCGGTGGTCAGGCCCGGCAGGGCGCAGCAGATCTTCACGTTCAGGTTTTCTTCCGCGATCACCTGGTGGATGAAGTCATAGGCGCGGCGCGTGCCGAACACGGCATAGGTGGTGGCGAAGGGCACGCGGCCTTCCTTGGCCAGGCCGCCCGCTGCGCCCATCAGCAGTTGCTCGGCCATGCCCATCTGGAAGAAGCGCTCCGGGTAGGCCTGGGCGAACAGGTGCAGGTCGGTGTACTTGGCCAGGTCGGCGGTCATGCCGACCACCTCGGGGCGGCTGGCGGCGTATTCGACCAGGGCCTTGCCGAAGGGGGCCGCCCGGGTCCGCTGGCCCTCCGAGGCGATGGAGGCGATCATGGCCGACGTGGTCAGCCGGGGCTTCTTCTCTGCGACGGCCTGGCTCATGCTGCGGCTCCTTCGGTGGCGGGGGTGGGACGGCCGGCGTCCAGGATGGACAGCGCCTGCTGCCACTCCGGCGGATCGACGCGGATGAAGTGGTTCTTCTCGCGCTGCTCCAGAAAGGGCACGCCCTTGCCCATGAGCGTGTCGAAGAGGATGACCCGGGGCTTGGCCTCGGCGAGCCCCCGGGCGGTGTCGAAGGCGGCGAGCACGGCGGGCAGGTCGTTGCCGTTGACGCGCTGCACATGCCAACCGAAAGCAGCCCACTTGTCGGCCAGCGGCTCGAAGCCCAGCACCTTGCTGGAAGGGCCGTCGGCCTGCTGGTTGTTGATGTCGACCAAGCAGATCAGGTTGTCCAGGCGGTGGTGGGCGGCGGCCATGGCGGCCTCCCAGGTGGAGCCCTCGTCGAGCTCGCCGTCGCTCATGCTGTTGTAGACGAAGGCGGGGTTGCGCTTCTGCTTGAGGCCCAGGGCCATGCCCACGCCGATGACCAGGCCCTGGCCGAGAGAGCCGCCGGAGATCTCCATGCCGGGCGTATACGTGGCCATGCCGGACATGGGAAGGCGGCTGTCGTCGCTGCCGTAGGTCTCGAGTTCGGCCTCGTCGATGACGCCGGCCTCGATGAGGGCGGCGTAGTGGGCGATGGCGTAGTGGCCGTGCGACAGCAGGAAGCGATCGCGGCCCTCCCATTCCGGATCGTCGGGGCGCAGGTTCATGGCATGGCCATAGGCCACCGCCAGCACATCGGCCCAGCCCAGGGCCTGGCCGATGTAGCCCTGCCCCTGCACCTCGCCCATGCGCAGGGCGTAGCGGCGGATGCGGTAGGCCCGCTCGCGCAAGTTGTTCGTCAGGTCGGACATGAAGGTTCTCGATGGTGGCCGCAAGACAGCGGGGGCGCGGCCGGCATGCGGACGCACCGCGGCATGCGGCGGGAAGATGGGAGCGGGGGAAGAAGACGGGGCGCGACGCCGGTCAGTGGATCAGCATGCCGCCGTTCACGTCCAGCGTGATGCCGGTGCAGTACGCCCCCAGGTCGCTGGCGAGGAAGACGCAGGCGCCCGCCACGTCGGCGGCACGGCCCAGGCGGGCGAGCGGGATCGTGTCCTCGATCTCCTTCTTGCGTTCCGGGCTCAGCTTGCCCTGGGTGATGTCGGTCTCGATCAGCCCGGGCGCAATGCAGTTGACGCGGATGCCTTCGATGCCGAACTCGCGGGCCATGGCGCGGGCCAGGCCGAGCACGCCGGCCTTGGCGGCCGAGTAGTGCGGCCCGCCGAAGATGCCGCCGCCGCGCTGGGCCGACACCGACGAGATGCAGACGATGGCGCCGGACTTCTGGCGGCGCATGGCCGGGAGCACCGCCTGCGACATGTACATCGTGCCGCGCAGGCTCACGTCCAGGATGCGGTCGTAGTCGGTCCCGGTGATGTCCAGTGTCTTCACCGGCTGGGTGATGCCGGCGTTGTTGACGAGGACGTCGATGCGGCCGAAGGCCTTCAGCGCCGCTGCGGCGGCGGCCTCGCAGGCGGCCTTGTCGGTCACGTCGCCGACGACGCCGAGGTGGCCCTCGCCCAGGCGGGCGGCGGCGGACTCGGGCTCGGCGCGGGCCAGGTCCATGATGACGACGCGCGCGCCCTGCGCGGCCATTTCGCGCGCCGTGGCGAAGCCGAGGCCATTGACCCCGGCACCGCCGGTGATGAGGGCAACCTTGTTTTCGAGCAGCATGTTGTCGGTCTCCTTGAAGGGGAAGTCGGGCGCGGGGCCCGTTCGTGATCTGCGTGCAAACGCACGGGTTGGGTCGAGTCGATGGCGGCGATGTTCGGCGGCGTTCAGGATGAAGGCAAACGATGATTGATCATCGAAGGATGACGGTTCTTCACCTGATCACCGGGCGAACCCTAGGCCGCGGAATGCCACTCTGCGTGGGCGCTTCGGCGCATCCGCCATGGCGGGCGCAGGGTCGTGAGACGACGAAAAGCCCGGCGCACAAAAGGGTGCGCCGGGCGCGGCTTGAGGCCGGCATCGAAGAGCAGGAAAGGCGGGCCGAAACGCCCGCCTGCGAAACTAGAGCGTCCGGGGGTAGAACAGCGGCGCGCCTTCGCAAGGCACGTCCACCCATTCAACCTGGCCCTTGGAGACTTCCGTCACCAGGATCCGCCGCTCACCCTGGGCGAAGCACAGGTTGGTGGGGCAGGCGCCATCGAGCGCCAGCCGCTCGGCCACGCGCCCGTCGGTGCCGAGCACCGTCACGTTCTTCTGCGCGTACACGGTGCAGTAGCAGCGACCGTCGGCGCCGAACTTCATGCCGTCGGGGCCCTTGAAGCCGGGCTGGTCGTCCGGCTGCAGCACGTTGCCGAACAGCTCGCGCCGCGCTGGCGCACTGCCGAACACGTCGTAGCGGTACACCTCGCCGGTGAATGAGGCATTGGCATACAGCGCGTCGCCGGGTCCGAAGGCGATGCCGTTGGTGAAGCGGATGCCTCGGTCGATGACGCGCACGATCTTCATCGTGCGGGGATCGATGTCGTACACCCGGCCGTCCCAGGCGAAGTCCATGAAGCCCTCGGCGAAGTCCTGGCCCTCGAGGAAGTCCGTCATCGCCATGCCGGAGTCGGTCATGTAGAGATGCCCGTCCGGCCCGAAGGCCAGGTCGTTGGGGAAGTAGAAGCGCCCGTGCGTGTCGTCGCCCTCCAGGCGCTTGACCTCGCGCCCGTCCGGGTCGATGCACAGCAGCGCGCGCAGGCCGGCCTCGGCGACCCAGAGCAGGCCGTCGCCGTCGATGGCCAGGCCATTGGGCCGGCCCTGCGTGTTGCGCACCACACGGCGCTCGCCGTTCGCACTCAGGTGCGTCACGTTGAGCGTCGCGTTGGACATCTCGGTCACATACATGGCGCCGTCGGGCAAAGAGACGGGCCCTTCCGGTGCGCCGACGTTCGAAGCGAAGATTCCTGAAGCCATGGGGAGACTACGAAGAAGAAATGAGAAAAGGCCAACCCCGCCCCGAGGGGCGGGGTACGAAAGGACAGGCCGTGGCTCAGTAGGCGCCGGCCGAAGGCGGATACACCCGCTTGACCGTGGCCTGCACCGCCGGGTCGGTGATGGTCTCGCTCGTGACCAACGGCATCACCAAAGCCAACTCCTTCTTTGTCGGCTTGCCCTTGAGGGCGTTGTACACCTGCTCCGTGGCGTCGATGCCCTGGCCGCCGGCCTCCTGCAGGAAGATGCCCTGGATCGCGCCTTCGCGCAGCAGCTTGATGGTGGTGGGGCTGCCGTCGGCCGTCACCACGGCCACCTTGCCGACCAGGTTGCGCGTCTGCAGTGCCTTGGCGGCGCCGGTGCCGGCCTCGTCGTACATGCCGTAGATGGCCTTGACGTCGGGGTGGGCGGTCAGCAGGTCATTGGCCTGGGCCACGGCCTCGTTCACCGTCAGGCCGCGCGTCTGCAGCATCTGGACCAGGTCGCAGCCGTCTGCCTTGAAGGACTCGGTCGCGCCCTTGAGGTACTTCTGCGCGTTCTCGCGGTCCTGCGGCAGCGACAGCATGCCGACCTTGTTGCCGCCACGCTCCTTGGCCAGCTTGCACACGAAGCTGCCCTGCGCCTTGCCCGTGTCGTAGTTGTTGGCCGTCACGGCCGAGACGTAGTCGGTCTGGCCGGCCTGGGGCCCGATGCCGGCGAAGGCGATGGGCACCTTCTTGTCCTTCAGGAAGGCGAGGACCGGCGGCGTGCCGGTGGAGTTGACCGGCCCGATGACGATGGCATCGACGCCCTTGGTCACGGCGGTGCGGATGTTGTCCATCTGCTTGGCCGGCGAGTTCTCGCTGGTGTATTCGACATAGTTCATGCCCAGCTCGGCCGCCTTGGTCTTGACGCCGTAGCCCACCCATTGCCAGTAGCTGATGTCCAGCGACGGCGCGATGTAGGCCACGGTGAGCTTCTTGTCCTGCGCCTGCGCCGCGGGAGCGAGGGCCACGGCGCCAGCCAGGGCCAGCGTGCAGCTGCCCGCGAGCCGTGCGAGCGTCGAGAGGGAACGGGTTGTCATGGGATGTCTCCTTGGGGTGAAAAAAGAGGCGGCTGCGAGGAACCGGCGAGCGGGCGCGAGGGCGGCGCCTAGCGCCGTTGCTTGCTGAAGCGATCGATCAACGCCGCGGCCAGGATGACCAGGCCGGTGACCGTGCCCTGCCAGAAGCTGTTGATGCCGATCAGGTTCACGCCGTTCTGGATCACGGTGATCATCAGTGCGCCCAGCATGGCGCCCACGGCGGAGCCCGTGCCGCCGGCCAGGCTGGCGCCGCCGATCACCACGGCCGCGATGGCCTGCAGCATCAGGGGCGAGCCGGCCGTGGCCTCGGCATTGCTGATGTACGAGATGCTGATGAGCGCGCTGAAGGCGGCCAGCAGGCCCGAGGCGATGTACGCCATCATGCGCACGCCGCGCACCGGAATGCCGAGCAGACCGGCGGCCTGGCTGCTGCTGCCCACCGCGTAGAGCCAGCGCCCGGCCACCACCTTCTTGAGGCCGAACTCCACGGCCACCAGCAGCACGATGCAGTACAGCACATGGTTCACCAGGCCGGGCACCAGGCTGCCCGCGTTCAGCAACCAGTAGTCCGGCTCCGGCACCGGCATCGAATGGCCGTTGGTGACGATGAAGGCCAGGCTGGCCGCCACCGCGTAGGTGATCAGCGTGACCACGAAGGGCGCCAGCCCCACCCAGGCCACCAGGAAGCCGTTGATGGCGCCGAACACCACCCCCACCGACAGGCCGGCGATGCTGGAGCCCACAGCGCCCAGGCCCTGCGACATCGCCAGTGCGGTCACCATGCCGGCCAGCGAGAACACCGAGCCCACCGACAGGTCGATGCCGCCGGTCACCACCACCAGCAGCACGCCGATGGCCATGATGACCAGGGGCGCGGCGGCCTGCATCACGTTGGCGAAGTTGCCCCAGCTCAGGGCCGCCGGAATGAGGGCGCCGACGAACAGTTCGAGCAGCACGATGGCCGCGGCGATGGCGATCTCGGTGCGGTAGCTGGCGACCGCGCGCCAGGGCGATGACGCCGCGGCGCGCGGCGGATGGGGCGTGCTGCCCAGCAGGGAACTCATGTCGGTGTCTCCAGGGTTGTTCAGGCGGCCATGCCGGTGGCATCGGCCAGGCGCTCTTCGGTCAGCTCTTCGTGCGCGAGCAGCGCGGTGGGCTGGCCGTCGGGATCGAAGGCGAGCGCGAGGTCGCACACCTCCTTGAGCTCGACGTTCTCGGTGGACCACCAGATGACGGTCGTGCCGTGCGCGGCCAGCGCGCGGATCTGCGCATAGATCTCCTTCTTGGTGCCGATGTCCACGCCGCGCGTCGGCTCCTCCAGCACCAGCACCGACGGGGCGAGCTGCGTCCATCGCGCGATCAGCAGCTTCTGCTGCGTGCCGCCCGACAGGGCGCTCGGCAGCTGCCACAGGTGGCCCTTCACGGACAGGCCGTCCATGAGGCGCTGGGCCTCCACCTGCTCGGCCGCGCGCACCCAGATGTCACCCTGCCGCACGCGCCGGGACGCCATCAGGTTGTCGATGATCGGCAGGCTCAGCAACAGCCCCTTGTTGGCCCGGTCGCCCGACACGTAGCCCACGCCGGCGGCCAGCGCCTTGCGCGGCGAGCGCGTGTCCAGCACCCGGTCGCGCACGGCCAGGTGCCAGCGGCCCCGGGCGCCGGCGGCGCCGACCAGCTGGTCGATCAGGGCCGACGGGCCCGCTGGCGCACCCGCCAGGCCGAGCACGCTGCCCGGCGCGATGTGCACCTTCATGGCTTCGCATTCCAGGCGGACCGCGTCCTTGGCCTCGACCGGCGCGCGCACGCCAAGGGTCACCGCATGCGGCGCACGCGCCGCGTCGCCCTGGCCCATGCGCTCGACGATGTCCGCGTCAGTCAACTGGTCCAGGGGCAGGCGGTCGACCACGGTCGTGCCATTGCGCAGGATGCTGCAGACATGGGCGATCTCGCGGATCTCGCGCATGCGGTGCGAGACGAAGACGACGCCGATGCGCCGGACCTGCACCAGCCGCCGCAGCACCTCGAACAAGCGCTGCGATTCCGCGGCGGTGAGATTGGCGGTGGGCTCGTCCAGGAACAGCAGCCGTGCGCCCGAGGCCAGCGTGCGTGCGATCTCGACGAGCTGGCGCTCGTGCAGGCTCAGGCGCGCCACGGCCTGGTCCAGGGCGCGGTGCGCGAATTCCTCGTCGATGAGCGTCAGCGCGTCCAGGGCCTTGGCACGCACGGCAGCGGCATCGACCACCGCCAGTGCGCGCCGCGCCTGCGGCAGCGCGATGTTCTCGGCCACGCTGAGGTGCGGCAGCAGCGCCATTTCCTGGTGGACCACGGCCACCAGCGTGCTCGCGGCCTTGTGGACGTTGTCCAGCGAGCGCGGCTGGCCGTCGAGCGACAGGTCGCCGCTGTCGCGCGGCACGATGCCGGTGAGGATCTTGATGAGGGTGGACTTGCCGGCACCGTTGCCGCCCAGCAGGGCGTGGATTTCACCGGCGTGAATGGCGAAGTCCACCCCCTTGAGGACCTGGGTTGGCCCGAAGCTCTTACGGATGCCGCGGGCGACGACGAGGGCGCTGGAGGTCATGGCGGTTTCTCTGCGCATGCCGGCTCAGACGGGTCTGCGGCTGCGGCCACGCGCGTCCAGACGGCCCACGGGGGCCGTCCGGCGAAGGCACGCAGGCGCGCGGCAGGCAGGGGGCGGCGAACGAAGCAAGATGAAGTCTCCATGTCGTGATGCCGGCCCCTGCAGGCGTGGCAGACGCGCATCGCAAGGGTGGCACAGGCGCCTTGTCGTCGGCGTCGAATGGCCCGCATGGTCGCCGCGAAGCGGCATGAGCTCAAGCGATGTCTTCTCAACCTAAGATGACGCCGTTTCAACTGACGCAGGGGTTGACCCTATGGCTGCCATTCCGCCCATTTCGAACCTGCAGGCCTTCGAGGCCGTCGCGCGTCGCCGCAGCTTTGCCCTGGCGGCGGCCGAGCTGCATGTGACGGCCTCCGCCATCAGCCACCAGATCGCCCGGCTCGAGGACTTCCTGTCCACCCGCCTGTTCGAGCGAAGCGCCCACGGCGTGCGCCTGAGCGCGGCGGGCGAGCGCTATTTGTCGCGCGTCGGCGGCGCCATCCAGGCCCTGGGCTCGGCCACCGACGACATGCGCCAGGGCGTGAGCAACAGCCTGTACGTGCATTGCGCACCCAGCCTGGCCACGCTGTGGCTCATGCCGCGGCTGCGCGAATTCGCCCTCGCCCACCCGGAGATCGCGCTGAACCTGTCAGCGGCCCACACCCACAGCGACTTTGCGCTGGGGCAGGCGGACATCGACATCCGCTACGGCGTGCCCAACTGGGGCGACCTGGTGATCGAGCCCCTGTTCGAGGAGCCCATCGTTCCGCTCGCCAGCGCCGCCTACATCGCAGAGAAGGAATTGACGCGGCCCGAACAGCTGCTGGAGGCGACCCTGATCCAGAGCAACGTCAGCGTGGTGCAGTGGTCGGACTGGTTCCGCGCGCACACCAACCGGCGCGCGCCGGAGCGCTTCAGCGTGCGCTTCGACCGCGCGCAGATGTCGCTGGACGCGGCGGCGCAGGGCCTGGGCGTCGCGCTCGAGAGCGCCGTCATGGCCGGCAAGCACATCCGCGAGGGCCTTCTGCAACCGGTCTTCGGCATGGCGCCCTGCATCAAGGTGAAGGCGCACTTCGCGGTCTACCCGGCGCGGCACTCCAAGCGGCCGACGGTCGAGGCCTTCCTGGCATGGGTCCACGGGCAGGCGGCGAGGACCTGAGCGATCGGCGAAAAGAAAAAGCCGCGGTGGCGGCGTCTTCAATTTCAGCAAGAAGCAGACAACTCGGGATCAGATTGGGATCCTCGCCATATGCAGGCAATATTCCTGTGCTTGATCGCTCACCGCCATAAACAGGAACTTCCAGCCGGCCCGTCCATAGCGTCCTTGCGCTTACCCACGACCCGGTGACTGGGTCGCTCGATATGGCCGAGCATCGGGGTGTCGACGTGCAGAAGATGACCCGCTTTCTTGTGCACTTAGCAACAGCTCGGCTCGCGTGGTTCCAGGTCCGACACCTTGGGCAGGGCTGCACGCCTGAGAGCGCGGCTGACCGTCAACAACCGCGGCTGCCCCATGGCCGAGCAGAACAGTGCCGTGTGTTGGTGCGCATCCAGCAGCAATGAATCCAGCATCCATGGTCTCGAGCCGCGTGTCCATCGCGCCCATGCCCATTCGGTTGGGCGGCACGGTGCCGGCGATGCGCGCTGGTCGCAGCAGGTACCAGTAGTCAGACATGGCCTTGTCCGGGGGTTCAGCGACCCACGAATCGCGGCTTGCGCTTCTCGATGAATGCGCGCATGCCTTCAGCGGCGTCCTCAGTCTGCGAAACCTGCGAGAACAGGCGCGCTTCCAGTTCGAGACCCTCGGCGAGCGGCAGGACCTGCGCCTGGGCAACGGCGTCGCGGGCGAAGCGGAAGGCGGCGGGCTGGCGCTCGCCGAAACGCGCCAGGAACTCCTCGCCGGCCTGCACCGGATCGGTGATCGCTCTGACTTGGTGGACCAGGCCTATGGCCAGCGCTTCTTCCGCGTCCACCAGGCGGCCGCTTGCGATCAGCTCGAGCGCGCGCGCGGCACCGACAATCCGGGGCAGGCGCTGAGTTCCACCGTAGCCAGGTAAGAGTCCCAGCCTGAGCTCCGGCAGGCCGAGCTTGGTGCCGGGCGCAGCGATGCGGAACGAGCAGGCCATGGCCAGTTCCAGCCCCCCGCCGAGGGCGACGCCGCGGATGACGGCCAAGGAGGGAAACGCCAGGCGGTCCAGCTTGGTGAAGGCGGCCTGCCCGCGGCGGGCGTTCTCGCCCTGCTGGTCACCGTCCTGGCCCAGCAATTCTTTGACGTCAGCGCCGGCACAGAAGGCCTTCCCGCCGGCGCCGGTCACTAGAAGGGCGCGGGGCGAAGCGGCTGCGGCGGCGTCGATCGCTGCCGCGATGCGACCAATCATCTCGGCGTTCAAGGCATTCATCGCCTCCTGGCGGTCCAGGGTCATAACGGCCAGGTCGCCATGCATCTTCAGGTGAACGCCCATTCTTCGGACTTCCTCATGGTTTGGATTGCTGCGGGCGCATCACGATACGCCCGGTAATTTCCCGCCGGAGCATGGCTTGCAGCATCCGCGGGACTTCGTTCATGCCAACGACCTGGGTCAGGCCGATGGCGCGCGTAGGCTTCATCTCGTCGGAGAGCCGTGCCAGCAGCACCTCGGTGAGCGGCGCGTATTCCGTCAGGTTCACGCCCACGATCCGCACGCCGCGCAAGATGAAAGGCAACAGGTTGGACACCAGCGCATTGCCGGCCGCATTGCCGACGCTCGCGATGCAGGCCTTGGGCTTCATGCTCCGGATCAGCCCGTCAAACGTTTCGCCGCCGACGGTGTCGATCGCACCGGCCCAGGCCGCGGGAGCGAGGGGTTTTGGCGTCCCCTCCGCCGGCAGCCTGGTGATGACCTCGCATGCGCCGAGTTCTCGCAGCACCAGTTCCTGGCTGGCCTTGCCCGTGAGCGCAACGACCCTGTGGCCACGCCGCGCCAGCATCTCGATCGCCATGGTGCCCACGCCGCCGGTGGCGCCCGTCACCAGCACCGGCCCCGCGCCAGGCACCAGGCCTTGGTCCTCGAGCAGGTGGACCGACAGAGCGGCCGTGATCCCGGCAACGCCTAGCGCTGCAATCTCGAAGGTTGACAGGCTCGCGGGCAGGTGGCGCAGGTGGTCGCGGTCCACCCGCACGTAATCTGCGAATCCACCATCACGCTCCACGCCAATGCCATTGGCGCACGAGAACACCTTGTCCCCGGGCGCGAATGCGGGGTCCGCGGATTCGACGACGACGCCGGAGAAGTCGCTGCCGGCGATCCGCGGGTAGTTGCGGATCACCCTGGCTTCGGGCTCTGTCGCCAACGCGTCCTTGTAGTTGAGGCCCGCGTACGCTACCTGCACTGTTACCGCGCCCGGCGTAGTGTCGGCGAGCGCCTTCCTCCGCACGAACGCACCCTGCCGGCCCTCCCCGAGCACGCACACGCAGTTGATCTCTTCCGGGCTCTTCATGATGGTCTTCACTTCCTGTCGCTATCGCTGCGGTGTGGCCGATAGAATCGTTGCACCCCTCCTCTCCTGCCCCATGATCCAACGCACCGAACCGGACGATTCCAGCTCCCACAAGGCTGTCGAGGCGGGGCCCCGCTCCCTGGTGCGCGTGCTCAACATTTTTGAGAAGCTCGCGAAGATGGACGAAGGCCTGACCCTGACCGAACTGAGCGTGGCCCTCGACTCGCCCAAGAGCAGCCTGCTGTCGCTGCTGCGTCCGCTGGTGGCATCGGAGTACCTGGTGCACTTGGCGGGCCACTACCGCCTGGGCCCTGCGATCCTGCAACTGTCGATGAAAGTCCTGGCGGGGCATTCGTACCCGAGTCTGGCGCGCGTGTTCCTGCAGGAGCTCGCCGACCGCAGCAACGAGAGCGTCTACCTCACCGCTATCGATCGCGAACATCGCGTCGTCACCTA
This sequence comes from Pseudacidovorax intermedius, assembly GCF_001476815.1. GTDB lineage: Bacteria > Pseudomonadota > Gammaproteobacteria > Burkholderiales > Burkholderiaceae_C > Xenophilus > Xenophilus intermedius_A. The sequence goes on along the minus strand of NZ_LDSL01000039.1, from coordinate 7,978 downwards.
CGTCGACGCGATCCAGAGCAAGCAGGCCGTGCGCTACGCGGTGGGCGTCGGCGCGGTCCGGCCCCTGTTCGTGTCCGCGGCCGGCCGTGCATTGCTGGCCCACCAGGAACCTGAATGGGTCGCTTCCTTCTTGGCGGCAGGACCTTTCCAGAGTCCTTTGGGCGATGTGGTGATAGAGGCGGATCAACTTCGTGCAGATCTGGACAGGATTGAGAAGGAAGGCTGCGCCGTAAGCCTTAGTCAAGCCGTGGATGGAGCCGCGGGAATCGCGGCGCCGATCATCGACTCGCAGGGCCGCCCGACGCACGCGCTGCTGGTGGCGGCGCCGCTGGGCCGCATGCTGAAGTCGCTGCCACAGATGCGCGAGCTCGTACTCGATGTCACTGCACGGGCCTCGCAGGCTCTGTCCAACGCGCGCACGCACAGCCCGGGCAAGAACGCCTGACCGGGCCTACGCGGCGCGGCCGGCAAGTTGCTCCGACCAGCGGCGCGCAGCGTCTTCGCCGAGCCAGTCGCGCAGGGCCGCGAGGCTACCCTCCGTGCTGGGATGTTCCGGCGGCCGCGGTGCCTTTGGCGTACTGCGTGAGAAGCGGGGTGCAGGCGCAGGTTGTTGCACGCCATCCACCTCAACGAAGGTTCCGCGTTCCTGCAGGTGTGGGTGCCGCGCCGCCTCCGCCGCGTCGAGCACGGGTGAGAAGCAGGCATCGCTGCCTTCCAGCAGCGCGCACCACTGGTCGCGCGTGCGGGTCGCGAAGATGCGCTGGAGCTTCTCCTTGGCGGCGCTCCAAGCGGCCTTGTCGTCCTGCGGGCCGATCTCCTCGACCGACGAGCCGATCAGGCGGCATAGCTCCGCGTAGAACTTCGGCTCTATGGGCGCGACACAGATGTACTTGCCGTCGCTGCAGCGGTACGTGTCGTAGAAGGGCGCGCCACCATCGAGGATATTGGTGCCGCGTTCGCCGAGGAGCCCCGCGCCATGCAGGCCGAACAGCGAGGTCGCGAGCGACGCAGCGCCGTCGACGATCGCCGCGTCGACCACCTGACCCTTGCCCGAGCCGCGCGCCTCCAGCAGCGCCGCGACCACCCCGAGCGCAAGGTAGAGGCCGCCGCCACCGAAGTCGCCGACCATGTTGAGCGGCGGCAAAGGCGCCTGTCCCTGCCGGCCGATCCACGCCAGCACGCCGGTCACGGCGATGTAGTTCAGGTCGTGCCCCGCGGCCTGCGCCAGGGGACCGGCCTGGCCCCAGCCGGTCATCCGCCCGTATACCAGGCGCGTATTGCGGGCGAAGCAAGCGTCCGGCCCCAGACCCAGGCGCTCGGTCACGCCGGGACGGAAGCCTTCGATGAGGGCGTCCGCCCTGTCCACCAGGTCCAGCACGAGCTCCCGCCCCGCGTCGCTCTTGAGGTCCACCGCCAGGTTCTGACGGTTGCGCAGCAGAAGGTTGAATTTGAGCGGGCGTTCGATGCCCAGCTTGGCCGGCACCGGACGGTCCACGCGAATGACGGTGGCGCCGAGGTCCGCCAGCAGCATTGACGCGAACGGGGCGGGGCCGATCCCGGCGAGTTCGACAATCCTGACTCCGTGCAGGGGTCCCATGGCAAGGCGTTTCAGATGAAATGGGTGTGAGACGGGCCGTGGCGGACTCAGTCGAGCTTGATGCCCGAGGACTGCACCACCTTCTCCCAGCGCTTGATCTCGGCGCCCATGAAGGCGCGGAGCTCTTCTCCGGAAGATCCGACGGGCTCGGCGCCCTGCGCGGCCAGCTTGGCCTTCACTTCCGGGTCTTGCAGCGCCGCTACGTAGGCATTGCGCACCTTGGCGACGATCTCCGGCGGCGTCGCCGCGGGCGCCAGCAGCGCCTGCCAGGCGCCCATGGTGAAGCCGGGGACCAGCGACTCGCTGACGGTGGGAACGTTTGGCGCCAGCACGGAGCGCTGCGCGCCCGTGACCGCGAGCGCGGTCACGCGCTTGTCGCGGGCATACGGCCAGGCGGAGTTGATGGGGTCCGCGAACAGGTCCACGCGCCCGGCAATGACGTCGGGAAAGGCCGCCGCTCCGCCCTTGTAGGGGATGTGCGTCGCCTGCACGCCGAGCGAGTTCAGCACCACGTACATCGCCAGGTGCGTCAGGTTGCCGTTGCCCGAGGAGGCGTAGCTGACGTCGTTGCCATTCTTGCGCAGGTAGGCTTTCAGCGTCGCCGCGTCGACGATGCCGGAACTCAGGCTCGACATGATCAGCAGCGGCTGGTTGATCACCAGCGACACCGGCTGCAGGTCTTTCGTCAGGTCGTACGGGACCTTCTGCCTGAAGGCGGCCGAGAAGGCGAGGGACGAGGTCGTGTGGAGGAAGGTGTAACCGTCGGCCGGGGCCTTGGCGACCATGTCGGCTCCGACATTTCCGTTGGCGCCTGGCTTGTTGTCCACGATGACGGTAGTACCGAGCATGGTGCCGACTTTCGCACCGATGAGGCGCGCCACTTGGTCGGTCGCGCCGCCAGCGGCAAAGGGCACGACCAGCTTGATGGGCTGGGTGGGCCAGTGGCCCTGGGCAAGGGCCGTGCCGATGGATGAAAGTCCAAGCACGGCCGTCGCCAGCCACCGGGTCAGTTGTCTGGGGCTATTCATGTGCATGTCTCCTTGGTCTTGGGTTCTGGATTCAGTCCGCGCCTTCGGACGCCTTGGCGGGTTTGGCCGCCACCATGTAGAGGCCGCGGCCGCTGGCGATAAGCCGGCCTTCCGCGTCCGTCACCCGAGCGCTCGCCGCGCCCATGGTGGAGCCGAGGTGCGTGATGGCCGCTTCGGCTACCAGGTCGCCCGGCGTGGCGGCCCGGTGATAGTCGATGTGCAGGTCGATGGTGGGTACCGCATGGCCCAGCGCCGCCGCGATCGCGTAGTCGGCACTGCAGTCGACCAGCGCGGCGATCACGCCGCCATGGGTCGACTGCCGCTCCGGGCTGGAGATCAGTTCTTTCCGCCAGGTGATGCGCAGCGTGACGCTGCGCTCGTCGACCGCGACCACCTTCATGCCGAGCCAGCGGTTGAAGGGGGAGCGGTCGACGACCCCCTGCAACTGCGCGGTGTTCAAACGGGTGCTGCTCATGCCTGCCCCCGGTCGCTCAGTCCATCTTCACACTGTTGGCCCGGATGATCTGGGACCAGCGCACGACTTCGGTCTGGATGAAGGCACCGTACTGGGCCGGCGTGCTGTGGCGCGCCTCTGCGCCCTGAAGGGCAAACTTCTCGAGCAGCGCCTTGTCCTTCAGCGCGGCCTCGATCGTCGCGTTGAGCTTGTTGATCACCTCCGGCTTGGTGCCGGCGGGCGCCATGATGCCCGACCAGGCACCCAGTTCCAGGCCCTTGGCGACGGTCTCGGACATGGTGGGCAGGTTTGGCTGCGTCTCCATGCGCTTGAGCGTGCTGACCGCCAAGCCGTTGACGCGGCCGTCCTTCATTAGCGGTATCACGCCCGGTGCGGTGCCCAAGTAAAACGACACTTGGCCGCCCGCTAGGTCGGTCATCGCCGGCGCTTCGCTGCGGTAAGGCACATGCGTCGCCTCGGTGCCGGTGGCCTGCAGGAACAGCAGTGCGGACAGATGCGTGATGTTGCCGTTGCCCGCCGACGCGTAGTTCAGCTTGCCTGGGTTGGCCTTCAGGTAGGCGACGAATTCCTGCGCGGTGCGCACGTTCAGGTTCTTCGCCGTTGCCAGGATGATTGGCAGGTTGGCGGTCTGGCTCACGGGCACCAGGTCCTTGATCACGTCATAGGAGAGCTTGGGGTAAAGCGCCGGGCTGATCGCGATCGAGGATGTGTTGTACAGCAGCGTGTAGCCGTCGGCCGGCGCGCGGGCGACGGCCTCGGCCGCGATGTTGCCGTTGGCGCCCGCCTTGTTGTCGACGATGACCTGCTGGCCGAGGATCTCGCCCATGCGCTGCGCGAGTGCACGGGTGATCACGTCCGTGCCGCCGCCGGCGGCAAAGCCCAGCACCAGGCGGATGGGCTTGCTGGGATATGCCTCTTCCGCCTGCGTCGTGTGCAGGACGCCCATGCAGATGCAGGCGCCGGCAATTACCGTCTTTGCGAGGGACTTCAACTTCATTTTTGTCTCCACCCGATGCCTTGCTGTTTGGGATCAGCCGGCCATGGTCAGGCCGCCCGAGACGGACAGCACCTGACCAGTGATGAACGCGGCTTCGTCGGACGCCAGGAAGCACACGGCGCCCACCACGTCCTCCGGCTGGCCCAGGCGGCCAAAAGGGATGGCCTTTGCGAGTGCGCCACGCAGCTTGTCGCCGGACTCGCCCTCCCCAGCGAAGTCGCGGAACAGTGCGGTTTCGGTCGGGCCGGGGCAAACCACGTTGACCGTGATCTGCTTCCGAGCCACTTCACGGGCCAGCGTCTTGGAGAAGGAGATGATGCCTCCCTTGCACGCCGAATAGACGGACTCTCCGGAGGAGCCGACGCGGCCTGCATCGGAGGACACGTTCACGATGCGGCCGTAGCCGCGGGCGATCATGCCCTTGACGATCGTGTGCTGCAGGTTCAGCGGCCCGACCAGGTTGATCGCGATGAGCTTCTGCCACAACTGCGGGTTGGTGTCGATGAAGCGCGCGGCATGGTCCCAGCCCGCGTTGTTTACCAGAACCTCGATCGGGCCCAATTTCGCCTCGACGTCGGCCACCGCGGCCTGGACCTGCGCATAGTCGCTGATGTCCACGCCGTAAGCGCGGGCCGCGACGCCGTGCGCGCTCAACTCCGCCGCCAACTCGCTGGCCGCATCCTTGTTCAGGTCGAACACGGCGACCTTGCCGCCCTCTTCGCTCATGCGACGGCAAAGGGCGGCGCCAATGCCGCCCGCGCCCCCTGTAATTACCACGACCCGATTTTTGAGTCCTCTCATGCTTCGCTCCTGGATGTACGGTTGAGGATCAGGCCGCAGCGCTCTTGCACTTGACCATGCGCAGCGGGGTGTAGCTCAGGACCACCTGGCCCTTTTGGTTGATGACCTTGTTGGCGGTGCGCACCAGCGCCCGGCCAGGGCGGCTCTTGGAGGCGCGCGATTCGATCACCTCGCACTCGACGTGCAGGGTGTCGCCCGCGAACACCGGGCTGTGCACAGTCAGTTCCATGTTCAGGAAGGCGTAGCCGGTCTTCTGCATCGTCGATTGCGCCAGCAGGCCTTCCGCGACGCCGTAGATGAAGGCGCCAGGGGCGATGCGGCCCTTGATGTCCGACTCGTGCTTCACGAACTCCATGTCCGTAAACAGCACCTCGGTCATGTGGATCACATTGCAGAACGCGCAGATGTCGGCATCCATCACGGTGCGACCCAAGGTCTTGAATTTCTTGCCGACGGGTAGGTCTTCGAAGTAGAGACCCAGGCCGACAGTGGGCATGTCAGATGCGCTCATGTGTTTGTCCTCGTGAAGAATTCAGCGGGCGCGCGCGACGCGGCCCAGCAGGCTGTTGGCAACGATGTTCCGCTGGATCTGGTTGGTGCCTTCGATGATCTGCAGCACCTTCGCGTCGCGGAAGTAGCGGTTGATGGGGTATTCGGCCGACACGCCCGCGGCGCCGAACAGCTGCACGGCATCTGTGGCCACCCTCATCGCCGTGTCGGTGGCGAAGCACTTGGCCATGGCGGCGATGGGTGCCAGTTCCACGGCGGGCGCGGACTGGTCGACCAGCGACGCGGCGCGGTACACCAGGTTGCGCGCGGCCTCGGTCTGGATTGCCATGTCCGCCAGCATCCAGCGGATGCCCTGGAAGTCGGAAACCTGCTGGCCGAAAGCCTTGCGGTCCTGCACGAAGGCCGTGGCGTGGTCGATCGCGCCCTGCGCGAGACCGACGCCGCGCGCGCCGATGAGCGGGCGGCTGGAGTTGAAGGCCTCCATGACGGCCCGGAAGCCGCCGCCCACCAGGTTCTTCTCCGGCACGAACACGTCGTCCAGGAACAAGGGGCAGGAGGGCACGCCGCGCGCGCCGATCTTCTCTTCCTTCTTGCCAACGGTGAAACCGGCCGTGCCCTTTTCGACGATGAAGAGACTGATGCCGTCCTTGCCGTCCTGCTCGTACTTCGCGGCCACCAGCACGAAGTCGGCGAGGTCAGAGTTCGTGCACCAAATCTTGGCGCCGTTGATCTTGTAGCCGCCGGGCACCTTGACGGCACGGGTACGGATGCCGCTGACGTCGGACCCGCTCTGGGCCTCCGTCGTGGAGAACGCGCCGCGCATTTCGCCGGAGGCGAGGCCGGGCAGCAGCCACTCCTTCTGCTCCTCGGAGCCTCCATGCAAGATGGCGCCGAAAGGAACCCACTGCACCAGCAACAGGTACGCGGTGTTGTAGCAGACGCGCGCCAGTTCCTCGATGGCGATGCAGGCGGACAGCATGCTGCCCGTGCCGCCGTATTCGACCGGGAACGGCAGGGTAAAGAGCCCAAGCTCCTTCAGGAGTGCATACATGTCGTGCGGATATTCCGCAGTGCGATCTATGTCGTCCGCGCGCTTGGCCACCTTTTCGCGGGCCACGCGACGCAGCAGATCCTGGATCTGGCGCTGGTCGTCGGTCAGGGAGTAGTACATCGATTCGGTCAGTCTTTGTTCGCGATTTCGACGACCTTGGCGGTCGCCAGCTGTTGCACCCGCTCCGCCGACAGCTCGAGCACGCTGGAGAGGATTTCCTGCGTGTGCTGCGCGCGCAGGGGTGGCGCATACCGGTACTCGACAGGAGTGGCGGACAGGCGGATGGGATTGCGGACGGTCGTGATCTCGCCGCCTCGGGCGTGCTGCTGTTTCACCTCCAACTCGCGTGCGACGACCTGCGGGTGCTCGAAGACCTTGTCGTAGGTGTTGATGCTGCCGTTGGGCACTTCGCTGCGCTCCAACACCTGTAGCCAGTGGGCGGTGGTCTCCGTCACGAACAGCGCAGAGAGCTCGGCGATCAGCGGCTCGCGATTGATGTTGCGGTCGGCCATACGGATGTAGCGCGGGTCCTTCACCAAGTGGCCCTGGCCGAGACACGCGCAGAGCTTGCGGAACTGGCCGTCGTTGCCGCAGGCCACGATGAGATGGCCGTCTTTGGTGCGGAAGGACTGGTAGGGCGTGAGGTTGGGGTGCGCGTTGCCCCAGCGCTTCGGGATCTCGCCGCTCGCGAAGTAGCTGGCGATCTGGTTCGAACCAAAGTGGACGATGGTGTCCAGCAGCGAGATGTCGATGCACTGGCCTTCGCCAGTGTGGCGCCGGTGTTCCAGCGCCGCCAGGATGGCGATGGTGGCGTTCAGGCCGGCGAGCACGTCGGTGATCGCGATCGAGGTCTTCACCGGACCGCCGCCCGGCTTGTCGTCAGGCTCGCCGTTAATGCTCATAAGGCCGCCCTCACCCTGAAAGATGAAGTCGTAGCCGGGCTTCTCCGCGTAGGGGCCATCTTGGCCGTAGCCGGTCACCGAGCAATAGATCAGGGCCGGGTTGACCGCCTTCAGGTCCTCGTAGGACAGGCCGTAGCGCTTGAGGTCACCGACCTTGTAGTTCTCCGCCACGACATCGCACTTCTTCGCCAGCTCCCTCACCAGTTCCTGACCTTCAGGCGTAGCAAGGTCAATCGCAATCGAACGCTTGTTGCGGTTCGTGGATGAGAAATAGGCCGAGTCGCTGGTCGACCGGCCATCCTCGTCGCGAAGCCATGGCGGGCCCCAGTGGCGCGTGTCGTCCCCAAGCACGGGGCGCTCCACCTTGATGACATCGGCGCCGAGGTCAGCCAGCATCTGAGTCGCCCATGGGCCTGCCAGTACGCGGGTCAGGTCCAGGACGCGAATTCGGGAAAGAGGTCCAGCCATCGCGGCCTCCTTAATTCATATATATGAACATAGTTCGTCTATAGTAACAACAACTTGCCGGTAGAGCGCCATACCCCATCAATTCGTGCGGGATAATGAACGATGTTCGACAATGAGAACCACACGCCGTTGGTCATGCAGCCCCAGCC
>NZ_LDSL01000038.1 GCF_001476815.1 Pseudacidovorax intermedius | reverse complement strand
CTGCGCCACGGCGCGGCACGCGTGATCCCGGCCGGCCTCGGGCTCATGGCCGGCGGCTTCCTGCTCATGGCGGCGGGTGACGCCGGCGGCAGCGTGGCGACCGTGCTCGCCGCCTGCGCCGCGGCCGGGACGGGCCTGGGCCTGACGAATTCGCCGGTGACCAACACCACGACCGGCGCCGTGCCGGCCGCGCGCGCCGGCATGGCCTCGGGCATCGACTTCAGCGTGCGCCTGATCACGCTGGCGCTCAACATCGCGCTCATGGGACTGGTGCTGGTGCTGGGCGTGGCACGCGGACTCGCCGACGCCTTGCCGGGCCAGTCAGCGGCGCAACTCTGGCGGCTGGCCCAGGACATCGCGGCCGGCCACATGGCCGGCTTGCAGCCGCTGCTGCCCGGCGACATGGGCACGGCGGCGGCACGCGCCGCGCTGCGCCAGGGCCTGGCCGACGCCATGCGCTACGCCGGTTGCGGCGCCGCACTGCTCGCGGTGGCCAGCGCGGCCTTCTTCCGGCGCGCCAGGACTCAGAAGGTGTGAGTGAATCCGGCGTGGCCGAGCGGGCTGCGAAAACGCGGCCAATCAAGGCGCAAAGCGCAGCCATAGCTCGGGCTATGGCGAGCATTTGCAACGCAGAGTGGCCGTGTTTTGGCAGGACGAGCGGGCATGGCGGGTTCACTCACACCTTCTGAGCGCTGAAGGATGCCGGCCTTTCAGCGTGGCGCGACCTTCCCCGCCGACACGTCCATGATCAGCCGCGTCGTCAGGTACAGCCGCGGCGCGATGGAGTCGATCAGCACGTACTCGGCATCGGCCGTGTGCGCGCCATAGCCCTGCAGGCCGAAGCGCTCGACCACGGCCGCCTTGCCCGAGAGGCCCGCAAAGGCCGCATCGGTGCCGCCGCCGGCCACCTTGTCGTCGGCGCCCAGTGTGCGGCCAAGCTCGCCGTAGATGCCCTGTGCATGTTTGGCCAGCGCCAGCGCGGCGGCGTTGGCCTCCAGCGGCGGGCGACGGCGCTCGAACACGGCCTCGACCTTGGCGTCGGGAATCAGCTGCTTCTTCACCCGCTCCTGGATGGCGCGCTCCAGCCGGTCGTAATCGGCCACCTTGATCACCCGCACGTCGGCCATGGCCTGGGCCGAGGCCGGGATCACGTTGCGGTTGTTGCCGGCCTGCCCCACGGTCCAGTTCATCTTGAGGCCGGTGGCCGGATCGGACAGGTCGCGCATCTGCAGCACCTGGTGGGCCATCTCGTAGAAGGCGTTGACGCCGCGCTCGGGCGCCGAGCCCGCGTGCGAGGCCTTGCCCTGCACCTTGAGCGTGACGGCACCGATGCCGGCGGTGGCCAGCGACAGCTTGTCGTCGCTGGCATAGGCGCCTTCGTGCGACATCACCACGTCGTGCTCGGCGCCCAGCCTGCTGATGAGCGCGCGCGAACCGGGCGAGCTGATCTCCTCGTCGCCGTTGATGAGCACGGTGATGCGGCCGTAGTCCTTGAAGCCCAGTTCCTTGAGCATGGCCAGCGTGTGCAGGATCACGGCGATGCCCTGCTTGTCGTCGGCGATGCCCAGGCCATAGGCCTTGTCGCCCTCGATGCGGAAGGGCTGCCGCGCGCCCATGCCGATGGTGTAGACCGTGTCCATGTGCGCAATCAGCAGGATGCGCGCCTTGCCCGTGCCCTCGAAGGTGGCGCGCACCATCTTGCCGATCTGCTCGGGCGTGTCGCCCATGCGGTAGACCTCGGGCGACTCGGCACTGCCCGGCTCGATCACCGACACCTGCCCGCCCAGTGCCCGAAGGCGCCCGGCCACCAGCGCCGCCATGCGGTCCAGGCCGTCGATGTCGCGGCTGCCGGATTCGATGGCGACGAGCTGCGACAGGGTGTCGAGCAGCGGCTGTTTCTGCTGCTGGGCCAGCGTGTCGATGCGCGCGTCGCGCTGGGCGAATGCGGGCGCGACAGCAACCGTCAGTGCCAGGGCGAGGATGAGGGAGCGGAGCTTGGGTTGCATGGAGTCTGGGGGCGATTTCATTGAGTCGTTCGACGTTGAAGCGAAGGCGACAGAGAGGGGGAGCCGCGAAGCGGCATGGGGGGAGAAGCCCATCAATGCGCCTTCTCCCAGTTCGGACCGAAGCCGATCTCGGCCAGCAGCGGCACCTTCAGTTCGGCCACGCCGGCCATGATGCGCGGCACTTCCGCCCGCACCCAGTCGACCTCCGCCTCGGGCACCTCGAACACCAGTTCGTCGTGCACCTGCATGACCATCTTCGTGCCCAGGCCCTGGTCGTCCAGCGCTTTCTGCACCGCATTCATGCTCAGCTTGATCAGGTCCGCCGCCGTGCCCTGCATGGGCGCGTTGATGGCCGCGCGTTCGGCCGCGCCGCGCCGCGGGCCGTTGGGCGAGCGGATCTCGGGCAGGTACAGGCGCCGGCCGAACACCGTCTCGACATAGCCCTTTTCCTTGGCGCTGGCGCGCGTCTCGTCCATGTAGTTCTTCACGCCCGGGTAGCGCGCGAAGTAGCGGTCGATGTAGCTCTTGGCCGCCGTGTTGTCGATGCCCAGGTTGCGCGCCAGGCCGAAGCTGCTCATGCCGTAGATCAGGCCGAAGTTGATGACCTTGGCATAGCGGCGCTGCTCGCTGCTGACCTGCTCGGGCGTGCTGCCGAACACCTCGGCGGCCGTCGCGCGGTGCACGTCGATGCCTTCGTTGAAGGCCCGCAGCAATGCCTCGTCGCCGCTGATGTGGGCCATGATGCGCAGCTCGATCTGCGAATAGTCGGCGCTGGCGATCACGCGGCCCTCCGGCGCGACGAAAGCCTCGCGGATGCGGCGGCCTTCGGTGGTGCGCACGGGAATGTTCTGCAGGTTCGGGTCGTTGCTCGACAGCCGGCCGGTCACCGCCACCGCCTGCGCATAGTGCGTGTGCACGCGCCCCGTGCGCGGCAGCGCCATCTGCGCCAATTTGTCGGTGTAGGTGCTCTTGAGCTTGGACAGGCCCCGGTGCTCCAGGATCTTAGCCGGCAGCGGATAGTCCTCGGCCAGCTTCTCCAGCACCTCTTCGTCGGTGCTCGGCGCACCGCTCGGCGTCTTCTTGACCACGGGCAGGCCCAGCTTGTTGAAGAAGATGTCGCCGATCTGCTTGGGACTGCCCAGGTTGAAGGGCTGGCCGGCGATCTCGTAGGCCTGCTGCTCCAGCGCCACGATGCGCTGACCGAGTTCGTGGCTCTGCGCCGCCAGCGCGCCGGCGTCGATCATCACGCCGTTGCGCTCGATGCGGTAGAGCGTCTCGCTGCTGGCGATCTCCAGTTCGTACACGAACTTCAGCCGCTCGTCGGCCTGCAGCTGCGGCCACAGCACGCGGTGCACGTCCAGCGTCTGGTCGCTGTCCTCGCAGGAGTATTCGGCCGCCTTGTCGATGGCAACCTGGCTGAAGGGAATCTGGTGCGCGCCCTTGCCGCACAGGTCCTCGTAATCGATGCCGCTGCGGCCGGTGTGGCGCTCGGCCAGGCTGGCCAGGCCGTGCGGCTTGTGCACTTCGAGCACGTAGCTCTGCAGCATGGTGTCGTGCACGTAGCCCTGCACCTCGATGCCGTGGTTGGCGAAGACGTGGCGGTCGTACTTGATGTGCTGGCCCAGCTTGTGGCAGCTGGCGTCCTCCAGCCAGGGCTTCATGCGGGCCAGCACCTCGTCGCGCGGCAGTTGCTCGGGCGCATCCGGGTAGTCGTGGGCCAGCGGCACGTAGGCGGCCTCGCCAGGCGTGACGCTGAAGCTGATGCCGACGATCTCGGCCTTCATCTCGTCCAGCGAGCTGGTCTCGGTGTCGATGGCGACCAGCTCGGCCGCCTGCAGCTTGTCCATCCAGGCGTCGAAGGCGGTCCAGTCGAGCACCGTGTCGTAGACCAGGTTGCTGGCGCGCTCGGCGGCTGCGGCCAGCGTGCCGTCGAGCAGGCCGGTGCCGCCCTCGCCCGTTTGCGCGCCCCCGTGGCCCAGCAGTTCGGGCGCGGCGGCATGCGCCTCCAGGCTCTTGGCGAGGCTCTTGAAGCCGTACTGCTCGTAGAAGGCCTTCAGTTCCTCGGTCTGCAGCGGCTGGATGGCGATGGCCTCCAGCGCGGGCAGGCCTTCCACATGACCCGCCAGGTCGCAGTCGGTGCGGATGGTGACCAGGCGCCGGCCCTGGGGCAGCCATTCCAGCGCACGGCGCAGGTTCTCGCCGGCCTGGCCTTTGATGTCGGCGGCATGGGCGATCAGCGCGTCGAGCGAGCCGTACTGCGTCAGCCATTTGGCGGCCGTCTTGGGACCGACCTTGTCCACGCCGGGCACGTTGTCCACCGCGTCGCCCACCAGCGTCTGGTAGTCCACCATCAGCGAGGGCGGCACGCCGAATTCGGCCGTCACGCCGGCCACGTCGCGGCGCTTGCCGCTCATGGTGTCGATGATGGTGACGTGCTCGTCGACCAGCTGCGACAGGTCCTTGTCGCCGCTGCTCACGATCACCTCGATGGCCTGGCCGGCCGCGGTGCGTGCCAGCGTGCCGATCACGTCGTCGGCCTCCACGTCGGGCACGCACAGCACCGGCCAGCCCAGCAGCCGCACCACCTGGTGGATCGGTGCGATCTGTGCACGCAGGTCGTCGGGCATCGGGGCGCGGTGGGCCTTGTACTCGGGATACCAGTCGTCGCGGAAGGTCTTGCCGGGCGCGTCGAAGACGCAGGCCGCGTAGTCGGCACGCACCTCGCGGCGAAGCGCCTGCATCATGTTGATCATGCCCCGGATGGCGCCGGTGGCCGGGCTGTTGGGGTCGCCGGGCACCGCGCGCAGATCGGGCATGGCATGGAAGGCGCGGTACAGGTAGCTGGAGCCATCGACCAGCAGCAGCGTTTTCTTCTCGGTCATCCGGCCATTCTCACCCGCGGCGCGCCACGGCCTGCCCGCCCGCGCCGACGGTGCGCGGCGGCCTGCGACTACAGAGGGCAAGGCCACGACGCGGGAAGCGCGCACCTACAATCGCCCCACCATGCCTGCCCACACCATTTCGCCCCTGCGCGCCTTCATGCTGGCCGCGGGCCTGTCGATGCTTCCGGCCCTCGGTCACGCCCAGACGCCCGCGCCGGCCGAGGCGGCAGCCCCGTCCACCACCCCCGGCGAATCGCAGCCGCTGGACGGCCGGCGCAACCAGAAGATCGAGCACATCACCGTCGAAGACCGCGGCGCGAAGGTCGACGAGGTGCGCTACGGCGGCGTGACGCAGAGCATCACCGTGCAGCCCAAGGATTCGGCCCTCCCCTCCTACGACATCCAGCCCACCGACGGCACCCGCCAGCGCGCCGGCGCCACCGAAGGCAACAGTTCCGGCAGCGGCGCCCGCGTCTGGAACGTGCTCAAGTTCTGAGCCGCCCGTGGCGGTCTTCACCGAAGTCCCGGCCGACGAAGCGGCCGACCTGATGCGCCGCCTGGGGCTGGGCGAGCTGACCGCGCTGCGCGGCATCGAAGGCGGCATCGAGAACACCAACTACTTCGCCACGACCGACCGCGGCGACTACGTGCTGACGCTCTTCGAGCGTCTCACGCCCACGCAGTTGCCCTACTACCTGGGCCTGATGAAGCACCTGGCCGACCGCGGCATGCCGGTGCCCGAGCCCGCGGCACGGTCCGGCGACGGCGGCCCCCTCTTCGACGCCGGCGCGCCCGCGTCCGCCTGCCCGCTGCTGCACACGGTGGCCGGCAAGCCCGCCGCCGTGGTGCGCAAGCTGGAAGGCCGCAGCGAACTGGCGCCCACCGCCGACCATTGCAGCGCGCTGGGCGACCTGCTGGCACAGCTGCACCTGGCCGGCCGCGACTATGCGCTGGAGCAACCCAACCTGCGCGGCCTGCCCTGGTGGAACGACACCGTGCCCGTGGTGCTGCCCCATGTGGACGCGGCCCAGGCTGCGTTGCTGCGCAGCGAACTGGCCTACCAGAACCACATCGCCGCGTCCTCCGCCTATGCCGCGCTGCCGCGCGGGCCGGTGCATGCCGACCTGTTCCGCGACAACGCCATGTTCGCCCACGACGGCCGTGGCGGCACCCTGCCGCGCATGACCGGCGTGTTCGACTTCTATTTCGCCGGCACCGACACCTGGCTCTTCGACCTGGCCGTGTGCCTGAACGACTGGGCCATCGACCTGCCCACCGGCCGCGCCGATGCTGCACGCACGGAAGCGCTGCTCGAGGCCTACCAGGCCCGCAGGCCGCTGAACGCGGCCGAGCGCGAACTGCTACCGGCCATGCTCCGCGCGGGGGCCCTGCGCTTCTGGGTCTCCCGGCTGTGGGACTTCCACCTCCCCCGCGAGGCCAGCATGCTCAAGCCGCACGACCCGACGCATTTCGAGCGCGTGCTGCGCGAACGCCTGCGTGCACCGCAGGTGCTGGCCCTGCACGCCGAAGCCACGGCCGAAGCGCAGGACGCCTGAGAGACTGAGCGCCCTGCGCCACGCCGGGCCGATCCCTTCACGCCCTTCATGAAACTCCAAATCGTCTCGCCCCGCACCGGCGTCCAGTGGATGCGCGAGGGCCTGCGCGCCTTCCGCAGCCAGCCGATGGCCTTCTTCTCGCTGTTCATGCTGTTCATGTCGGCGATCGCCATGCTGTCGGTGCTGCCGCTCGTCGGCGGGCCGCTGGCCGTGGCCCTGGGCCCGGCGACCACGCTGGCCCTCATGGTGGCCAGCGAGCGCACCGTGAACGGCCGGGCCGACGCCGCCGCTGGCCGCGCGGCGTCGGCCGGCATCTTCCTGCAGGCGCTTCAGGCCGTGCGTGCGCAGGCCAAGCCGCTGGCGGTGCTGGGGCTGCTCTATGCGCTGAGCGCGCTGGCGGCCGGCGGGCTGGCCACGCTGGTCTTCGGCGACCCCTTCGACGGCGCCTTCGGCGACGACGGCGCGCCGCAGGCCGCGGTGGTGCAAAGCACCGGTTTCCAGATCGCCGTGCTGGCCCGGCTGCTGTTCTATGTGCCGGTGGCGATGGCCTTCTGGCATGCGCCGGCGCTGGTGCACTGGCATGGCGTGACGCCGGTCAAGAGCATCTTCTTCAGCCTGGTGGCCTGCTGGCGCAACATGGGCGCCATGACGCTCTACGGCCTGGCCTGGGGCGGCGTGGTGCTGGCGATCAGCCTGCTGATGAGCCTGGCGGCGTCGCTGCTGATGGCCGTGAGCGGCGCGAGTGCCCTGGGCATGGCGGTGATGGTGGGCGGATCCTTCCTGCTCTCGGCGGCCTTCCTGGCCTCCGCCTGGTTCACCTTCAGGGACAGCTTCAGCGTGGACTGAGGGCGCGTCGCGCCCTCCGCCTCACTCGACGGGCGTGAGCTTGGCCACGCTCAGCGCCAGCCACTTGATGCCGTGGCGGTTGAACTTGACCTGGGCGCGGGCGTCGTCCCCACTGCCTTCCAGTGCCGTCACCGTGCCTTCGCCGAACTTGTTGTGGAAGACCTGCATGCCGGAGCGCAGGCCGTGCGACGGCGCCGCGCGCTGCGGCACCGGGGCGGGCGCCGGGCTGCCGCTGCCGCCGTAGCCCGAGGACGAGAAGCCGCCGAAGCCGCCGCTGCTGCTGCGCGCACCGCCGCCCGCGCCGCTGCCGGCGAAGTGGCCGAAACCCGACTGCTTGGGCGTCAGCCACTTGAGCGCCTCTTCCGGCAGCTCGTCGAAGAAGCGGCTGCGCAGGTTGTAGCGCGTCTGGCCGTGCAGCAGGCGCGTCTGCGAATGGCTCAGGTACAGCCGGCGCCGCGCGCGGGTGATGGCCACGTACATCAGCCGCCGCTCCTCCTCCAGGCCCTCGAAGTCGCTCATCGAGTTCTCGTGCGGGAACAGGCCCTCTTCCATGCCGGTGATGAACACGCAGTCGAACTCCAGGCCCTTGGCGGCATGCACCGTCATCAGCTGCACGGCGTCCTGGCCGGCCTGGGCCTGGTTGTCGCCCGATTCCAGCGCGGCGTGGGTGAGGAAGGCGGCCAGCGGGCTCAGCGTCTCGCCGGTGTCGGCGTCGGGCGCGAGCGGGTCGTCCAGCACCGGCAGGTTGGGGTCCAGACCCTGGCTGACGGCGCTCTGGCGCAGTTCGTCCACGGGCAAGGCGACGGCGTCGCGGCCGAAGCCCTCCTGCGTGACGAAGGCCTCGGCGGCGTTGACCAGTTCCTCCAGGTTCTCCAGCCGGTCCTCGCCCTCGCGGTCGGCCTTGTAATGCTCGACCAGGCCGCTGGCCTCCAGCACCACTTCGACGATCTCCTTGAGCGACAGGCCCTGCGTCTGCTCCCGCATGACGTCGATCTTGGCCACGAAGGCCCCCAGGTTGGCGCCGGCCTTGCCCGGCAGGCCTTCCACGGCCTTGGTGAGCGGCACGCCGCGGCTGCGCGCCGCGTCCTGCAGCTGCTCGATGCTGCGCGCGCCGATGCCCCGCGGTGGAAAGTTCACGACCCGCAGGAAGCTCGTGTCGTCGTCCGCGTTCTCCAGCAGGCGCAGGTAGGCCAGCACGTGCTTGATCTCGGCCCGCTCGAAGAAGCGCAGGCCGCCGTACACGCGGTAGGGCATGCCGGCGTTGAACAGCGCCGTTTCGATCACCCGGCTCTGCGCATTGCTGCGGTAGAGCACGGCGATCTCCTTGCGCTCGACGTCGTCGCGCACCAGCTGGCGCATTTCCTCGACCATCCACTGCGCCTCGGCAAAGTCACTCGGCGCCTCGTAGACGCGCACCGGCTCGCCCGGGCCCTGGTCGGTGCGCAGGTTCTTGCCCAGGCGCTTCTTGTTGTGGCTGATGAGGGCGTTGGCCGAATCCAGGATGTTGCTGAAGCTGCGGTAATTGCGCTCCAGCTTGATCTGGTGCTGCACGTCGAACTCGCGCACGAAGTCGCTCATGTTGCCCACGCGCGCGCCGCGGAAGGCATAGATGCTCTGGTCGTCGTCGCCCACCGCCAGCACGCTGTTGCCGCCGGACGTGAAATGGCCCAGCGCATCGGTGTGGCCGGCCAGCATCTTGATCCAGGCGTACTGCAGGCGGTTGGTGTCCTGGAACTCGTCGATCAGGATGTGGCGGAAGCGCCGCTGGTAGTGCTCGCGCACCGCGTCGTTGTCGCGCAGCAGTTCGTAGCTGCGCAGCATCAGCTCGCCGAAGTCGACCACGCCCTCACGCTGGCACTGCTCTTCGTACAGCGCATAGAGCTCGATCTTCTTGCGGTCGTCCTCGCCGCGGGCCTGCATGTCGCCGGGGCGCAGGCCGTCTTCCTTGGCGCCGGCGATGAACCATTGCGTCTGCTTGGCCGGAAAGCGCTCGTCGTCGACGTTGAACTGCTTCATCAGCCGCTTGATGGCCGACAGCTGGTCCTGCGTGTCCAGGATCTGGAAGCTCTGCGGCAGGTTGGCCAGCTTCCAGTGCGCGCGCAGGAAGCGGTTGCACAGGCCGTGGAAGGTGCCGATCCACATGCCGCGCACGTTGACGGGCAGCAGCGCCGTCAGGCGCGTCATCATTTCCTTGGCGGCCTTGTTGGTGAAGGTGACAGCCAGCACGCCGCCAGGCGAGACCTGGCCGGTGGAGATCAGCCAGGCGATGCGCGTGGTGAGCACGCGCGTCTTGCCGGAACCGGCGCCCGCCAGGATGAGCGAATGCCCCTCGGGCAGCGTGACGGCCGCACGCTGCTCGTCGTTGAGGTTGGCAAGAAGGGGGGAGTCGGCCGCCGTCGGCTCGGCGTGGGGGCCAGGAAAGGACATCCGCCGATTGTAGGAAGCGGGGCCTGCGCCGGCCCCGCGCAGGGCTGCTTACCTGGCCAGGGCGAAGCTGCCCTTCATGACGCCAGAGTGGCCCGGGAAGGAGCAGAAGAAGGTGTAGCTCTCGCCGGCCTTGAGCTTGCTCACGTCCACGGCCACCGAATCGCTCTCGCCGCCGCCCACGACCCTGGTGTGGGCGATCACGCGGGCGTCGCCGGGCTTGACGTACTGCTTGTCCAGGCCGGCGGCGATGCCGTCGTTGGCCACGGCCTGCACGTCGGCGGTCTTCGCCAGCACCCAGTTGTGGCCCATCGCGGCCTTGGGCATCTTGCCGGCGTGCCTGAGCTGCACGGTGAAGCTCTTGCAGGCCTTGGGCACGTCGATGGCGGTCTTGTTGAACTGCATGGCGTCGTTGCCGTCGATCTGCACGCTGCAGTCGGCGGCATGGAGGGGGGCGGAAAGGGCCGCCAGGAGTGCTGCGGCGACGAGGAAGCGAGACGGCATGGAGAGTCTTTCGGGATGCGGTTGAAGTCACGGGCGGCCCGCCCATCACGGGCCGCGAAGGCATTGTGCGAAGCGCGGCCCAGGCATGCATGACCTGGATCAAGCAAGCGGCAGTGGGCTTCCCGCGGCTTTGCGCGCTTGCGCCGCATCAACATCCCGGGGCCGCGCGCGGCCCACACTGGCCTGGCTTTCACAACCAGCGCAGAACGCATGTCCAGACTGTTCGCCCTCCGGGGCACCTCCCTCCTCCTTGCCGCGCTGCTGAGCGGCGGCGCCCTCGCCCAGAGCGCTTCGGCCCCCGAAGGCCCCTGGCTCGTGCGCGCACGCGCCGTGCGGCTCGACCCGGCCGACAAGTCCAGCGCCATCCCGTCGCTGCTCGTGCCCGCCGATGCCATCCACGTCGACGCCAAGACCATTCCCGAGCTGGACGTGAGCTACTTCTTCACGCCCAACATCGCCGCCGAACTGGTGCTCACCGTGCCGCAGAAGCAGCGCGTGACCGTGCAGCAGAGCGCCCTGGGCGGCCCGGTGGACATCGGCAGCTTCAAGCACCTGCCGCCCACGCTGATGCTGCAGTACCACTTCCTGCCCGAAGGCACTTTCCGGCCCTACGCCGGCGTGGGCCTCAACTACACGCGCATCGGTTCCGTGAACCTCAACGTGCCGACCGTCGGTGCGCTCTCGCTCGACAGGAGCAGCGTGGGCCTGGCCCTCGGCGCCGGCCTGGACATCAAGCTCGCGCCCCAGTGGTTCCTGAACGTCGACGTCAAGAAGGTCAAGATCGACTCGGACGTCCGCCTGGGCTGGCAGACCGTCTCGAAGGTGAAGATCGATCCGTGGCTTGTCGGCGTGGGCATCGGCTACCGCTTCTGACCCTGCCGGGGCGCGCAGGCCCCACAACCTTGCGTTTATAGAGGCTATACGCCAATCCGTAGGTCGCCCCGCGGGGGGCACGCCTACACTCAATCACCGGGCCCAAGATTCTTGCGCCCGGTTTTTTTGTGCCCTGCCTTTCGATGGCGGCGGCACAGGACGACCGGCCAGGCCAAGCGCTCATCCTTTTCGTTCAACCACGATTCCCGGAGCCTGGACTGCCATGCAGATCTTCGATTACGACAACGTTCTGCTCTTGCCGCGCAAATGCCGCGTGGAGAGCCGTGCGGAATGCGACACCACGGTGCAACTCGGCAGCCGCCGCTTCAAGCTGCCGGTGGTGCCCGCCAACATGAAGACCGTCATCGACGAGGCCCGCTGCCTGTGGCTGGCGCAGAACGGCTACTTCTACGTGATGCACCGCTTCGACCTGGACAACCTGGCCTTCACGCGCCGGATGAAGTCGCAGGGCGCCTTCGCGTCGATCTCGCTGGGTGTCAAGGACGCCGACTACCGCACCGTCGACGCCATGGCGGCCGAAGGCCTGGTGCCCGACTACGTGACCATCGACATCGCCCATGGGCATGCCGACAGCGTGCAGCGCATGATCGGCTACCTCAAGCAGAAGCTGCCGCAGACCTTCGTGATCGCCGGCAACGTGGGCACGCCCGAGGCCGTGATCGACCTGGAGAACTGGGGCGCCGACGCCACCAAGGTGGGCATCGGTCCCGGCAAGGTGTGCATCACCAAGCTCAAGACCGGCTTCGGCACGGGCGGCTGGCAGCTGTCGGCGCTCAAGTGGTGCGCCCGCGTGGCGTCCAAGCCCATCATTGCCGACGGCGGCATCCGCGAGCACGGCGACATCGCCAAGAGCATCCGTTTCGGCGCCACGATGGTGATGATCGGCTCCCTGCTCGCCGGTCTTGAGGAAAGCCCGGGCGAGACGGTGGAGGTGGACGGCAAGCGCTACAAGGAATACTTCGGCTCGGCCTCGGACTTCAACAAGGGCGAATACAAGCACGTCGAAGGCAAGCGCATCCTGGAGCCGGTGCGCGGCACCTGGGAAGGCACCTTGCGCGAGATGCAGGAAGACCTGCAGAGCGCCGTGAGCTATGCCGGCGGCAAGCAGCTCATGGACATCCGCAAGGTCAACTACGTGATCCTGGGCGGCGACAACGCCGGCGAGCACCTCTTGATGTGAAGCCCCGTCGCGCGCCTATAATCGCGCGATTGCGTTGGGGGGGTAGCTCAGCTGGGAGAGCGCCGCGTTCGCAATGCGGAGGTCGGGAGTTCGATCCTCCTCCTCTCCACCAACAGATCTAACCCGTTGATCTTCGACGGGTTTTTTTGTGCCCGACCCAGGTGTCCCACGACGGCGTCCCACTTTCTTGGATCACCTCGTTGAAGCTCGCTTCGCACCTCGCCCGGTTTCGCCACGGCGTCTTTTACTTTCGGCTCACCATCTGTGCCTCTGGCGCCACAAGAGAACAGCGTGTCTTCGTTGGAACCAAGGATTCCCACTAGGCCAAGCTCAAGGCCCAGTGCCTCGCCGGAGTAATCGCTGCACAAAGGGAGCGGCAGCCAAGAGAGGCTTCCTTGGATTACCTGTGGCTCGCTGCGTATTTCGGTGATCCTGACCACTGATTTCGGGATCGTGAACGGCCCGAGGCAATCGAGGTGGGTTGCGCGTAGTCAATATAGTTTTGGGGCCCACTGGGTCTTTTCGGGGCCACCCTCGTCGTGGGGCCAGGGCGCTGCCCGCCGTGTGGCGCAGCGAGTCGCCCCTGAGGCTGAGGCGTTGCTGCTTGCCCAGTCGTCGAGCACCAGCACTTCAATGCGCTCCAGACTCGCCAGCCATGTGGGGAACCCCTCCTTGCCGTGCAGGAGCGCAGTTCCTCGGCCGATCGCGGCACGCGCAGGTACAGCGCCGACTGCCCCCGCCGGCAGGTCTGCTGGGCCAGCGCGCACGCCAGCCAGCGCTTGCCGGAGCCCCTTGGGCCAATGATGGACCCCGCCATGCCTCGCTACCCAGACGTAGGGGGTCATAACCATGCCGAGTTCGTCAGCCCATGGGCGGATAGAAAGGCGCGTTCCGCAGCGCCCGCTCGACCAGCCATGGTGACGGCTGGTAGCGCGGACCGTGCAGCCGGGCCATTTCCTGCGCGTCGGCGACGAAGCGCGCCAATCCCACCGTCTCGATGTACGACAGCACGCCGCCCGTCCACGCCGGGTAGCCGATGCCGAGGATCGAGCCGACGTCCGCGTCCGCCGGGTCGCGCACGACCTCCTCTTCCATGCAGCGTGCACCTTCCAGCGCCTGGATCGTGAGGAAGCGCCGACCGAGGTGATCCACCGAGGGCTGCTGCGCTGCCACCGGCCAGTGCTCGGACAACCCTGGCCAGAGGAACTTGCGACCGCCTTCCGGGTACTCGTAGAAGCCGGCGCCGGCCGCCTTGCCGCGCCGGCCGAGCTGATCGACCATCTTGCGCGTGGCATCGATCGACAGCACCGGCTCGTGCGGCGGCTGTACGCCGTCCGCGCGCCACTGCTCATACACCTTGAGCGTGATGTCGAGGGACACCTCGTCGATCACGGCCAGCGGCCCCACCGGCATGCCGGCCTGGCGCGCGGCGTTCTCGATCAGGGCCGGCGCCACGCCCTCCTGCAGCATCGCGATGCCCTCCTTGATGAAGGTGCCGAAGACGCGGCTGGTGAAGAAGCCCCGGCGGTCGTTGACCACGATGGGCGTCTTTCGCAGCTGCGCCGCCAGATCCATGGCGCGGGCCAACGTCCGCGGGCTCGTCTGCTCGCCGACGATCAGCTCGATCAGCGGCATTCGCTCGACCGGCGAGAAGAAGTGGACCCCGATGAAATCCTCGGGCCGCTCGAAGGCCTGGGCCAGTCCGGTGATCGGCAGCGTCGAGGTGTTGCTGCCGAAGATTGCCGTCGCCGCCATCGCGGCGCAGGCCTGGCGGGTGACTTGCGCCTTGATGTCACGGTTCTCGAACACGGCCTCGATCACGAAATCGCAGCCGGCCAGGCTGGCATGGTCGGTGGCGGGACGGATGCGCGCAAGCACCGCATCGGCCTGCTCCCGCGTGGTCCTGCCGCGCTCGACCGCCTTGTCGAGCTGGCGTGCGGCATGGGCCTTGCCCCGCTCGGCCTGCGCCAGCGTGCTGTCGAGCAGCACCACCTCGATGCCCACGCCGGCAGCGACGTGCGCGATGCCCGCGCCCATCATCCCGGCGCCCAGCACACCCAGCCGCGCGACCTTGGAAGGCGGCACGCCCACAGGCCGGTTGGCGAGCTTGTCGATGCGGCCCTTGTTGAGGAAGAGGGTGCGCATCAGGTTGCGGGCGACCGGATCGGCCAGCAGACGGCCGAAGTACTTGCGTTCGACGCGCAGGCCCACGTCCAGCGGCAGCTGCGTGCCTTCGTAGACGCACGAGAGGATCGCCAGCGGCGCCGGCAGGTTTCGCTGCGTCTGGCCTGCCAGCAACGTGGTGCCGGCCGTGAAGCTGCGGCTGGCATGCGGCGCGGTCGGACCGGCCCCGCCGGGGATTCGGAAGCCCTTGTCGTCCCAGGGCTGGACGGCCCTGGGCTGCGCGAGCAGCCACCGACGTGCCGCCGCCACGGTGTCTCCGGCCGGCACCAGCTCGTGCACGATGCCCAGCTTGAGCGCCTCGGCGGCCTTCACATGGCGCCCCGTCAGCAGCAGGCCCAGCGCCTTCTCGATTCCGATCAGGCGTGGCAGACGCTGCGTGCCGCCACCGGCGGGCAGCAGGCCCAGGCCGACCTCGGGCAGGCCGACCACGGCCTTGGGCTGGTCGGCCATCACCCGGCGGTGGCAGGCCAGGGCCAGTTCGAAGCCGCCGCCCAGGGCCGGCCCCTCCAGCGCCGCCACAAATGGCTTGCCGCAGGCCTCCATGCGACGTGTCAGCCTCCCGAAGGCCTCGCCCAGGGCCACGCCCTGGGCCGCAGGTACGGGCCCGGCGTCGAGCAGCGCCAGCATCCCCTTGATGTCCGCACCGGCGACGAAGGCACCCGGCTTGGCGGAGGCCAGGATGACACCGGTGATGCCGGGCGCGGCCGCCACCTCCTCCACCGCGGCGGCCAGGTCCTCCACCAGTTCGGGCGTCAACACGTTCATCGGCCGGTCCACGAGGTCGATGTGGATCAGGGCGACACCGTCGTCGCCCAGGCGCAGTTCAAGAGTCTTCATGGCTTCGTTCAGACACGTTCGATGATGGTGGCGGTCGCCTGGCCTGCGGCAGCGCAGAGCGTGACCAGGCCGGTGCGAAGGCCGCGGCGCTCCAGCTCGTCGAGCACGGTGCCGACCAGCATGGCGCCGGTGGCGCCGAGCGGATGGCCGAGCGCGATGGCACCACCGTTGACGTTGACCCGGTCGTGCGGCGCGCCAGTGGCGCGCATGAAACGCAGCACGACGGCGGCAAAGGCCTCGTTGACCTCGAACAGGTCGATGTCTCCAATGGTCATGCGGGCGCGGCGCAGGGCCTTCTCGGTGGCGGCGGCGGGGCCGTCCAGCATCACCGTGGGCTCGCTGCCCACGGCCGCATAGGCGCGAACCCGGGCGCGCGGCCTCAGGCCCGTTCGGCGTCCGAACTCTGCCGAGCCGACGAGCACAGCGGAGGCGCCGTCCACCACACCGCTGGAGGTGCCGGCCGTGTGCAGGTGCCGGATCGCCTCCAGATGCGGATAGCGCTGGAGCGCCACCGCATCGAAGCCGCCCTGCTCGCCCACGGTGTCGAAGGCCGGCCTCAGTGCGGCCAGGCTCTCGGCGGTGGTGCCAGGCCGCGGAAACTCGTCATGGTCCAGCACCACCTCGCCGATCACGTCGCGCACCGGCACCAGCGCGCGAGCGAAGCGGCCCTCGGCCACGGCAGCCGCGCAGCGGCGCTGGCTCTCCAGGCCATAGGCATCGAGCTGCTCGCGGGTGTAACCATCCAGGGTGGCCAGCAGGTCGGCGGACACGCCGGTGGGCGTGAAATAAGACTGCCAGATGACCTGGGGGTCGCTCACCCAGGCGCCACCGCCCGAGAGCGAGGCCACGCGCGACATCGACTCCACGCCGCCCGCCACGATGGCGTCGGCCTGGCCGGCGACGACCTGCGCCGCTGCCAGGTTGACGGCCTCCAGGCCCGAGGCGCAGAAGCGATCGAGCTGGATGCCGGGCACATGCTGCCCATAGCCGGCCACGAGCGCGGCCAGGCGGGCGATGTCGGCGCCCTGCTCGCTGTAGGCATTGGTGCAGCCGAGGATCACGTCGTCGACGAGCGCCGTGTCGAGCGCGTGGCGGTCGCGCAGTCCGGCCAGGACCTGCGCGGCCAGTTGCACGGGCGTGATCTCGTGCAGCGAGCCGTCGCCGCGTCCCCGGCCGCGCGGGGTGCGCACATGGTCGTAGATGAAGGCAGCTTCCATGAAAAATCGGTCTCCGTGGAGAAGGGCCCGGACCGGCCCGGGCGCGGCGCGCCGGCGGCGCTGAACGGCGCCCGAGTCTGTCCGACCCGGGGCTAGAAGAAATCGTCGAAATCGACGAAGGCGGGCGGTGCGGCTAGTCCGGATCGCGCGTGTAGTCGGCCTTGGTGGCGCCGCATTCGGGGCAGCACCAGTCCTCGGGCACGTCGTCCCAGCGGGTGCCGGGCGGCACGCCGGCTTCGGGATCGCCACGGGCCTCGTCGTAGATGTGGCTGCAGTAGCTGCAGCGCCAGATGCTCATGCCGCGCTCCGCCGGCCCGGCCACACCTCCGCCCGGATGGCCAGGCCCTTCTGCACGGCCAGGTCGCGCTGGCGCAGCTCGGGCTCGATCAGCCGCCAGATGCGCGGATGGTTGTACGGCGGTGCCGAGGGATAGAGGTGGTGCAGCAGGTGGTAGTTGTGGAACTGCAGCAGCGGGCCGAGCCAGCGCTCGCCGCCGAAGCGCATCGAGGTGGCGAGGGTCAGGTTCTGCTCGGCCGTGACGTCGTGCTTGACGTGCGGCAGCCAGAAGAAGACGAAGCCGAACAGCATCATGGTCAGGCGCGCCGGGATCAGCCACAGCCACAGCACCTCGCGCCCGTGACCCAGCCAAACCAGCACGCCGACGACCGCCAGCAGCACGGCCAGCGCGGCGAATGTGTGGCGCAGTTGCCGCCGGCCGATGGCGTCGCCGCGGCTGGGGATGAACAGCAGGTAGCCCAGGTCGAAGCTCATCCAGCGCAGCGGCAGGGTCCACCAGCGGCCGTGGATCCACTCGTCCGGGTCCTTGTCGCCGTTGGTGTGGCGGTGGTGCTGCATGTGGGCCCAGCGGAACATGCCGAGGGTGCCGTGCGGCGCAATGAGCAGCAGGCCGATGCGGCCGATCCAGTCGTTCAGGCGCGCGTTGGACGAGACGGCACGGTGCGTCGCATCGTGAATCACGCCGAAGAGCGGATACATGAAGAGCACGTTCAGCACGCAGGCCGCGCCATAGGGCAGGCTGCCGCGCAGCGCGAGCACGTCGGTGCCGACGACGCCGACGATGGACACCACCCACATCCAGAAGGTGGGCCAGGCCAGCCGTGGCGGCAACGTGAGCGCGCGCAAAGGCCCGGCCTTGTCGGGCGGGATGGCGACGGGCCGGGCGTCGGGGGGCAAGGTCTTGTTCATGGCGATGTCTCCATTGGATGGACGGGAAGAAGACGGAAGCAGGCGAGCGTCATGCCGCCTCGCGCATCAGGTGGGCGGCGCGCTCGCCAACCATGACGCAGCAGGCATGGGTGTTGCCGCCGATGGCCGACGGGATGACGGAGGCGTCGGCCACGCGCAGGCCGCGGATGCCGTGCACACGCAGATGGGCATCGACCACCGCCAGCGGATCGGGGCCCATGCGGCAGGTGCCCACGGGATGGAAGATGGTGTCGGCGCCGGCGCGGATGGCCGCCCGCACCTCGTCGTCGCTGCGCGGCGGATGGCGCTCCAGGGTGCGCAGGCCGTGCGCCGACAGGGCCGGCTGCGCCAGGATGCGCTCGGCCATGCGGTAGCCGGCGAGCAGCGTCTCCAGGTCCTGCGGGTCGTCCAGGAAGGCCGGGTCGATGCGCGGTGCCGCCTGCGGGTCGGCGCTCTCCAGCCGCACGGTGCCGCGCGAGCGCGGCCGCAGGCAGCACACGTGCACCGACAGGCCGTGGCCCATGCGCAGCTTGCGGCCATGCTGCTCCAGCATCGCGACCACGAAATGCAGCTGGATGTCGGGCTCGGGCAGGTCGGGCCGCGTCTTCAGGAAGGCGCCGGCCTCCGCCGCGTTGGAGCACAGCAGGCCGCGCCGCTCCCGGCGCCACGCGCGCCAGTGGCCGCCCAGCCGCCACAGCCCGCGGGCCGACAGGCCCACCAGCTCGGGGCTGTCGCAGCGGCGCACCAGCACATGGTCGATGTGGTCCTGCAGGTTCTCGCCCACGCCCGGCAGGTGGTGCTGCACCGCGATGCCCAGCGCCTGCAGCTGCGACCCATGGCCGATGCCCGACAGCATCAGCAGCTGCGGGGACTGGAAGACCCCGGCCGCCAGCACCACCTCGCGCCGGGCGCGCACGGTGTGCCGGCCGCCACCGTAGAGGAACTCCACCCCCACCACGCGGCGGTCCTCGATGAGCACGCGCGTGGCATGGCAGTGCGTGCGCACCGTCAGGTTGGGGCGGCCACGGTGTGGCGCCAGGAAGGCGCGCGCCGCCGAGCAGCGTTCGCCGCCCACCTGGTTGAGCTGGAAGCGCGTCACGCCCTCCTGCTCGGCGCCGTTGACGTCGGGGTTGTAGCGGTGGCCGGCCTGCACGGCGGCCTGGATGAAGTGCCCGGTGAAGAGGTTGCCGCTGCGCTGCTCGCCCACATGCAGCGGCCCGCTGCGGCCATGGAAAGGCCCGTCCAGCGTCTCGTTGCATTCGCTGCGCGTGAAGAAGGGCAGCACTTCGTCGTAGGACCAGCCGGGATTGCCCTGCGCCGCCCAACGGTCGTAGTCGTTGCGGTGACCGCGCACATAGACCATGGCATTGATACCCGACGACCCCCCCAGGCCGCGCCCGCGCGGCTGGTAGCCGCGCCGCCCACCCAGGCCGGGCTGCGGGACCGTCTCGAAGCCCCAGTTGTGCCGATTGGGCCGCGGCACCAGCGCCGAAATGGCAAAGGGCATGCGGTGCATCCAGCTGTCGCCGTCGCCGCCGGCCTCGAGCAGCAGCACGCGGCAGCGTGCGTCCTCGCTCAGGCGCGACGCCAGCGTCGCGCCGCTCGATCCGCCGCCCACCACCACGTAGTCGTAGCTATCCAAGGTCGTCCGTCCGTTCTGTGGCCATGACGGGAAAGCGTAGTGAGCGGGCCCGGGCCCGCCCCCGGACGAAAGTCGGGACTAGGGCAAACACCCATCGGGGCCCTACAGCGGCCCCTGGCGTGCGATGCCGGGCCGAACCCATACTTTCGACGGGCTCGGCCGACCGGCGTTGCGCTAGCCTGCGGGCGCGGGCTGGTCCCGAGAACAAGAACATGGAGACAGGCATGACATCGACCCACGGCGGCGCCGCCACGGCCACGCCCCTGCAGCACAGCCGGCTGCGCCCACCGCTCTTCGAATTCGAGCCCGTCGTGCCACCGGCCGCCGAAGGCCTGATGCGCGGCACCGCATTGCCGCGCCTGCTTCTGCTGCATGCGCCCCCCGGCTTCGGCAAGACCGTGCTGATGGCGACGCTGTATCGCCGGCACCGAGAGCGCGGCCTGCCCTGCGCCTGGGTCACGCTGGACGACCGCGATCACGGCCTCGATGCACTGGTGGGCAGCATCCTCGCGGCCCTGGCGCCGCCCGTCGCGGGCGGCCAGGCCGGCCAGCGCGCGCCGGCCTGCGCGGGCACGGACCGCCTGACCGAACTCCAGCGGCGCCTGGCGCGGCTGCAGGCGCCGCTGGCCCTGTTCGTGGACAACCTGCACTACTGCACCGACGAGGGGTTGGGCGCGCTGCTCAACGCGATGGTGTTCGACAGCGGGCAGCCGCTGCGGCTGGTGCTGTCCACCGTGCACGAACTGCCGATGGACCTGGGCCGGGCACGGCTCGAGCTGGGCGCCATCCAGCTGGGGCCCACGCAACTCGTGTTCGACCGCCAGTGCAGCGCGCACCTGTTCCGGCAGCAGGGCTTCGAGGCACTGGACGACGCCGAGATGGCCCGCATTCAGCAACAGACCGAAGGCTGGCCGGCAGCCCTGCGGCTGCTCACGGTGCTGGCCCAGCAGCACGGCAGCGTCGCCGGTGCCCTGCGGCAGTTTCCGGCGCAGTCGGCCGACGTGGCCCAGGTGCTCACGCAGCGCGTGCTCAAGGGCTTCGAGCCGGCCCTGGTGCGCTTCCTGCACGAGATTGCCGTGCTGCGCGAGTTCTCCCTGCCCCTGGCGCAGCAGGTCACCGGCGACGCGCGGGCCGCCCGCTGGCTCCAGTTGCTGCGCGCCCGCAACGTGCTGATCTTCACGCTCGATGGCCAGGGCGAATGGCTGCGGCTGCACACGCTGCTGCGCCATCACCTGCTGGCCGACGCGCAGGCCCTGCTCCCGCCGGGACGGCGCCAGCAGATCCTGCTGGCCGCCGCGCAGTGGCATGCAGGGCACGGCCACATGACCCAGGCCATCGACCTGGCCATCGAGGCCGAGGCCTTTGCGGCCGCGCGCGCGTGGCTGGACCGCGCCGCCACGCAAGTGGTCGCCGACCGGGGCCTGCTGGGTCAATTCATGCGCTGGGTCGACGTGCTGAATGCCGCGGGCTGCCCGCCCTCGCAGGACACCCTGGCCTGGTACATCTGGTCGCTGTGCTTCACGCGGCAGCCCGAGCGCGCGCTGCAGGTGATCGACACCCTCACGGCCAACGACACGCCCCATGCCGATGCCACCCATCAGGGCCTGCGGCTGCAACGCGCCGTGGCCCTGGCCCACTGCGACGCCACGCGGCCCTGCCAGGAGAACGCCGAAGCCTGGCTGGCCCACGACGACGGCCGCGACGCCCACGGCCGCTGCATCGCCCATGCCTGCCTGGCGGTGTGCGAGCTGGCCGTCGATGCGCCGCTGGCCGCGCGCCGCCACCTGATGCTGGCCGAAGGCGCCATCGCGCACACGGCCAGCTTCTATGGCAGGGCCTGGGTCGAGGCCGTCGCCGGCTGCATCCTGCTGGCCCTGGGCAGCCCGGCCGAGGCCGAGCGCCGCCTGGCCGGTGCCAAGGGCGACCTGACCGCGGCACTCGGCCGCGACTCGGACCCGATCCGCACCATCGACTTCATCCGCGCCCGTGCACTGATGGATCTGGGGCGCACGGAAGAGGCGCATGCCAGCGCCCTCGCCGGCCTGGACCAGGCGGGCCGCCATGGCGTGACGGACTGCGTGATTCCCGGCCTGTCGGTGTGCGCCACCGCCTGGCAGCCCGACGACGCGGACTTCGCGCGGCGGCTGGAGGCGGTGGCCCTGAGCTATCCGCCGCGGCTGCAACGCCTGCTGCATGCCTTCCTGCTGCGGCGGCTGCTGCGGCTGCAGTTGCACGACGAGGCGCGCGAGATGGCGCGCACTGGCGGCCTGCTGGCGATGGCCGAGCCGCCGCGGCCCGAGATGGCTCCGTCGTGGAACTGCGGGCAGCTGCGGCTGGTGCGCGTAGAGCTGATGGCGATCAACGGCCACGCCGCGCAGGCCCTGGACCAGGCGGCCGCGCAGATCAAGCAGGCGCGCGGTGCGGGCCGCATCCGCGAGCTGGTGGACTGGCACCTGCTCGCGGCCGGCATTCATTTGCAGGGGGGCGAGCAGGCACGGGCCCTGCGCCAGTTCGCGCTTGCCATCGGGCAGGCCGCACCGCGCCAGATGCTCGGGCCCTTCGACGAGCACCGGCACACGGTGCAGGCCATCCTGCAGCACGCGCGCGCCAAGGACTTCGGCTTCACCCAGCCGCAGGAGCTGGACTTCCTGGCGCAGTTGCGCGCGCCCGTCCCGCCCGCCGCCGCAGGCCCGTGCGAACCCACGCCCACGGCGGCCGCGGAGCACATGACCGCGCGGGAGCGCCAGGTGCTCGAACTGCTGGGCCTGGGCCTGGACAACCAGCAGATCGCCGACCAGGCCGGCATTTCGGTGCCGACGGTCAAGTGGCACTTGTACAACTGCTACGCCAAGCTGGGCGTGAAGACCCGCATCGCCGCCGTCACCCGCGCGCGGCACATCGGCGCCATCGCCTGAGCGCCCGGCGCCGCCTGGGTTTTCCCGGAGCGGCGCCCATACTTTCGAAGGGTCGGGCGCGCAGGCGCGCCGCGCACCATGGCAGCTCGATTCATCCCAATCAGAGCGCCTGGCGCCGGAGACACCCATGACCCCCCATCCCCTGCGTGCGATCCTCATCGCCGCCGCCGCAGCCGCGGCCCTGCCCGCCCTTGCCCAGGACTCGCCCTGGTCGGTGCGCGCCGGCGTCGCGGCGATCCGCTTCTCGCCCGACAGCACCATCGAACTGCCCACCGGCGTGCCCGTGCCCGGCGCGGCCGTCGGCGTGAAGAACAACACCGCCGCCGCGCTGGAGATCGGCTACGAGCTCGCGCACGACTGGACGCTGCGCTTCGCCATGGGCAACCCGCCCACCACCACGCTGTCGGCGGCCGGCACACTGCCGCCCGCCCCCACGGGCACGCTCGGCAAGATCCGCTACGCGCCAGCCATGCTGACGCTGACCTACGGCTTCGGCGACCTCGGCCCCATCCGGCCCTACGTCGGTGCCGGCGTCAACTACACCTGGGTGATGAAGGAGACGGACGGCGACATCGCCCGCCTGAAGGCCGACAACGCCTGGGGCAGCGTGCTGCAGGCCGGCTTCGACGTCCCGCTGTCCAGGCAGTGGAGCCTGTTCTTCGACGCGCGCAAGGTCTTCGTCAAGACCCAGGCGCGCGGCGTGGTGCCGGCGGTGGGCAACGTGCCGGGCAGCGCGCGGATCAAGCTCGACCCCGCCATCTACGTCGTCGGCGTGGGCTACCGCTTCTGAGCATGCACGGCCAACCCGACGAACCGACGGCCGGCCAGCTGCAGGCGCAGCTGGCCGCCATGCGCGCGGCCTTCGCGGTCCGGCCCCATCCGCCGGCCCGCCATCGGGCCGAGCGGCTGCGGGCGCTGCAGGCGGCCCTGCTGCGCCACCAGGACGCGCTGTGCGAGGCCATGTCCGCCGACTTCGGTGGCCGCTCCATGGCGGAGTCGCGCCTGGCCGACGTGCTGGGCCTGGTG
Source organism: Pseudacidovorax intermedius (assembly GCF_001476815.1). Lineage (GTDB taxonomy): Bacteria > Pseudomonadota > Gammaproteobacteria > Burkholderiales > Burkholderiaceae_C > Xenophilus > Xenophilus intermedius_A. The sequence goes on along the minus strand of NZ_LDSL01000038.1, from coordinate 74,111 downwards.
CTGGAGATACGGCATGCGCTGCGCCATCTGCGGCGCTGGATGAAGCCCCAGCGGCGGCACACCGAGCTGCTGTTCCGCGGCAACGCCGCCTGGGTGGAATACCAGCCCAAGGGCGTGGTCGGCGTCATCGCGCCGTGGAACTTCCCTTGCTACCTGGCGCTGGGCCCGCTGATCGCCGCAGTGGCGGCGGGCAACCGCGTCATGCTCAAGATGTCGGAGTTCACGCCGGCCACCACCGTGGCCGTGCAGCGGCTGCTGGCGGAGGTTTTCGACCCCGACGAGGTATTCGCCACCGGCGGGCCGGTGGCGGTGGCGCAGGCCTTCTCGGCACTGCCCTTCGACCATTTGGTGTTCACCGGCTCCACCACCGTCGGCCGCGAGGTGATGCGGGCCGCCGCCGAGCACCTGGTGCCCGTCACGCTGGAGCTGGGCGGCAAGTCGCCCACCATCGTCTCGCGCAGCGCCGACCTGCACGACGCCGCCGCCAAGCTGGCGCATGGCAAGAGCTTCAATGCCGGCCAGATCTGCATCGCGCCGGACTACGCGCTGGTCCCCGCGGAACACATGGACGCCCTGGCCGAGCGGCTGCGGCAGGCCTTCTGCGCGATGCATCCGCAGGGCGCCGCGCGCGACGAGGACTACACCTGCGTGGTCACTCCGCGCCATGCCGAGCGCATCCATGCCCTGCTGCAGGACGCCGCGGACCAGGGCGCGCGCATCGTGTCCTGCGGCGAGGCCGGGCCGGGGCGCCGCATCCCGCTGCAGCTGGTGCTGGACGTCAAGCCCTCCATGCGCATCGCGCGCGAGGAGCTGTTCGGTCCCATCCTGCCCTTGCTGCCCTACGGCGACTTCGACGAGGTGGTGCGCCATCTGCAGCAGGGCCCGCGCCCGCTGGCCCTGTACTACTTCGGCCGCGACCGCGCGGAGTCGGCACGCCTGCGCCGCGACACCCACGCTGGCGGCATGACCCTCAACGACTGGGGGTGGCACGTGTTCCAGAACGACCTGCCCTTCGGCGGCATCGGTCCCTCCGGCATGGGCAGCTACCACGGCGTGGAGGGCTTCCGCACGCTGTCGCATGCCAAGTCGGTGTTCCAGGTGCGCCGCTTCTTTCCGGTGCGGCTGTTCCATCCGCCCTACGGCGGCGTGGTGCAACGGCTCAGCCTGGCGCTTTACCTCGGACGCCGCCCCTCCCCATCCTCGCCGCAACCCCACCCCCAGGAGGCTTCCCGATGACCCCGACCGACTTCCATCCGCTGCACATCGGCATCCATGCCCAGGCCAACCCCGAGCGAACGGCGGTGGCGATGGGCGACGGCAGCGCCGCCCTCAGCTACGCCGCGCTCGACCGCCGCTCGCGCCGCCTCGCTACCCACCTGCGCAGCCGCGGCCTGCAGCGCGGCGACCACATCGCCGTGCTCATGCGCAACAGTTGCGACTACCTCTGCGTCTGCTGGGCCGCGCAGCGCAGCGGCCTGTACTTCACCCCGGTGAACTGGCACCTGGCCATGGAAGAGATGGCCTACATCGTCGAGGACTGCGGCGCCCAGGCCCTGGTCGTCTCGCCCACCGAGGTGGAGGCCGCCCGCGCCTTCGCCGGCCGCCTGCCCAGGCTCGCGCAGCGGCTGGCGGCGGGGCCGGCGCAGGCGGGCTTCGACAGCCTCGATGCCGTGTTCGACGATGCCGCGCTCGACGACATGGCGCTGGACGAGGTGGAAGGCCAGCCCATGTTCTATTCCTCCGGCACCACCGGGCGGCCCAAGGGCATCAAGCGGCCGGCGGGTGCCGCGCCCTGGGGAACGCCGGGCGTCGCCGACCAGCTGGCCAGTCGCCTGCATGGCATCGGGCCCGACGCCGTGGTCCTGTCGCTGGCGCCGCTGTACCACGCGGCGCCCCTGTCCTGGGCCATGGCGGCTCTTCGCCAAGGCGGCCGCGTGGTGGTCATGCCGTCCTTCGTGCCGGCCGAGGCGCTGGCGCTGATCGCACGCCACCGCGTCACCCATGCCCAGTTCGTTCCCACCATGTTCGTGCGCATGCTCGACCTGCCGGCCGAGGAACGCCAGCGCCATGACCTGTCCAGCCTTCGCATGGTGGTGCATTCGGCAGCGCCCTGCCCGGTGGACATCAAGCGCCGCATGCTCGACTGGTTCGGTCCCGTGGTGCATGAGTACTACGCGGGCAGCGAGAACAACGGCCTGTGTGCGGTGGGCCCGGCGGACTGGCTGGCGCACCCCGGCACCGTCGGCCGGCCGGTGTTCGGCCAGGTGCGGGTGCTGGACGAGAACGAGGATGAGCTGCCGACCGGCGAGGTCGGTGCGCTCTACTTCAGCGGCACACCACCCTTCGAATACCACGGCGATCGGGACAAGACCCGCCGCGCCTTCAGCAAGCAGGGCTGGAGCACGCTGGGCGACTTCGGCCATGTCGATGCCGAGGGTTTCGTGTACTTGGCGGACCGGCGCACGGACCTGATCCTCTCCGGTGGCGTCAACATCTATCCGCGCGAGACCGAGGAGGCGCTGGCCCTGCATCCGGCGGTGCAGGACGTGGCGGTGGTGGGCGTGCCCAGCGCCGAGTTCGGCGAGGACGTGCTGGCCGTGGTCGAGCTGCGCGCCGGCCTGCAGCCGGACGCGGCGCTGGCCCAGGCGCTCATCGACTTCAGCCGCGGGCGGATCGCGCATTTCAAATGTCCGCGGCGCGTGGAGTTCGACACCCTGCCCCGCACCGCCACGGGCAAGCTGCTGCGGCGGCTGGTGAAGGAGAAATGGCGCCAGGGGGCGCCCGCCACCGCGGCATAGCCTGCCGGGCCGGCGAAGCCGGCTACGGCCACCACGGGGGTGTGACGCACGGCCCCCCGACCCGCCCTCGCTGCACCGGCGCCGCGGCCACTCAGACGAACAGCCGTTCCTGCGGCAGCCGCGACAGGCTGTGCATCTCCGTGCGCGCGATGCGGCAGCGGAAGTCAGCCTCGGGCAGCAGTCGCGCCACGTAGAACTGGGCCGTGGCCAGCTTGGCCGCATAGAAGGGATCGTCCGCGCCCTGCGCGAGCCGACGCTGCGCCACCTGCGCCGCCTGCGCGAAGAGCCAGGCGCACACCAGGTGGCCGAACGCGCAGAGAAAGTCGCAGCCCGCCGCACCCACCGCGTCGGGCTCATGCGCGGCGGCCTCGGCGATCTCGGCCGCCAGTTGCTGGATGTCGTCGGCATGCGCCAGCAAGGCCGCGCAGAAGACGGCCATGCCGTCCTCCTCGCGCGCCGCCTCGGCGAAGCGGCGGATCTGGCCGAGCAGCAGCCGGAACTTTCGGCCGCCGTCGTTCATGATCTTGCGCACGATCAGGTCGCGAGCCTGCACGCCGGTCGTGCCTTCGTACAGCTGCGCAGCCCGCAGGTCGCGCACGATCTGTTCCACGCCGTTGTCGCACACGTAGCCATGACCACCATGCACCTGGATGGCCAGGTCCGCCACCACGGCGCACTTCTCGCTCAGGAAGCCCTTGGCCACCGGCGTCAGCAAGGACAGCCGGTCCGCCGCGGCCTCGCGCTCGACCGGGTCGGTGGCGCGCGCCTGCACGTCGAGCGCCAGCGCGAGCCAGTACACCAGCATGCGCCCCGCTTCCACATAGGCCTTCTGCGTCAGCAGCATGCGCCGCACGTCGGCGTGCTCGACGATGGGGTCGGCCGGCAGGTCGGGCCGCCGGGCGCCGCCGGACGCGCGCATCTGCAGCCTCTCGCGCGCATAGGCAACCGACTGCCCATAGGCCGCCTGCCCCATGCCGACCGACTGCGCACCGACGCCCAGCCGGGAGGCATTGATCATGACGAACATGTTGCGCAGGCCTTGGTGAGGCTGGCCGACGAGCCAGCCGGTGCTGCCGTCGAAGTTCATCGCGCAGGTGGCGGAGCCGCGCAGGCCCATCTTGTGTTCGACCGCCGTGGCGACCATGCCGTTGGGCACGGTGGCCAGGCCGCCGTCTGCCGCCGGCAGGAACCTGGGTACCACGAAGAGCGAGATGCCGCCCACACCGGCCGGCGCCCCGGGCAGGCGGGCCAGCACCAGGTGGACGATGTTGGGCGCCAGATCGTGTTCGCCGCCGGAGATGAAGATCTTGGCGCCGCTGATGCGCCAGCTGCCGTCGGACGCAGGCTCCGCGCGGGTGCGCAGCAGGCCGAGGTCACTGCCGCAGTGCGGCTCGGTCAGGCACATGGTGGCCGTCCATTCGCCGGACACGATGCGCGGCAGGTAGGCATCGCGCTGGGCCTGCGAGCCGTGGGCCAGCAGGCACTGATAGGCGCCGTGGGCCGTGCCCGGAAACATGGTCCAGCCCGGGTTGCAGGCATTCAGGATCTCGGAGACCGCGCTGTGGAGCAGCTCCGGCGCATCCTGGCCGCCATAGCGGCTGTCGGCGGCGAGCGCCGGCCAGCCGGCCGCCACGTACCGGGCATAGGACTGGGCGAAACCGGCCGGCGTCTTCACACGGCCGTCCTCGATGCGGCAGCCCTCGCGGTCGCCGGAGGCGCGCAGCGGAAGCAGTTCGCCACAGGCGAAGCGGCCGGCGGTCTCCAGCGTCTGGTCGAGGGTGGAGGAATCCCAGCCACCCAGGCCGGGCAATGCGCCCAGCACGGCTTCGGTCTGCAGGAGTTCGTGCAGAACGAACTGCATGTCGCGCAAAGGGGTGTCGTAGCGAAGCATGGAAGGCTTTCTTGACGTCGGAACGGCCCGCCGGGTGAGGACTGGGATTCAGCGATGCCGCGGCGCCCGGCGCTCGCCGAAGGCACGGACGCCTTCGGCAAAGCTGGGGCTTTCCACCAGGAGCATCTGGCGCGCCCGTTCCCATTCGAGTTGCTGCGCCAGGCTCTGGTGGGCCGAAGCGGCGAAGGCCGCCCTTGCCTCGCCGATGGCCTGCGCAGGCATGGCCGCCAGCCGAAGCGCCAGCGACCGGGCTTCGGCCGCAAGCCGCTCGTCGGGCACACAGTCCCAGATCAGGCCCCACTGCGCCGCACGCGCAGCAGGCAGCTTGTCGCCGGTCAGCGCCAGGCCCATGGCGCGGGGCGCGCCCAGCGCACGCGGCAGCAGCCAGGTAGTGCCCATGTCCGGCACCGCGCCCAGCACCGGCAGAAAGGGCAGGTAGAAGTACGCCGACTCGGCGGCGATGACCATGTCGCCCGCCAGCGCCAGGCCCACCCCGCCGCCCGCGGCCACGCCGTTGATGACGCAGATCACCGGCGCAGGCCAGGCCTTGAGGTCCAGCAGGAGGGGCTGCATGCGTGCCATCAGCCGGCCGACGTGCGCGCCCAGCCGTGGGGTGGCAGCGGGTGCGTCAAGCAACGCGCGATAGTCGGCCAGGTCCGCGCCCACGCTGAACCCGCGGCCACGGGCAGTGAGGATGAGCGCGCGCATGTCCGGCGCCTGCCGAGCTCGCCGCAAGGCGGACTCCAGGGCGTCGATCAACCCGTCGGCGAGCGGATTCATGCGGGCACCATCGTTGAGCGTCAACGTGACCACGCCGTCTTCCGCGGCATAGAGCACCAGGCTGTCGTCCTCCACTTCGCTCACCGGAAGGCCTTCGGCAGTGGCGCGCTTCGGCGCGGCCGGGGTGGCGCTCATGATTGCCCCCCACCCTTGGCGAACTGCGGCAGGTGCAGCCTCACGACCTCGCCATTCGCGCGCAGGCCATGGCAGCCGCCCACGGGCGTGCCACCGGCTGCGGTGCCGCGGCCGGTCGCATCCAGATCGGCCCACAGCACCTGGAAAGCCGTGGTGGCCATGGTCGGCAGCAGCTCTGTGAGGTGGGTGCAGCCGGCTTCGCCTCGGAAGAGGCGTTTGACGGCCTGCGTGAAGCCCGGCTCAATGCGCAGGCCGATGAGCCGGGCGTAGGCGCCCTCCACGGCTTCGCATTCCCGGTAGGGACGCGCCTCGCTGAAGGCCTGGGCATCGACGATCCGTCGCTCGCGATCGATAGTCAGGCGCATGCGCATCCGATGGATCGGCTGCCCGGCCTCGATGTCGCGGCCGGTCACCAGCGAGGTTCGGACCGGCCGGGTGTCGGTCAGCACGGCCTCGATGTCGATCAGCCCGTCCTCGCGCTCGAAGGCTTCGCTGCTGATGCGGCGCAGATGCAGGGCGCGCCGCGGTGCGGCTGGCGTGGCGTGGCTCATGCTGCAGGGGCTGTGAACGCGATCCGGGCGGCCAGCAGGGCAGCGACCTCCGAGGCCGAGTAGCCAGCCTGCGTCAACAGCGCCTCCGTGTCGGCGCCCGCGCGCGGGGCGACGCCGGGCAGCACCGAAGGCGTGCGGTCGAAGCGTGGTGCGGGCGCAGGTTGCAGCACGCCATCGGGTGCGACGAAGGTCTGCCGCGCCGCGTTGTGCGGATGGGCGGCCACCTCCTCCATCGACAGAACGGGTGCAACGCAGGCATCGCTGCCGTCGAACACGGCGCACCATTCGTCGCGGGTACGGGTGCGGACCACCGCCGCCAGCTTCTCGCGCAGCGATGCCCATTCGCCGCGCTCCCACTGGCGCTCGAAGGCGGGATCGTCGATGCCGCAGAGCTCGAGCAACTGCCGGTAGAAGGCCGGTTCGATGGCGCCGATGGCCACGTGCCGCCCGTCGCTGCATTCATAGGTGCCGTAGAAATGCGCCGCACCGTCCAGGAAGTTCGACTGCCGCGCGTCCTGCCAGAAGCCCTTGGCCTTCATGCCATAGATGGCGGCCATCAGCAGTGCGGCGCCATCGGTCATCGCAGCATCCACCACCTGACCCTGGCCGCTGGCCTGCACCTGGGCATGCGCGGCGAGCAGGCCCAGGGCCAGCAGCATGCCGCCGCCACCATAGTCCCCGACCAGGTTGAGGGGCGGCAACGGCTGCGGCCCGGTGCCGATGGCATGGAGCGCGCCGGAGAGCGCCACATAGTTGATGTCGTGCCCGGCCGTCTGCGCCAGCGGGCCGGTCTGGCCCCAGCCGGTCATGCGACCGTAGACGAGACGCGGGTTGCGCGCATGGCAGACGGCTGGCCCCAGGCCGAGCCGCTCCGCGACGCCGGGCCGATAGCCTTCGACCAGCAGGTCGGCCTGCGCCACCAGGCGCAGCACGGCCTCGACGGCGCGGGGGTCCTTCATGTCCAGGGCCAGCGACTGTCGGCCGCGGTCGACCACGCTGTCGTTGCGCATCAGCGCATCCAGATCGCTGCGCGCGGGCGTTGGCGGGCGGTCGATGCGGATGACGCGTGCGCCCATGTCCGCCAGCAGCATGCAGGCGAATGGGCCGGGGCCGATGCCGGCGAGTTCGATGACGGTGAGGTGGGCCAGCGGTCCGGGCATGGGCAGCCTTACATGCGCTTGGCGACTTCTTCCAGCATCACTTCGGTGGCGCCGCCGCCGATGGTGAGGATGCGGGCATCGCGCGCCATGCGCTCGACCGGCGTGCCGATGATGTAGCCGCTGCCGCCATGCAGTTGAAGACAGGTGTGCACCACCTCCTGCAGGGTCTCGGCACCGAAGGCCTTGAGCATCGAAACCTCGCGCACCGTGTCCTTGCCCTGGTCGATCATCAGCGCGCACTGGTAGGTCAGCGCGCGCACCGCTGCGGCCTTGGAAGCCACCCAGGCCAGCTTGTTGCGCACCACCTGCTGATCCCACAGCGGCTTGCCGAACGCCTGGCGCTGGCGCACGTAGTCCACCGTGAGCTCGATGGCACGGGCGCAGGTGCCCGACACGAGCGCGCCCACCACCAGCCGCTCGTTCTGGAAGGTGCTCATGATGTAGTAGAAGCCCTTGCCCTCCTCGCCCAGCAGCGCATCCGGCGGCAGCGCCAGGTCGTCGAAGAAGAGCTCGGCCGTGTCCGACGAGCGCCAGCCATGCTTGTCGAACTTGCGGGTCACCTTGAGGCCGGGGTTGTCCTTGTCGACGATGAACATCGAGATGCCGCGGCTGCCCTTGGCCTCGGGATCCGTGCGTGCCGCGACGATGTAGATGTCGCCATGCACGCCATTGGTGATGAAGGTCTTGGAGCCGTTGAGCACCCAGCCCTCGGCCGTGCGCACGGCCCGCGTGCGCATGCCGGCCACGTCGGAGCCCGCGCCAGGCTCGGTCACGCAGATGGCGCCCACCTTGCGGCCGGCGCAGGCATCGGGCAGGTAGCGCTGCTTCTGCGCCGGACTGCCGCGGTGCGCGATGTGGCTGATCGACATGTCGCTGTGCACCGTGAGCGCCGAGGCCACGCCGCCGTAGCCCGAGCGGGACAGCTCTTCGCCCAGCACGACCGAGGCCAGCGCGCCCATGCCGCCGCCGCCGTACTCCACCGGGTGTCGCATCCCGAGAAAGCCCATCTGACCGAGCTCCAGGAACACCGAGCGCGGGATCTCGCCCGTGGCCTCCCATTCGTCGGCGAAGGGCACGATGCGCTCCCTGGAGAAGCGGCGCACCTGGTCGCGCACCATGCGCAGGTCTTCGTCGAGCAAGTCGGGTTCGAGGAATTCGAATTCGGTCATGGAGGGCGTCTGATGCAGATCAAGAACAGGTTGCCGGCGAACATTGATAGTCCGGCGTGTCGGTTTATTTTAAGGACCGCATCCGGGACGCGCAACAGCGCTTGATAAACTCGCGCCGCTTTTTTCATCACCGGTCCTCCCCGGATGAAACAAGACGCCTCGGGGGATACCCACCGCACGGCGTGGGAAGTACGAAGGCCATTTCTCAGGGAACGACATGCCGCGAATCCGCTCGGACGACTACGAAACCAAGGCACAGGCCATCATGGATTCGGCAGCCGCCATCTTTGCCAAGGAAGGCTATCCGGCGGCCAAGATGCAGGACGTGGCCAAGGCCTGCGGCGCGACCAAGTCGATGCTCTACCACTACTTCCCGACCAAGGACGACCTGCTCTTCGCCATGCTGCAGGAGCACCTGCAGCGCCTCATCGGCGCACTGGAAGAGGCGGTGGCCAGCAAGGCCGACGCCCGCGCCAAGCTGCAGATGGTGGTGGAGGCCTACACGCAGAAGTCCGCCCAGTCGCGGCGGCGGCACATGGTGGCCATGAACGACGTGAAGTTCCTGCCCAAGCCCAAGCAGACACCGCTCATCAACCTGCAGCGCCAACTGACCGAGCTGTTCGCGCAGCTGCTGCGCGAGGTCAACAAGGGCCTGCCCGAGGAGCTCTACAAGCCCTACGCCATGATGCTGGTGGGCATGCTGAACTGGACCGACTTCTGGTACAAGCCCACCGGCGCCGTCAAGCCGCAGGAGCTGTGCGAACGGCTGACGCGGCTCTTCCTGGACGGCTTCGTCGCGGCCAAGAAGTCGTAAGGGCCCGCCGCCCGAACAGCGCAAGGGGCACCCTCGGGTGCCCCTTTTTGCTGGCGTCCCCTTCTCAGGGCGCCGGCTTGTAGGTGCTGCCCGCCGGGTCCGCCTTCAACAGGAACAGCTTGGGCGCCGCCAGGTGGTTGGTCGCCGTGAAGCTGATCGGTGTCATGGCGCCGGTGTCGAGGTTGCTCACCTTGGCGAGCTCGGCGTTGGTGCAGTCCCAGGTCAGGGCCTTGCCGCAGCGGTCCATGGCCGCGAACAAGGCACGCGCCGAGGCATAGCCGGTGAAGGTATAGCGGTTGACACGTGCCCGCTCCTCGGCCGAGAGGTACTTGTCGATCTTGTCCATGAAGCCCTTGGCCTCGGGCGCGCTTTCCAGGTAGACATAGTCGACCGTGTACACGTTCTCGCCTGCACTGCCCATCATCTTGGCGCTGGCCGGTACGCGTGACACATAGGTCACGCCCATCGGAATGCTGTGGCCCACGCGCTCCAGCTCCTTGGCCATGGTCACGTTCTCGCCCAGCACCCCGCCGGCCATCAGCGCTTCGGCGCCGGACTGCTTGACCTTGAGGATCTCGGAGGAGAAGTCCGACTGGCCCTTCTTGTAGACCTGCGTCGACACCACCTGCAGCTTCTTCTCCTTGGCAGCGCGCTCGAAGCCTTCGCGCACGTTCTCGCCGTAGTCGTCGTCCTGAGAGATCAGGGCCCACTTCTTGCCCGGAAAGCGCTCGGCCATGCGCGAAACCAGCTCGTAGACGGCATCGCGCATGTCGTAGCCCACCGCGAACACGTTCTTGATGGTGGGCTTGTACAGGCCCTCATAAGTGGTGATCGGCGCCATCGCCGGCAGCCCAGTCTGCTTGATCAGCGGCATGGCGGCCTGCGCCTGTGCGGTGCCCGAGATCGAGGTCAGCGCGAAGACCTTGTCGCTGTTGACCAGCTTGCGCACGCCCTGGATGGTGCGCGAAGGCACATAGCCGTCGTCCTCCGAGATCAGACGCAGCTTGCGGCCCTGGATGCCGCCGGCGGCGTTGGCCTCGGCGACGGCGAGCTTGACGCCGAGGTTGTGGGCCACGCCCAGCAGCGCCGGCGGCCCGGTCAGCGGCAGGATGTCGCCGATCACGATCTCGGTGTCGGTCACGCCCTGCTGCTGGGCGGCGGCGGGCAGGAATGCGCCTGCGGCAAGCAGGCCCAGCGTGGTAGCGGCGAGTCTCCGGTTCATGGATGTCTCCTGTGGAAGTCGTCTTGCTCGGGGGAAATCAATAGCGCAGCGGCCAGTGCACCCAGGCATGGCGCAGGTCGTGCCACATGCCGCGCAGCCCACGGGGGTCGAAGCGCAGGAAGGCGATGATGGCCAGACCGTAGAGGATGGTCTTGACCTCGTGGGCACTGGTGGTCATCAGGTCCGCATAGCGCCCGCCCAGGAAGGCCATCAACAGCGAGAACAGCTCCGGCAGCGTCAGGATGAAGACCGTGCCGAGGATGGCCCCGAGCACGGAACCCAGGCCGCCCACGATGATGATGGCCAGTGCTTCGATGGACAGCAGGAAGGGAAAGCTCTCGACGCTCACAATGCTGATGTACATCGCCATCAGCGCGCCGGCGACGCCGGTGATGGCAGCGCTCAGCAGGAAGGCCATGAGCTTGAAGCGCATCAGGTTGATGCCCATGGTGCGCGCTGCGATGTCGTTGTCGCGGATCGCCACCATGGCCCGCCCGGCATAGGAGCGCCGCAGGTTGAGCGTGACGAGCACCGCCAGCACGCACATCGCCAGGCAGAACCAGTAGAAGGCGCGGTCGCTGCCCAGGTCCAGTCCGAAGAGCACGGGCCGCGTGATGACGATGCCCCGTCCGCCACCGGTGAAGCTGCCGCCGGCCAGCAGGGCCGCGCCCACGATGTGGCTGAAGGCCAGCGTGGTGATTGCCAGGTACAGCCCATGCAGCCGCAGCGAGGGCAGCCCGACGATGAGGCCGAACAGGGCCGGAACCACCGCCGCCGCCACCAGCGCCAGCTCGGCCGGCAGGCCCAGCCGGGTGATCGCGATGGCATAGGTGTAGGCGCCCAACATCAGGAAGCCCACATGGCCCAGCGAGATCTGTCCGGCGAAGCCGGTGAGCACCGTGATGCCCAGGGCACCGATGGCAACGAAGAAGATCGTCGTCATGTGCGCCATCAGGAAGGGGCTGAGCACCAGCGGCGCGAGTACCAGGGCCAGCAGCATGGCCGCGGTCCACGCCTTGACGGCCTTCGAGTCGGTCAGGACGACCAGTTCGCCGTAGCGCTGTTTGAAGAAGCCGCTTCTCATCAGACCCTCTCGATCCGCTTTTCACCGAACAGCCCGAAGGGCCGCACCATCAGCACCACCAGGATCAGGATGAAGCCCGCCACGTCCTTGAGGATGCTGGACAGGTAGCCACCCACCTGGTTCTCGAAGACGCCGATGATCAGACCGCTGACTCCGGAGCCGAGCACCGCGTCGAAGCCACCCAGCACCGTGGCCGGGAAGGCCTTGAGCCCGAGCTCGTAGATCATGGGCGAGAGCCCGTAGATCACCGCGAAGAAGACGCCCGCCAGCCCCGCCAGGGCCGAGGCGCAGGCCCAGGCCACCGACTGAACCCTTGCGGTGGAGATGCCCATGAGGCGCGCCGTGTTCTCGTCGGCAGCGACCGCGCGCATGGCCACGCCGAAGCGGCTGTAGCGCAGAAACCACCAGAAACCCGCGAGCACCAGCAGCAGCACGATGATCACGCCCAGCTGGCTCACCCGCATGCCGGTGCCCAGCACGTGGACCACGGCATCGGCGCCGGCCACCTCGAACTTGCGCGGTGCCGCGCCCCACACCATGGTGACGATGGCGCGCAACACCACGGCCAGCCCCACGGTGACGAGCACGACGGACAGCACCGGTTCGCCCAGCATGGGCCGCATGATCAGCCGCTCGCACAACATGCCCAGCAGCGCGCCGCAGACCAGCGCCACCACCACGGTGAGGATGCCGCTGGTGCCCAGCGTGACGGCGATGGACCAGGAGAGGTAGGCCGTCAGCATGCCCAGCTCGCCCTGCGAGAAGTTGACGATGCCGGTGGCCTTGTAGATCACGGCGAAGCTCATCGCCATGAGGCCGTAGATCGCGCCGATGGCCAGGCCCGACAGCACGAGTTCGATGAAATAGCCCATGGTTGGATTCCTCAGGACTTGCCGTAGATGAGCTGCAGCTCTCGCGCGAACTTCTTGTCGATGAGCCCGCGACGCACCTTCTGCGTGGCCGTGAGTTCGCCGTCGTCGTGATCGAGCTCCTTTTCCAGCAGCACGAACTTGCGGATGTTCTCGACGCGGGCGAAGCGGGCGTTGACCTCGTCGACCACGCCCTGGATCAGCGCCACCACCTCCTGCATGAGGGTGAGCGACTTGAAGGTGGTGTACTGCAGACCCTGCTCGGTGGCCCAGCGGCCCACCGTGTCGTAGTCGATCTGGATCAGCCCGCCCAGGAAGTGCCGGCCGTCGCCCACCACGATGGCCTCGCGCACGAAGGGGCTGTCCTTGAGCGCGTTCTCGATTTCCGAAGGGGCAATGTTCTTGCCGCCGCTGGTGATGATGATGGCCTTCTTGCGGTCGACCACCGCGATCTCGTCGCCGGCGCGCTGCTCCACGATGTCGCCGGTGGCGAGCCAGCCGTCTTCGGAAAGGATGTCGCGGGTGCCCTTGTCGTCGAATAGGTAGCCGCGGAACACGCCGGGCGAGCGCACGAAGATCTCGCCGTCGCTGCCCAGCCGCCACTGCACGCCCGGCATGGCCGGGCCGCAGCTGCCGGGCACGAACGGCCGGCCCGGCTGTTGGACGAAAGCCAGCCCGCCCACCTCGGTAAGACCGTAGCCCTGGCCCACCGGCAGCCCGATGATGTCGAAGAACTTGAGCGTCTCCGGCGACACGGAGGCACCACCGCACATGCGCGTGTGCGTCCGGTTGAGCCCCATGTGCCGCTGCATGTTGCGAAACAGCAGCAGCCACCACATGCCAAAGGCGAGCCGGTCGCCCAGGCGGACCAGTCGCCCGTGTTCCGCCCGCCGGTCCGACAGCACGCGGCCCTGCTGCATGCCCTTGCGGTAGAGCCAGCGCTGAAGCCGGCCGCTGTCCTTCATGCGGAACTCGAAGTGCTGCTGCAGCTTTTCCCAGATGCGAGGCACGCCGAGGAAGAAGGTCGGGGCGATCTCGCGGATGTTGGCGGACACGGTATCCACCGACTCCGCGAAGTTCACACAACCGCCCATCAGCAAGTGCAGCACGGTCGAGTAGCCACGTTCGGCCACGTGGCACAACGGCAGGTAGCAGACCGACTCGAAGCGCTGGCTCACCATGCCGCGTGCACTGGCATACGAATACGCCGCGAAGATGAAGTTGCGGTGCGTGAGCATCGCGCCCTTCGGCGGGCCGGTGGTGCCGGAGGTGTAGACCAGGATGTTCACGTCGTCGGGCACCAGGCTGTCGATGCTGCGGTCCAGCCGCTGCTCGGCCAGCGCGTCCTCCTGCGCCAGTTGGTCGCCCAGCGCCATCAGGTGCGCGAAGGCATGCGGCCGGCCCGGCTCGTAGCGGCGCATGCCCTTCATGTCGACGCAGAAGATGTGCTGCAGATGCGGCAGGCCATTGCCCTGCTGCAGGGCCTCGAGCACTTTGTCCGTCTGCTCCTGGTCGCCGGTGATCGCCACCCGCGCCTGGCAATGGCCGGCGATGTAGAGCACCTCGGCCCAGGGGTTCGTCGGGTAGATGCCCACCACCTGCACGCCCAGCATCTGCGCGCCCAGGTCGGCATAGAACCACTCGGGCACGTCCTCGGCCGCGATCACGATGCGGTCGCCGCGCTCCAGGCCCAGCTTCATCAACCCCAGCGCGGTGCGCCGCGCGTCGCGGTAGTACTCGGCCCAGGTGCGGCCCCGCCAGACGCCCTGCACCTTCTCGCGCAGCGCAACCTGCCCGCCCCGCTCCTGTGCGCGGTGGCGCAGCAGTGCCGGCAGTGTGCCCTCTCCGTTCAACAGCGCGGCATGCTCAAGCATGGCTGTCCTCCTCGCCCAGATAGGCCTTGAGCACCTTCGGATCGGCAGCGATCTCTTGCGGCGTGCCCTCTGCGATCAGGACGCCGAAGTCGAGCACATAAACGCGGTCCGACAGGTCCATCACCACCTGCATGTCGTGTTCGATCATGAGCACGGCGATGCCGAACTCGTCGCGGATGTCGAGGGTGAAGCGGGCGATGTCCTCCTTCTCCTCGCGGTTCATGCCGGCCACGATCTCGTCGAGCAGCAGCAGCTTGGGCTCGCAGGCGAGGGCACGGCCCAGCTCCACCCGCTTCTGCTGGCCGTAGGCCAGCTGCGACACGGGCTTGTCGCGCAGCTCCTCGATCTCGAGGAACTCGATGATCTGCTCCACCCGCTCGCGGGCCGCGATCTCCTCGCGCCGCGGCCGGCCCCAGAAAAGCAGCGACTCCAGAATGCTGTAGTGGAAGTGGATGTGGCGGCCCACCAGCAGGTTCTCGACGACCGTCCCGTTGCGGAACAGCGCCAGGTTCTGGAAGGTGCGGCCGATGCCCAGCGCTGCGAAGTCGGAGGACTTGAGCCCCGCGGTGTCACGGCCCTCGAACAGGATCTGCCCGGCGCTGGGCGGCAGCACGCCGCTCACCAGGTTGAAGGTGGTGGTCTTGCCGGCGCCATTGGGGCCGATGAGGCTCACGATCTCGCCGGGCATCACGCGCAGGCTCACGTCGTTCACGGCCTTGACGCCGCCGAAGCGCTTGGAGATGTTGCGGGCCTCCAGCACCGGAACATCCAGGCCAGCGGCGGCCCCCGAAGTGCCTGCGGCGCGACCGCCCTGGGGCGCGGCCGTGTGGGCGCTCATGACAGCCACCTCTTGCGGCGCTTGTAATGCTTGACGTCTTTCATGTGGGTACGGCCTGATCCGGAGGACAGGCCCAGGTAGAACTCGCGCACATCGGCATTGCGGCGCAGTTGCTCGCCGGTGCCGTCGAGCACCACACGGCCGTTTTCCATGATGTAGGCGTAGTCGCAGATGGCGAGAGCGCGGCTGGCGTTCTGCTCCACCAGCAGGATGGTCACGCCTTCGTCGGCGCGCAGCTTCTGCACGCTGTCGAAGATCTCGGCCACCACCAGCGGCGCCAGCCCGAGCGAAGGCTCGTCCAGCGCCAGCACGCGCGGCCGGCTCATGAGGGCGCGGCCGATGGCGACCATCTGCTGCTCGCCGCCCGAGAGGTAGCCGGCCACGGTGCTGCGCTTGTCCACCAGTCGTGGAAAGAGGCGGAAGACGCGCTCGCGCGCCTCGGCCAGCTCAGCGGTGCTGCGTGTGTGCGCGCCCGCCATCAGGTTCTCTTCCACCGTCAGCGTGGCGAACAGCCGCCGTCCCTCGGGCACCTGCACCATGCCCTGGCGCACGATGTCGGGCGCACCGGCCTGCTTGATCGGCCGGCCGAACAGCTCGATCGTGCCCTTGTCGATCTCGCCGTCCTCGGCGTCGAGGACGCCGGACACGGCCTTGAGCACCGTGGACTTGCCGGCACCGTTGGAGCCCAGCAGCGCCACGATCTGACCGGCCCGGACCTCCAGCGAGACGTCGCGCACCGCCTCGATGGCGCCGCCGTAGACGACCTGCAGGCTGCGGATCGCCAGTGCGGGCGGCACTGCGGCTGTCGGGATGAGGCTACTGTGATCTGGATCCATATAATTAGACCGACTCGTCGGACTATCAATTGGGCGCGATTTTGCGCATGGGGGCCTGCTGCACCACTTGGGGCTTACACCTAAGTCAAGCCTGCAGCAGCGCCTTCAGGGGTTGCGACTCGTCGGCGAGGCGGGCCGCATCCACATGCAGCGGCTGGGCCATGGCGCGGCGCACGAGCATGAAGTCGCCGGGCCGGTTCACAGCGTCGATCGCCAGCAGCTGGCCGCCCTTCAGGTAGAACGCGCAAAAGCTGCGTGTTGCGGGATCGCCGCGCAGCACGCACTGGTCATGCCCCTGCGGGAGGCCGGCCATCTGCAGCTTGAGGTCGTACTGGTCGGACCAGAACCACGGAATCGCCGTGTACGGCTTGGGCTTGCCGCCCAGCCAGCCGGCGACCGCGCGGGCCTGCTCCAGCGCGTTGGGCACCGACTCGATGCGCACATCCCGCTCGTAGGCCGGATGCACGTGCCGCGTGCAGTCGCCTGCGGCGAACACGTCCGGGTCAGCCGTCTGGCCGTGCGTGTCCACCGGAATGCCATCGACGCCGCCCAGGCCGGCCTCGATGGCCAGGCTCACCTCGGGCTCCATGCCGATGCCGGCCACGACCACGTCGGCCTCGATGCGCTCGCCGTTCGTGCCATCGAGCGCGGTGATGACGCCGTCCACGCACTGCACCGCCAGCACCTGCATGCCCGTGCGGATGTCCACCCCGTGGCGTCGATGCTCGTCCTCGTAGAACTGCGACAGCCGAGGACCGGCCACGCGCGCCAGCACGCGCGGCTGCGCTTCGAGCACCGTCACCTGCATGCCGGCCTTGGCGGCCGAGGCCGCCACTTCCAGGCCCACATAGCCGCCGCCCAGCACCGCAATCCGTGCGCCGGGCTTGACGAAGGCGCGAAGCCGGTCTGCGTCGGCAGCGGTACGCAGGTACAGCAGGTTGGACGGCGGAGCGTCCGGATCGATCCCCTCGCAGCGGTACGGCCGTGGCCGGCCACCGGTGCACAGGGCCAGCTTGCCGTAGCGCAGCCGTTCGCCGCTGCCGGCCAGCACCAGTTCGTGCCGGACCCGGTCTATGGCAGCGACGCGCACGCCGCTGCGGCGCACCACGCCTGCGCGTTCGTAGGCGGCCTCGGGGCGCAGCGCCAGGGCGCCGGCGTCCATCTCGCCACTGAGGTACGCCTTGGAAAGCGGTGGCCGGTGGTAGGGCAGTCCCGGCTCGTCACCGAGCAGCAGGATGCTGCCCGCCCAGCCCGCCTGGCGCGTGGTCACGGCCAGCTCGCTGCCGGCATGGCCGGCACCGATCACGATCAGGTCCCAGTGCGCTTGCTGTACTGTCTCCATGTTCATCCTGTGTGCCGCCTCGAAGCGGGCGCCTTATAGTCCGTCCGGTCGGTCTAATATATCGACTGGGTCAACAAGTGGCAAGACAACCGGCGAAGGACACGCAACGTGACACGCACCCGTGCAGACGACTACGAGGACAAGAAGCGCGCCATCCTGGAGAAGGCGGCGGCCCTGATCGCGCGCAAGGGCTTCGACCAGGCCACGATGATGGATGTGGCGAAGGCCTGCAATGCCTCCAAGTCCCACCTCTACCACTACTTCCCCAGCAAGGAGGACCTGCTCTTCGCCGTCGTGCATGAGCACATCGCGCAGCAGACGGCCGAGTTGCGGGCCATCGTGGCCCTGCCGCTGCCGGCAGAGGAACGCTTCGCGCGCTTCATCGACAGCTTCGTGCAGGGCGCGGCCCGCTCGCGCAGCGAGCACCTCATCCTGATGGCCGACCTCAAGTTCCTGCCGCGCGCCGAGCGCGAGCAGATTCGCGTCATGGAAGTGGAGCTGGCCGACCTGCTGGAACAGCTGCTCGGCGAGATGAACCCCACCGTCATGCGCGACCCCAAGGCGCGCAAGCCCTATTCGCTGCTGCTCTTCGGCATGATGATCTGGACCTTCACCTGGTATCGCAAGAGCGGCCAGATCCCGCCGCGCGAGCTGGCCGCCCGCGTCTCGGCGCTGTGGACGGCGGGCTTCGTTCAACTCGATGCCGAAGGCCGGCCGCTCAGTTGACCGCGCGCTTCTTTCCCTCCCAGTAGGGCGCGCGCAGCACGTTCTTCATGATCTTTCCGGCACCGGAAAGCGGCAGCGCCTCGCAGAACGCCACGCGACGCGGGCATTTGTAGCTGGCGATCAGCATGCGGCAGTGCGCGATCAGTTCCTGCTCGGTCACGGCATGGCCGGCCTTGAGCGCCACCACGGCCAGCACCGCCTCGCCCCACTTCTCGTCGGGGATGCCGATCACCGCGCATTCGCGCACGGCCGGGTGCGCATGCACGGCGTTCTCCACCTCGCGCGAGTAGATGTTCTCGCCCCCGCTGATGATCATGTCCTTGACGCGATCGACGATGTAGATGAAGCCGGCCTCGTCCATCCAGGCGCCGTCCCCGGTGTGCATCCAGCCGTCGCGCAGCACGGCCGCCGTGTCCTCGGGACGCTTCCAGTAGCCCAGCATGACCTGTGCGCCGCGCACCGCGATCTCGCCCGGCATGCCGCGCGGCACTTCCTGACCCTCGGCATCCACGATGCGCACATCGACACCATACGACGCGCGGCCCGCTGCCTTACGCTTGTGAGGGCCGTGCTCCCCGTCGAAGTGAAAGCGCCAGGGCAGGCTCACCGTCAACGCGGCCGTCTCGGTCATGCCATAGCCCTGGATGAACTCCCAGCCCGGCAGCTTCTCGATGGCGGCGGCCAGCACCGCGTCGGGAATGGGCGAGGCGCCATATTCGCAGTAGCGCACGCTGCTGAGGTCGTGGCGCTCGAAGTCCGGGTGGTTCAGCATCATGTTGATCATGGTCGGCACGAACAGCACGTAGTTGACCCGGTGGCGCTCGATGGCCTGGAAGGCCAGCAGGGCATCGAACTTGGGCAGGCACACATGCGTGCCACCGGCCATGGTGAGGGCGAAGGCCGGCGACGCGCCGGCCAGGTGGAACAGCCCGGCCGAATGCAGGTAGCGGGTCTGGTCGGTGAAGTGCAGCGTGGCGATCCAGTTGATGGAGGCGGCGACGAAGTTGCGATGCGACAGCATCACGCCCTTGGGGCTGCCGGTGGTGCCGCCCGTGTAGTAGATGCCGCACAGCGCATCGTCGCGGCCGCAGGCGTCGGGCATGGGCGCCGAGCGCGCGATCAGGGCTTCGGAGCCGGTCATGCCGGCGGGCGTGGGCGCATCGCCCATATGCACCACATGCGCCATGGCGTGGCCGTCCAGCAGGGCCGGCGCCTGCTCCGCGAAGGCGTCGTCCAGCACCAGGCCCGCGCATTCCGCGTCCCGCAGGCTGTAGATGTTCTCGGGCACCGCCCAGCGGGTGTTGAGCGGCACCAGCACCAGGTCGGCCCAGGCGGCGGCGAACAGGAGCTCGATGTAGTTGTCGCTGTTGAGGGCCAGCACGGCCAGGCGCTCCCCGGCCTTCAGCCCCATCGCGCGAAGCCCGGCCGCAAGCCGCGGCACGCGTTCGCCCACTTCGGCCCAGGTGCGCGAGCGGTCGTTGTAGAGCGTGGCCGTGTGGCGGTGGCGGATCTGCACCGCGCGGGTCAGTGCCTGCGTGAGTTGCATGGCGGGTTTCCCTGGCGCAGCTACAGCGCCGGATGCTTCTGCGGCAGCGGATAGCGGCCGTAGCCAGTGGCCACGCCGTATTCGCTGATCCCGATGCCCTGTTCGCCCTCTGTGTGCACACGCATGACGTGGTCGCCGAGGGTGCGGGCACGCTCGCGCGTGAGCGGGTCGTCCAGATTCCAGCGGTCGTGGGCCTCGGCATAGGCGCCGCGGTCGTCGCCGTGGTTCCAGCCGCCCCAGCCGCCGTAGAGGCCCCCCTTGAGGTAGTACCGCGCCGGCAGCGCCTCCACGCGCAGCACGCGCGCCGGGCCCTCGTCGAAGCGCAGGATGAACTCGCCGGCCGTCAGCGTCTGGCCGAGCGGGTCGTCGGCCCACTCCAGCGCATGCGCCAGCTCGCGCACCTCGCGCTTGCGCACCCGCCCGTGGGCGTCGCGTTGGAACTCGGCGCCCGACAGGTAATAGGGCCTGTCCGCCTCGCGCTCCTTGAGGAACAGCGAGACGCCGACCGAGGGCGTCTGAAACATCGACCAGGTCCAGAAGAACTGCTTGTGCGTCTGCATGGGCGGCACGGCCCAGTCGGTACGCATCTCGGACCGGACACCCCAGGACCGGTCACGCTGGCCCCACCAGTCGGAAGCGCTCACTGCATGCCGCTCGCCGGCCACCTGCAGCCAGCCCTGCCAGCGGCCGAACTGGGCGACGCGCGCCAGGTCTTCGTCGACCACGCCGTCGCGCTCGCGCCGGCTCTGCTTCTCCTGGGCGGCGGGAAAGCAGGCCTCGAAGTCCAGTTCGAAGGCGATGCCCGAGGCGTTGTCGCGGAGCGTGAGCCGATGCAGCCGATGGCCTTCGACGATCTGCAGCCGCAGCGGCCCGACCTCCAGGTCCAGCGGACGGTCGCCGAGTTGGCGCGAGGCACGGAAGTTGTGCTGCGTGCGCCCGACCGTCACGCCGGCAAACGCATCCATGACGCCGCGGTTGGGGTAGTAGCCGAAGCCCACGTCCAGGATCAGCGGCCGTCCGTCCAGCGGATGGGCCGTGTACCACCAGCGTTCGGTGAAGCGGGGATCGCCCTGGCCCGCCTGGGCGAAGGGGGCCGGCGTCTGGTGGCCTGGCAGGTCGTCCTGCGAAGTGAGCATGGGTCAGTCCTTGGGAGCGGTTGCGGCTCCGGCCGTCATGGCGCCGAAGTCGGTCAGGGGAATGCGCCTGCGCTCCACCAGGAGCTGTTCGCGCAGGGCTTGGCGCACGATGGCGTCGAGTTCGGCATGGCGTGCGGGGCCGAGGTCCTCGGCGCTGGCATCCAGCCAGTCCACGCACTGGCGCACGCGTGCCTCGGCGGCGGCCAGTTCGTCGGCATCAGGGCTGCCGGCCGCGGCGGGCAGCCGCTGCCCGGCCTGCGCGGCATAGGCCTCGAAACGGCCAAGGCCCGCACGCAGGGCCTCGGCCTGCGCACTGCGCGCGGCCGGGTCCCACACCGCCATGCCGGCCAGCTTGCCGAGGATGTCGTGCACCGCCGCCAGCTGGCCGCGGGCGAAGTCGCTCTGCAGCTCGGGCGCCACCGACTGCTCGAGCGCACGGCGCAGGGCCTCGATCAGGCGCGGCAGGTCGTCGTTCATGGCGCCTCTCCCAGCAGGCGGTTGAGTTCGAGCAGCGTGGAGGCCACCTGGAAGCCCATCGACGCCATGCGCACGTCGCGCGCCTGGCCGCCCTGCACGCGCTGGGCCGCACCCATCAGCATCGACGCGCTCTTGAACAGGCCCAGCACCTCGTAGTAGCGCAGCACGCGCGGATCGGGCTGGAAGCCGGCCTGGGCGGCGTAGCGGTCCAGGAAGGCGTCGCGCGTCATCAGGCCGCCCACGCGGCCGGTGCCGCCCGAGAAGATGCGCAGGGCCGCCCAGGCCAGGTCTTCGTGCGGATCGCCGGCATGCACCAGCTCCCAATCCAGCACCGCCGTGATGCGCCCGGCCTGCTGCAGGAAGTTGCCCACGCGGTAGTCGCCATGGACGATGACCACGCGCGGCGCAACGGGCGCATGGCGCTGCAGCCAGCGCAGGGCATGGTGCATCTGCGGCGGCGGGGCCGTGTCGTGGCCGGCCAGGCCGGCATGCGTCCACCAGAAGTCCACCTGCGCGCGGGCGACCTCGGTGGCGTCCACCGCGCCCCACAGCCGCGCCAGCGGGGTGGCGCGCCAGTCCACCCGGTGCAGCGCGGCCAGGCCATCGACGAAGTCGGCGGCCAGGCTGGCGTTGAGGGCCTCGCCGCGGGCCTCCGCAGCGCCCTTCCAGGGCATGGGCGTGTCGCCCTCCACCCGGCCGGTCACCAGGAAGGGTGCGCCGATCACGGCCGGATCGTCGCTGAAGGCGAAGACGCGCGGCACCGGCAGCGCCGGCAGGCTCTCCAGCGCGGCGAGCACGTGGTATTCGGGCTCGGCGCGATAGGGCGCAAGCAGCCCGGCCGGATCGCCCACGCGCAGGATCAGCGCGCGCGTCTCGCCCGGCGCGTCCCCGTGGGCCGGCAGCATGGCGCTGAAGCCCAGCGTGATCCACGACATGCCGGCCGCAAAGCGATGCAGCGCGTCGATGGCCACCGGCCGGGCCCAGGCCGCGGACAGGAAGCCGGCCAGCCGGGGCACCAGCACCGGCGCCGAGAGGTCGAGGGCCGGCTGCGTCATCCGGCAGCGCTCTTGAACAGCAGGTTGGGCAGCCACAGGCTGAGGGCAGGCACGCCGGCGATCAGCAGCACCCGCGTCAGGTCGGCCACGATGAAAGGCACCACGCCGCGCACGATCGCGCCCATCGGCATGTCCGGCGTCACGGAGCGGATGACGAAGAGGTTGACGCCGATGGGCGGCGTGATGAGCCCGATCTCCACCACCACGACGATGAGGATGCCGAACCACACGGGATCGAAGCCCAGCGCCGTCACGATGGGAAAGAAGATCGGCACCGTCAGCAGGATCATCGACAGGCTCTCGAGCACGCAACCCAGGACGAGGTAGACGGCGATCATCGCCAGGATGATGCCGAAGGGCGACAGCCCACTGCCCTGCACCATCGCCAGCAGCCCCTGGTGCACGCCGGTGATGTTGACGAACTCGCCGAACAGGGCCGCGCCCAGGATGATGGCGAACATCATGGCCGAGGTGCGTGCGCTGTCCGCGAAGATCTCGCCGATCTGCGCCAGGCTCAGGTTGTGTCGGGTCAGTGCAAACACCAGCGCGGCCGCGGCGCCGATGCCCGAGGCTTCGACGGAGGTGAAGAAGCCGCCGTAGATGCCGCCCATCACGATGCCGAAGATGGCCGCGACCGGCCACAGCGTGCGCAGCAGCGCCCCCCCGTCCATGCGGACGCGCTCGGCGTCCACGGGCGCCTGCGAGGGATCCCGCCATACCGTCCAGCGCACGGCGAGCATGTAGCCGATGACCGCGATGAGGCCCGGCACGATGCCGGCGGCGAACAGCTTGCCGATGTGCGTCTGCGTGGCGACGCCGTAGACCACCATGATCACGGAAGGCGGAATGAGGATGCCCAGCGTGCCGCCGGCTGCCACCGCGGCGCTGGCCAGCCGGTCGCCATAGCCGAGGCGGCGCATCTCCGGGATCGCGACCTTGCCCATGGTCGCGGCGGTGGCCACGCTGGAGCCGCAGATGGCGCCGAAGGCGCCGCAGGCCGCCACCGTCGCCATGGCCACGCCGCCTCGCCGGCGCCCGATCAGCGCCTGGGCGGCGCGGAACAAGTCGCCCGAGATGCCGGCGCCCGCCACCAGGTTGCCCATCAGCACGAACAGGGGCAGGACGATCAGCGTGTAGACCAGGGTGCTGTCGCGCGTGATCGTGGCCGCCATGCTGAGCGCGGGCGTCCAGCCGTTGAGCAGCACCACGCCGCCGAAGCCGACCAGGCCCAGTGCCGTGGCGATCGGCACCTGCATGAAGATCAGTGCGAAGGCAACGAGGAAGCCCAGGGTGACGGCCAGCATCTCAGCCCCCCTGCCCGGCCGACGCCGGTGCGACCGTCAGCACGCCCGCTGCGCGCGCCAGGAAGATGACGGCGCTGAGGGCCGCCAGCGCCGTCATGGCCCAGAGCACCCAGGCCGTGGGCAGGCCCAGCACGGCGGACGCATCGCCGTATTCGGCCGAGCGCAGCGCCTGGCGCCCGCAGCACCACGCCACGATGCCGAACAGCGCCGCGCCGACCACACCGGCGAGCGCGCGCTGCAGCATGCGCAGCGCAGGCGCCACCGGAATCAGATCGACCACGATGTGTCCGTCGCGCCGCGCCAGCACAGGGTAGAAGACGAACACCATGAGCGCCAGCAGCACCTCGGCCAGTTCGGTGCCCCACAGCAGCGGCCGGTTGAAGAGGTTGCGGCCCAGCACATCGACGAAGACGATGCCCATCAGGGCGAGCAGGCTGAGCGTGCCAACCGCCGTGAGCAGGCGCTCCAGGCGGCCGGGTGTCATCATGGCCACGCCTTTACTTCCCGGCGGCCACGTCGGCGCGCAGTTGATCCAGCAGCTTCTGCGGCTCGGCCACGCCCTTCTTGCGGGCCTTGGCGATCCAGTCCTGCTCGACCGGCACCAGCACCTTCTTCATGTCCGCCACCAGCGCGGGCGAGGCCGTCTCCACGCTTTTGCCCGCCTTGCGCAGGCCGTCGAAGGCCGCGCGGTCGCCCTTGGCGTAGGCGGCGCCGATCTTCGCCGCGAACACGTCGCCGCTGATGCGCATGACGGCCTCGCGGTCCTCGGCCCGCAGGCTGTTCCACTTCGATTCGTTGATGCCCAGCACCAGCACCGTGTTGTAGATGGCGCCCGGCACGATGGTGGCGTAGGGCACCAGGTCGTTGAGCTTGAATGCCGGGATGGACTCCGGCGGCATCAGCGTGCCGTCGAGCACGCCCGAGGACATGAGCTCGTAGGTCTCGCTCACCGGCTTGCTGACCGGCACTGCGCCCATCAGCGTCAGCGCCTGCGTGGCACTGGGCTGGGGACTGCGCATCTTCAGGCCCTTGAAGTCGTCCAGCGTCCGCAGCGGCCGCTTGTTGTTGAACAGCTGGCCCGGCGACACCACGTACACCGACAGCGGGAACACACCCTTGAACTCGCCATAGCTCGCCAGGTGCTTGCGGAAGAAGCGGTCGGCCACCGGCGCCAGCACTTCGGGGTTGTCGCTCACGAAGGGCATCTGCAGCGCTTCGAGGATGTCGAAGCGGTTCGGCGTGTAGCCTGGGATGAACACGACCAGGTCGGCCTGGCCGTCACGCGCCACGTCGAACTGCGCTGGCAAGGTGCCGACCACCTTCGGCAGCGTGTCGATCTTGACGCGGCCGGCGGTGACCTTCTCAACCTCGGCGATCCAGGGCTCGATCACCTCCATGCGCATGGCCTGGCCGACGGGCAGCCAGTTGGAGTACTTCAGGACCGTGGTCTGCGCGGCGGCCGGCGGGGCCGCCGCGGCGGCGCCCATGAGCGCCAGGGCACCGACGAGGCGGCGGGTACGGGAAATCATGGCTGTGTCTCCGGTTGTAGGTGGGGGCCATCGCGGGAAAACGGCCTGCCTTTGACGACGCTCAATAATAGTCCGACGAGACGGAATATAGGAGGTTCAACCTTCCGGTTTCCGCTCGGGGTTTCCCCCTGGCGCCTGGGCCCGGCCTGGGCCCGGACGCTCAGCCCGCGGCCTGCCGCACCACGCCGCGGTCGTGCAGGCGGCCGAAGCCGGCGGCATCGATGCCCAGCAGTTCGGCCAGCACTTCCTCGGTGTGGGCGCCCAGCTGCGGGGCCGGCCGCGCAGGCTGGCGCGGCGCGGCACCGAAATCCAGCGGCAGGCCGGCCAGCAGCATCTCGCCAACGCCGGGCTGACCGGTCCGGGTGAACAGCGGATTGGCCGGCGAACATTCGGGATCGCGCGCCAGGGCGGCGACGTCCTGGTAGCGGCTCCAGCACACGCCATGCTGCTGGAAGGCCGCGGCCACCTCGGCGAAGGGTCGGGCCGCGATCCATGGGCCGATCAGCGCAGCCAGTTCTTCGCGGGCGCGGAAGCGCTCGCCCTCGCGGTCCAGGTCCACGCCGCGCTGCCTGGCCAGGGCCGCCACCGCGTCGGCGCAGCCGGTGGCTTCGACCAGCGCGCGCCACTGCTTGAGCGTGAGGCCGACCACCATCACGCGCTGGCCATCGTCCGTCAAGAAGTCGCGGCCGAAGGCGCCGAACAGCGCATTGCCATGGCGCTCGCGCGGCTGGCCCTGCTGCGCCTCGGCGATGAAGCCCAGGTGCTGCATCACGGCCAGGGCCACGTCCTCCAGCGCCAGCTTCACATGCTGGCCCTCACCGGTACGCCGGCGGTGCCGCTCGGCAGCCAGCAGGCCCACGGCCACCATCTGGCCGGTGATCAGGTCCCAGGCCGGCAGCACATGGTTGACCGCACCTTGGGCCTCGACGGCACCGGTCATGTAGGGCAAGCCCAGGCGGGCATTGACGGTGTAGTCCACCGCGGAGCCGCCATGCCGGTCGCCGGTCAGGGTGAGCTGGATCAGGTCGGGCCGGCGGGCGCGCAGCGCCTCGTGCGCCAGCCAGCCGCGGGCCGGGAAGTTGGTGAGGAAGAGCCCCGCGTCCTCGCCCGGCGCGCAGGCCAGGGCCATGGCGATCTCGCGGCCCTCGGCCGAGGCCAGGTCCAGCGCCACCGAGCGCTTGGCCTTGTTCAGGCCGCACCAGAAGAGGCTGGCGTCGTCGGCCGTGACCGGCCAGCGGCGATGGTCCAGGCCGCCGTGCAGCGGATCGATGCGGATCACGTCGGCGCCCATCTGCGCCAGGGTCATGCCGCCCAGCGGCGCGGCCACGAAGGCCGCCGCCTCCACCACGCGCAGGCCGGTGAGGATGTCGTTGCTCAAATCAACCTCCGGAGGCGTTCAGGCCGAGCGCGCGTTCCATCAGGCTGCGGGCCACCACCTTGAGCGCCAGCGTCTCCTCGGCGCCCTCGAAGATCGACAGCACGCGGGCGTCGACGAAGTAGCGGCTGACCGCCGTCTCCTCGGCATAACCCATGCCGCCGTGCAACTGCAGCGCCTCGCGCGTGACCAGCTCGGCCGAGCGGCAGGCCAGCAGCTTGACCAGGCTGGCCTCCATGCGGCCTTCACCGGTGTCCACGATGCGGGCCACCGCATAGGCCAGGCGGCGGCAGGCGGCCAGGCGGGCCGCCATGCGCGCCAGCTTGGCCTGCGTGAGCGCCAGGTCGGCCAGCGGCGCGCCGAAGACCTTGCGGTCCTGCGTATAGCGCACCGCCGCGCGCAGGGCGGCGCGCATCACGCCGCAGGCGCGGGCCGACGTCTGCATGCGGCCGCCGACCATGCCGGACAGCGTGTAGTAGAAGCCCTTGCCCAGACCCGCTTCGCCACCGACCACGTTGGCGTCGGGCACGAAGTAGTCCTCGAAGGCGAGGTCGAAGGAATGCATGCCGCGGTAGCCGATGGTCGGAATCGCCCGGCCGCTGAGCCTGCCGCCGCCGGGCTGCTGCACCTCGAAGCTGTGGCCGTCGAAGGCGGGCTTCTCGGCCAGCAGCACCGACAGGCCCTTGTGGCCCAGCGCGCGGTCGGGGTCGGTGCGCGTCACCACCATCAGCACGCCCGCCTTGCCGGCGAAGGTGCACCAGGTCTTGGCGCCATTGAGCAGCCAGCCGCCTTCCAAGCGCGTGCCCTTGAGCTGGCAGGCCGCCAGGTCCGAGCCGCAGTCGGGCTCGGTCATGGCGATGGCGCAGAGCGGGTCGCCCGCCGCCAGCCGCGGCAGCCAGTGCGCCTTCTGCGCCTCGGTGCCGCCGGCCATGAGCGCGCGGGTCAGGATCTCGGGCCGGGTGATCAGGCTGCCGGCCGCGGCCAGCGAGCCTTCCGACAGCGCCTCGGTCACCACCACCATCAGCAGCGTGTCCTCCCGGTCGTCCGGGGCACTGCCGCCGTGCGATTCGGGAATGGCCAGACCGAAGACGCCCATCTCGCGCATGGGCTGCAGCAGCGATTCGGGCACGGTGAGGTCGTGCCGGTGGATGGCCTCGGCCTGCGGCGCCACCACCTCGGCGGCGAAGCGGCGGAAGGCGTCCTGCGCCAGGGCATGCGGCTCGTCGAGCGCGACCTCGCCGACCAGGCCCTGGGCTTCGACCACCCCATGGCCGGCCGCGCGCAGGGCGGCGGCGCTGCCCATTGCGGCGCGCAGGGCGCGCCAGGCAGGCAGGCTGCGCAGGGCATCGACAGCATCGGGCGCCATGCCGGCTTCGGCGGCGATCACGTCCAGGCGGTCCAGCAGGGCGACGATGGCGTCGGTGGTGAAGACCAGCGCCAGTTGGGCTTCCAGCGGATCGGCCTGCGCGTCGAGCGAGGCGATGGCGGTTTCAGCGGCCAGGAGTTCAGCACCAGCCCAGGCCAGCTCGAAGCTGGCGATCTGGTGGGCGTCGAGGCGCGCGGCGCTGAGGCGGCCGGCGTCCAGGCACTGCTCGGCGAGGTTGCGGACGGACTGATCAAAGAGCGCGCGCAGACGGCCGAGCATGTCGCGGGCCTGCGCCGCGTGCGGTTGCAGAAGCTGCGAGCCGGTCATGCCGCTACGCCCACGCCCAGCACGGCCAGCGCCTTGTGCGCGGCCTCGCGGCCGGTGTCGACGCAGGCCTGGGTGCCGCCGCCGCCGTAGTCCTTGACGGCGTCGCCCACGTTCCACAGGTTGGGCAGCGGCGTCTCCTGCGGCAGGTCGAAGCCGGCGCAGGAGCGCTGGGCCGGCCACTCGCCGCGCATGACGCGGATCGACAGGATCTTCGCGTCCTTGAAGCTCGGAAATTCGTTGCGCAGGTCCTGCAGGCCCAGCTCGGTCTCGGCCTTCTCGTCGAAGTCGCCCAGCGCGGGCTTGGGCACCACGTAAGCCACGTACAGGTGCCAGCCGGGCGGCGCCATCTCCGGGCACATGGCCGTCAGCTCGCCCATGTTGCACAGCCGCTCGGTGTTGGCGAAGGTGACCAGGCCCGGGAGGTCGATCAGCCGCTCGCGGGTGGCGAAGTTGACGACGATGTTGGCGGCGGGGCGCAGCACGCGGCGCACCTTGGCCACGTAGTCCGCGCCCAGCGCTGCCTCGCCCGCCAGCGGCACCGTGGCCGCAGGCCCGATGTTGCTGATGACCACCCCGGCTTCAATGCGCTCGGTACGGCCGTTGCGCACCACGTCCACGCCGGTGGCGCGGCCGCCGTCGACATGAATGCGCGTGACCGGCGCGTCGAGCCAGATCTCGCCGCCGCGCGCGCGGATGGCGTCACCCAGGTCGTTCCACAGGCCGATGGTGCCGCGCGGGCAGAAGCCGAAGCGCTTGAACGCGCCCTTGAAGGAGAAGTAGGTGAGGAAGGCCCGGGCCGGCAGCTCGTCCGCATTGGCCGCCCAGATGGCGGCGCACAGGTTGCGGAACAGCCGGTGCACCGTCTGGTTCTTGGTGAACTTGCGCAGCCATTCCTCGGTGCTGAGCGCCTCTTCGGGCAGCTCGGTGTTGCCCTTGCGCACGTCGCCGAAGGTGGCGCCGATCTTGGCGGCGGCCTTGGTCAGCCCACCGATGATCAGGTTCCAGCCGCCGCCCTTGCTCGGGTCGATGATCTTGCCGTCGATGCGGAAGACGGTGGCCGGCTGCGGTTCGCGCACATCCAGTGGCACACCCAGCAGGTCGAAGGTCTGCTCGAAGCCGCTGCCGCGCTCGATGGCGATGGCGCCGCGGTTGACGATGAAGCCGTCGATCTCCTCGCTGGAGGCGCGGCCGCCCAGGCGGTCCTGCGACTCCACGATGAGCACCTTGCGGCCGGCGGCCACCAGGTGGGCGGCGGCGCTCATGCCGCCTGCGCCGGCGCCGATGACGATGGCGTCGTAATGGGATTGGGTCATGGTCTTGTCTCCTCGGGAAGTTCTTTGGGGAGGGGCGCGCTTCGCCGTGCCAACCGGCTCAGCGCTGCGCCTCGGGCGTGGTCAGCGGCAGGCCCAGCGCCACGCGGCGCTGAAGCCAGGCGCTGGGGCGGTAACGCGGGTCGCCCGTGGCCGCGAGCTGCGCCCGCAGCACCTGCAGCAGGCGGGCCGCGCCCAGGTGGTCGCCCCAGCCCAGCGGGCCGCGCGGGTAGCCCAGGCCCAGGCGCACCGCGTCCTCCAGGTCGGCCACGCTGGCGATGCCGCGCTGCGCGATGTTGGCGGCGATGTTGACGATGGTCGCCATCACCCGCTGCGCGATGAAGCCGGGGCTGTCGTTGATCACGGTGACGGCCGTGCCGTCGGCTGCGAGCAGGGCATGGGCGGCGTCGCGCACCGCCGGCGCGGTGACGGCCGTGAGCATCAGCGTGCGGCGCAGCGCCAGCGGGGGCAGCGGGTCCACCGCCACGCAGCGCGCGGCATCCAGGCCCAGGCGCAGTGCGGCCGAGGTGGCGTCCTCGCCCCAGGGCTGCAGGAGAAGCAGGTCGGCCTCGGCCGCCTGCGACAGGGTGCGTGCGCCTGCAGCCTCGGCCAGTGCGCGCAGCCCATCAGCGCCGCTGGACTGCGGATCCACCCACACCGCCAGACCGGTAGGCAAGGCAGGCACGGGACGTGCGGCCGGCCGCTGCTGCTGGCCGTCCGCATAGCGGTACCAGCCCTCCCCGCTCTTGCGGCCGAACAGGCCAGCCGCCACACGCGGCGGCACCAGCGAAGAGGGACGGAAGCGCGGCTCCTGCTGGAACTGCTCGTAGATCGAGGCCATCACGCGTGCCGACACGTCCAGGCCCGTCAGGTCCAGCAGCTCGAAGGGCCCCATGCGAAAGCCCAGCGCCTCGCGCAGCACGTCGTCCACGTCGGCGGGACTGGCGACCTGATCTTCGACGATGCGCAGGCCCTCGGTGTACAGGCCACGGCCGGCATGGTTGATGAGAAAACCCGGCTGGTCGGCCGTGACCACCGCGCGGTGGCCGGCCGATTCGGTGAGCGCGCACAGGCGCTGCACCACGGCCGGTGCCGTCCGCACCGCGGCGATCACCTCGGCCACCTTCATCAGCGGCACCGGGTTGAAGAAGTGCAGCCCGGCCACGCGCCCGGGCCGCGCACAGGCGGCGGCGATCTCGGCCACCGTGAGCGAGGAGGTGTTGCTGGCCAGGATGGCATCGTCGGCGACCAGCGCCTCCAGTTGCCGGAACAGGTTGCGCTTGGCCTCCAGGTCTTCGACGATGGCCTCGATGACCAGCGTGCAGCCGGCCAGTTCTTCGAGCGCGTTGCAGGCCTGCAGCCGCCCGCGCGCCGCCTGGTGGTCGGCCGTCGTCATGCGGCCCTTCTCGACGGCACGGGCGAGCATGCCGTCGACGTACTCGACCGCCTTGGCGGCCGCGCCCGGCTGGGCATCGTGGCAGCGCACCATGTGGCCCGCCTGCAGGAAGAGCTGCGCGATGCCGCGGCCCATGGTGCCGGCGCCGACGACGCCGATCGTGGTGGTGTTTGACGAAGTGGCCATTGAACGATGAACGCGAAGGGGTGATGATGGCCTTCAGCGGCCGTTGAACTGCGGCTTGCGCTTGTCGAGGAAGGCGCGCATGCCCTCGGTCTTGTCCTCGGTGTCGAAGAGCAGCAGGAACTCGCGGTTCTCCAGCGCCAGTGCGGCCTCCAGCGGCAGGTCGGCGCCCTGGCGCAGCACGCGCCGGGTGGCTTCCACCGCCTTGGGCGGCAGGCGCGCCGCCTTGCGCGCGAGTTCCATCGCCCGCGGCAGCGCCTGGCCCTCCGGCGCCAGCTCGGCCACCAGCCCCAGCTGGAAGGCCCGCTCGCCGGTCAGCGGCTCGGCCGTCAGCAGCATCAGGCTGGCGACCTGCTTGCCCACGCTGCGCACCAGCCGCTGCGTCCCGCCTGCGCCGGGCATGATGCCCACCGCCAGTTCGGGCTGGCCCAGCCGCGCGGTGACGTCGGCCACGATGAAGTCGCACATCAGCGCCAGCTCGCAGCCCGCGCCAAGCGCGAAGCCGCTCACCGCCGCGATCACCGGCTTGCGCGACTGCGCCAGGGGGGCCCAGTACTGGCCCAGGTCCAGCCCTGCGACGTCCTGCGCACCCTTGTCCACCAGCAGGTTGAGGTCGGCCCCGGCTGCAAAGACCTGGTCGCCGCCCGTGATGACGATGGCGCGCACCTCGGCATCGGCCTCCAGAGCGCGCAGGGCCTCGGCAATGGCGGCGCGCATGGCCAGGTCCAGCGCATTGCGCTTGTCGGGCCGGTTGAGCGTGAGCACGCCCACCGCGCCCTCGCGGTGGCGCAGGACGAGTTCGACGCCGACATCCACGGCGTGGCCGTCGGCGATCATCGCGCGGCTCCCGGGCGGCCGATGAAGTCGGCGCTGCGCTTGGTCATGAAGGCGTCGTAGCCCTCGCGGAAGTCCTCGCCAGTGAGGCACACGGCCTGGTCGGCCTCTTCGCGCTGCAGCTCTTCGTCAAGCGTGGCCGAAGGATGGTGCAGCCGCTGCTTCATGCGGGCGAAGGCCTCACCGGGCAGGCGGGCCAGCGAGGCGGCCAGGGCCACGGCCCCGACCATCACGTCGGCGTCGTCGTGCACCGCATCCGCCAGGCCCAGGCGCACCGCCTCCTCGCCGTCGACGGCCTGACCATCGCTGAGCAGCCGGCGGGCGACAGGCAGGCCCACGCGGCGCGGCAGCGTCAGCAGCTGGCCCCAGTCGGGCGCCAGGCCCAGCTTGAGGAAGGGAAAGAGCACCCGCGCCCCGCGGCCGATGACGATGCGGTCGCCCAGCAGCGCCAGTCCCACGGCGGCGCCGGCCGTCACGCCTTCCATGGCGCTCACCACCGGGATGCGCGCATGGGCCACCATCCGGCACAGGCCGTGGATGTGCTGCATGCGCTCGCGTGCCTGTGCTTTCGACAGGCCCACCATGCTGGGGATGTCGCCGCCAGCGGAGAACACGCCTTCGACGCCGCCCAGCACAAGGGCTCGCACCTGCGGGTCGGCCAGCAGCACCGTGAGGTGGTCGACGAAGCCCTGACGCACGGCCTGGTCGATGGCATTGCGCTTGTCGGGGCGGTTGATGCGCAGCCGCGCCACGTGGGGCGCCGGATGGTCGAGCAGAACGACCGATGCGCTCGCGTTGGCCCCCATCGTCAGACGCCCTCCAGCCCCACGATGGACACCGCGCAGACGTTCTGCGAGGGCTGCCCGCCCAGGTTGTGGATCAGCCCCGTCTTCGGGTTGGACAGCTGGCGCGCGCCCGCCCGGCCCTGCAACTGCAGGTAGATCTCGTAGAGCATGCGGATGCCGCTGGCGCCCACCGGATGGCCGAAGCACTTGAGGCCGCCGTCGATCTGGCAGGGCACCCGGCCCTCGGCGTCGAAATCGCCGTCGAGCACGTCGTAGACCGCGCGGCCTTCGTCCGACAGGCCCAGGTCTTCCATGGTCACCAGCTCGGTGATGGAGAAGCAGTCGTGCACCTCGGTCATGCTGATGCCGGTGCGCGGATCGGCGATGCCGGCTTCCGCATAGGCGCGGCGAGCGGCGATGCGGGCGGTGTGCACGTAGCTGCCGTCCCATTCGCTGGACTGCAGCTCCCAGCCGTTGGAGGTGGCGATCTGCAGGGCCTTGAAGGTGACGAGGTCCGTCTTGCCCAGGCTGCGCGCAATCTCCGGCGTGGTGACGATCACGGCCGCCGCCCCGTCCGAAACGCCGCAGCAGTCGAACAGCCCCAGCGGCGCCGCGATGGTCGGTGCCTTCAGGCACTGCTCCTCGGTGATCGGCTTCTGCAGGTGGGCCTTGGGGTTCTTGGCGCCGTTGGCATGGCTCTTGATCGAGACATGCGAGATGGCCCGTTTGAGCAGCGCGGCATCCACGCCATGCTTGGCGCGATAAGCAGTGGCCAGCTGTGCGAAGTTGGCCGGCGCCACCGCATTGGGATACCACTGCGGGATGTAGGTGCCGACGGTGGCCATCGGCAGCCCGCCATAGCCGGTGTCCTTGAGCTTCTCCACGCCCAGAGCCAGTGCGATGTCGCAGGCCCCAGCCGCCACCGCGTAGACGGCCGCGCGCACCGCCTCGGAGCCGCCGGCGCAGAAGTTCTCCACCCGCGTGACACCGATGTTGGGCAGGCGCAGCGCGATGCCCATGGGCGTGCCGCCGCGGCCGGTGCCCACGTCGTCCATGTGGGTCGAGAACCAGGCCGCGCCCAGTTGCTCGGGCGCGATGCCGGCGTCGGCCATGGCCTCGTTGTAGGCCTCCAGCATGAGGTCCTCGGGGCTGGCGTCCCAGCGCTCACCGAACTTGCTGCAGCCCATGCCGAGGATGGCGACCTTGTCCTTGATGCCTTGTGCCATGGTGGTGTGCTCCTCGTTCAGTCCTGTGCCTCGCCACGAACCGGCGTGGCCTTCCAGAAATACCGCGTGAAGCCGCGGCGCTCGTCGATGTCCTTGATGCGAAAAACCATCTCCATGGCGGTGCCGGCGTCGACCTCGCCCACCTCCAGGTCGGTGAAGTCCATCAGGATGCGCCCGCCGCCCTCGAAGTCGATCTGGCCGTAGTGGTGTGGCGGCGCCGGGTGCCACGACAGGTATTCGGCCGACCAGCTCAGGATGCGCGCAGGTCGGTCCGCCAGCGGATGGGGCTTCTGCGTGTCCTGAAGCGGCGTGGCGTCGTAGCTCAGGCGCGAAGGCGGAAAGTGCACACTGCCCGTCACCTCACAGCGACCGGCCACCAGCGCCTGCAATGCCTGGTGGTGGCGCCAGGCGGTGGAAAGCGCCGTCTTGCGGTCGGCCTCGCCGCGCATGCCGCGCTCCAGTTGCAGCTGGCCCTTGAAGGACAGGAAGCGGGTGTAGTTGCGCTCCTCCACGCCACGCGCCAGCCAGCGCGAGACGCCCCGCGCCGGCGCAAAACCGCGGATGGCCTCGGTCACGCGGAAGACCAGCGCCTGCGCACCGCTGCCGAACTGCGCCAGCACGATGCACTGGCCGGGCGTGGCCTTCTCCAGCACCCGCGCCAGCAGCAGCAGGCCGTGCGGCACGCCGCTGTCGCCCACGCTGTCCGCCAGGTTGTCGGCCACGGCTTCGGCGCGGATGCCGCAGGCCTTGGCCAGCTGCTGGTCCATCTTGGCGAAGGTGCTGGGAAAGAGGAAGTGGTCCACCTCCGCCGCGGCCACGCCCGCCTGTTGCAGCGCCGCCTTCACGGCCGCGGGCACCAGCTTGGCGATGCCTTCGTCGCGCACCCAGCGCTCTTCCCATTGGTAGTCGACGTCCTCGCCGGCGGCGCGGAAGTGGTCCACGAAGTCGGCCGTGACAGTGCCGGCGCCCAGGTACTCGGCCAGCACGTCCTCGGTGCCCACGAGCACCGCCGCGGCGGCGTCGCCATAGTCCAGCTCCTGCGCGCTGGCCGCGCGGGTGCGCCGGTTGTCGGCGGCCAGCACCAGCGTGTCGCCGCCGCCAGCGCGCACCCGGGCCACGGCCTGGGTGAAGGCCGAGAGCGCGGCGCGCTGCGTGCCGCCGAGGTCCAGCGCCTCGATGTCCTCATCGAGCGCCAGCGCACCGGCCACCACGCCGGCGTTGAGCCGCTCGGCGAAGGGCAGCGTGTCCGAGGCCAGCAGCAGTGCGCGCACGCGACCGCGGTCGCGCTGCGTGGCCGGGCCGAGGGCATCGCGTGCAGCGGCCACGGCCAGCGTGATGCTGTCCTCGTCCCAGTTGGCGAAGGCGCGCGTACCCTTGCGGCCGGCGAATTGCGGCGCGTACCAGGCATTGGCCTGGGCCGCGGCCTGGCGCGACAGGCGCAGCCGCGGGATGTAGCCGCCGTAGGCGGTGATTCCGATCATGGGGCGATGTCTCCGGTGGAAGGGCCACCCAGGTGGGCGGCAAGGAAGAGGCCGCCCTCCGCCAGCGCAGCGCGCGCCTGGGGCAGCTCGTTCGGGAATTGCTGGAACACATGGACCATCTCCGGCCAGGCTTGGCAGACGGCCCGGCCGCCGGCGGCATTGACGCGCTGCGCGAACTCGACGGAGTCGCTCAGCACCGTCTCCCGGTCGCCAACCTGCAGTAGCAGTGGAGGCAACCGGCCCAGCGCGGCCGCATCGGCATACAGGGGCGAGGCCAGCGGGTCGCGCGCATCGGCCTGCGGGCCCAGGAAGTTGCGGGCCATGGCCTGGATCATGGGCCGCTGGTGGATGGGGTCCGCCTGTTTGCGCGTCTCGTAGCTCTCGCCGGTGGCGGCCAGGTCGGTCCAGGCGGACATCAGGAAGGCGGCGGCCGGGCGCTCGTCGCCCAGACCTTGCAGAGCCAGCACCGTGGCCAGCGCCAGCCCGCCGCCCGCGGAGTCGCCGGCCAATGCGATGTGCGACAGCGGCAGGCCCTGCTGGCCCAGCCAGCGAATCACGGTGAGGGCGTCCTCCAGCGGCGCGGGATGGCGGTGCTCCGGCGCCAGCCGGTAGTCCACGCCCAGTACGCGCACGCCCGCCGCGGCGGAGAGCCGGCCCATCAGCTCGCGATGCGACTGCAGCGAGCCGACCTGGAAGCCGCCGCCGTGTAAGTAGACGATGACGCGGTCCTCGCGCACCCCCGGCGCGGCGATCCAGGCGCAGGGCACGCCGTCGGCCTGCACGGGCGTGAAGCGCGCGTCGCCGGTGGCGCCGAAGAGCTGGTCCCAGTCGGCGCGCATCTGCGCCACGGGCGTGTCGCGGCGCCAGCGGCCGTAGACGGCGCGGACCTTGGCGATGACGGCCTCGACGGCGCCGTCGTCGGCGGTCGTTGACGGATCGCCGTTCATGCCCCGCACCCCATGCCGCCCGAGACGCCCAGCACCTCGCCGGTCACATAGCTGGCCTGCTCCGACGCAAGGAAGGCCACGGCCGCCGCCACCTCGTCGGCGCTGCCGAGCCGGCCCAGCAGCGTGGCCTGCGTCATCGCGTCCATCAAGCGCTCGCCACCTGACGCGACCGCCTGCCGCAGCAGCGGCGTGTCGATGGGGCCGGGGGCCACCACGTTGGCGGTGATGCCCTTGCGGCCGTTCTCGCGGGCGATGGAGCGGGTGAAGGCGATCACGCCGCCCTTGGCCGCCGCATAGACCGAGCCGCCACGCGAGCCCAGTCGGCCCGCCTCGGAAGCGACGTTGACGATGCGGCCATGGCCGCGGGCCTGCATTCCCGGCAGCACGGCGTGGGTGGTGTTGAGCACGGCCTCCAGGTTCACGGCCAGCAGCCGGCGCCAGTCCGCGGGCAGGGTCTGCGTGAAGAAGGCATGCTGGTCCACACCCGCGTTGTTGACCAGCACGTCGAGCGGGCCGATGTCGGCCAGCGCGGCATGCACGCGGTCGAAGTCGCAGACGTCGAGGACGCAGGCCGTGGCCCCTGCTTCTTCGGCCAGGGCCCGGGCTGCCTCGGCATCGAGGTCGGCGCACCAGACCTCCAGACCGTCCGCCGCCAGACGCCGGACGATGGCCGCGCCGATGCCGCGGGCACCGCCGGTCACCAGAGCGCGTCGCCGCGTCGTGGTTGCGCCGGGCATTCAGCGCCCCGTGAAGCGCGGCGCGCGCTTCTCGATCACCGCCGCCAGGCCTTCTCGCGCATCGGCCATGCCCGAGAGGAAGGCCTGCGCATGGTTCTCTTCAGGCATGGCCGCTTCCACGCCCTGGCCGATGCCGTTCCACAGCAGGCGCTTGGTGTTGGCCAGCGCGGCCGGCGCGCCGGCCGCCAGCTCGCGGGCCAGGGCCCAGGCGGCGTCCTGCAGTTCGGCATCGGGCACCACGCGCGTGACCAGGCCGATCTCCTTCGCCTCGGCCGCCGTGAGCGTCGGGTTGAGCATGAGGATCTCCATCGCACGCCGGAAGCCCACCAGCTGCGTGAGCGTCACCGACACGCCGGCATCGGGCACCATGGCCACGCGGGTGGCACCGGCCAGGAACCTGGCCGACTCAGCCGCGAGCACGAAGTCGCTGGCACAGACCAGGCCCATGCCGCCCCCACCCGCCGCGAAGCCATGCACAGCGGCGACGACCGGCGGGTTGAGCCGGATCAGCGCAGCCGTGGCCAGCTGCAGCAGCGCGGTCGCCACGCGGATGTAGTCCGGCAGCGCCTCGCCCTTGGAAAGGAAGGTGTGGACGTCGCCGCCCGCGCAGAAGTGCCTGCCTTCGCCGGTCAGCAGCACGGCGCGCACGCGGCCGTCGCCGTGGATGCGAAGCACCGCATCGTGCAACGCGCGCAGCAGCTCCACGTTGAGGCCGTTCGCTGCGTCGGGCCGGTTCAGGTGCAGATGGGCCACGCCATCCGCATGCAGGCTCAGCAGCACCGGTCCATCGGCCACCAGCCGCTCGGGGCCGGGTTGAGTCGGGGTGTTCATGCGTGTCTCCGTGTCCGCCATGGATGGCGTGTCAGTTATCCATCGAATGGCCGCGGAGCAGGCCATATCAGTGCACCCGCGGAACGGGCTTTGCCCGGCCGCCGGGTGCGCCCCTTGAGGGGGATGGGACTTCCACACGCAGTGAGGAAGTCCAAACGGGGTGGGTTCATGTCAGACGAGAAAGGCCATGGAATAGAGGGCGTCCTGGTTGTTCACCAGATTCACCTTCTTGCGCACCATGCGCAGCGTGCCGTCCACGCGGCGCAGCCGGTACTCGGTGCGCGCGGCCCAGAGCACGTCGCCGCGGGTCTGGTTCTCGAAGATGAGCATGTTGCAGCCCACCGACAGCTCCTGGCCATCGTCCTGCTCCACCTCGATGTTCGACACCAGCCGGCGCAGGCGCGACTGCGGCGTCTGGCTGAAGCGCTTGCCGGTGTGGTACTGGCGAATGCGCAGTGCGATGCGCGAGCGGTTGTCGTAGATGATCGACATGACCTGCTCCGGGTCACCGCCGTCGCCGTTGGCGGGCACCCAGTACACGCCGTCGTCGGTCCACAGCGCTTCCCAGTCGTCGTAGCGGTGCTCGTCCTGCAGACGGGCCTCGCGGTAGATGAACTGCGTGACGTCTTCCAGCGCGGCGCGCGCTTCGGGGCTCATCGGCATCACGCGGCCTCCATCATCTGCCGGTAATGGCGCCAGATGCCGCGGCTGGGCACCTCGTCGGTGTTGTCGCCGATCAGGAAGCCGTCCTCGTCGCGGCGCTCGCGGTGCATGCCGCGGCCGAGGAACAGCCATTCGGGATTGCGCATCTGCACGCCCATCTGCGTGCGCTCGTACATCTCGGCATCGTCGGCCAGCAGGAATCCCGCGGGCCCCACCGAGCCCATGGTCTGCTGGCGCATGCGGCGGTTGAGGTCGGGTGCGCCCTTGAACTGCAGTGCGGTCACGTGCTGCACGGTCTCGTTCACCGACAGCGGCTGCAGCACGAAGATCTGGATCTCCGCGATGAACAGGTTCGGGAAGATCATGATGTGGGGCGTGCCGTCGATCATGATGCGGCGCGCCTTCTGCTCGCCATAGGCCGCGTTCATGCGCGCGGTGTAGTCGGGCAGCCGGTCGGCCGTGGTGCCGAACCAGGACATGGGCTCGTCGCGCTTGCGGAACTCGGGCCGCAGATCGTTCTCGGTGTGGCCGTTGCCGAAGTCGCGCGAGACCGCGGTCGACTCGGCGCTGTAGAGCGAGCCGATGCCGCTTTGCGCCACTTCGAAGATCGAGGCATGCACGAAGGAGGGGTGATAGCCGTCGGTCTCGTTCTCGACCAGGAACTTCCAGTTGGCCTTGACCTTGTGCTTGAGGAAGCCGGCGGTCACCTGCACCTCGCCCTCGGGCGAGGTCTCGCACAGCGCGTCGATGGACTTCATGGCCGCACCCAGATGCTCTTCGAGGCTGGGGCCTTCGGCCGCCATGGAGCCGAAGACGAAGCCGCGGTAGCTGGCGACGCGGGCCACCTTGCCCAGGCCATGGTCCTTGCGGTCCACACCCTCGTAGCCCGAGGGAAAGGGCCAGCCTTTGAGTGCGCCGTCGTTGGCGAAGGTCCAGCCGTGATAGGGGCAGGTAAAGGAGCGCGCGTTGCCCTGCTCCGTCATGCACACGCGGTTGCCCCGGTGCGGGCAGCGGTTGTGCAGCAGGTGGATCCGGCCCGTGCGGTCGCGCGTCATGAGCACGGGTTCGGGGCCGATGGACTTCATGACGTAGTCGTTGGCGTTGGGGATCTCGCTCTCGTGGCCGACGTAGACCCAGGTGCGGAACCAGATCTTCTCCAGCTCGGCCTCGTAGACGGCCGGATCGGTGTAGAGCGAGCCGTGCACGCGGCCGTCGTGCACGAGCTGGTCCCAGCGCGGCGCTGCCGCAGCGGCGGCAGAGGCGACGGGAGCAATGGGGATCACGTGGGCGCAAGGGTCCATGCCAGGGGTCCTCCGTTCGATGTGGATGTGTGTGTTGTCCGGCGACTGCGTTGATGGAATAATAGTCCGACGAGACGGACTATGTCAAACTCCGTTTCAGCGACTTTCACGAAGGACGAAGACCCATGCCCACCGTTGTATTCATCGACCCCCAAGGTGCCGAACATGCCGTCGAGGCGCCGGTGGGCCGCAGCCTGATGCAGGTGGCCGTGGACCACGGCGTGCCGGGCATCCTGGGCGACTGCGGCGGGGCCTGCAGCTGCGCCACCTGCCATGGCTACGTGGACCCGGCCTTCCTGCCCCTGCTGCCCGCGCGCACCGAGACCGAGACCTTCATGCTGGAGGGTGTGCCCGATCTGCGCGAGACCAGCCGGCTGTGCTGCCAGATCCGCATGCAGGCCGAGCTGGAGGGCCTGCGGGTGCAACTGCCCGACGAGCAGGTCTGAAAGGCCGGCTCAACGCCCCGCGAAGGCCATCAGGCAGTCCTGCGTGGCGCTGGCCACATGCCGGCCGTCGGCATCGTGGTACTGCGCCACCGCCAGGCCCCGGCCGCCGGCCGAATGCACGCAGGCGGTCTGCACATGCAGCCAGTCGTCGGCCCGCAGCGGGGCGTGCAGCCACAGCGCATGGTTGAGGCTTGAGATGTACATGGCCCGCTCGCCCGCCTCCCCCAGGTGCGGCAACAGCATGCAGGCGTTGAGCCACCAGTCCGACAGATAGGCGAAGGCGGCGATCTGCACCGCCGGATCGTCGCCCAGCGGCTGCGGCGCCTTGAGCCAGTAGCGCAGTTGCGGGCCGGCGCGCCGCGGATCGAGCTGGCGCTCCATCTCTGGAATGCGGAAATCGATCGCGGCATCGCAGCCTCGGCCGTAGCCGCCCATGCGGGCCAGGGCCTCGCGCGTGGCAGCGGGGATGTCGTCGAGCGTGGGCAGGATCGCCGGCTGCTCGCCAGGCGGCGCGGCACTGCCCAGCCGGTGCGAGGGCCCTTCCATGGCGGCGGCGCAGGTCGCGTGGGCATCGAGCACTGTGCGTTCGCCCTGCGTGCCGCGCACATGGCGGGCGCTGAAGCGCTTGCCTTCCTGCAGCCGCGTCACCTCGAAGACGATGGGCTGCTCGGGCATGGCACCCTGCAGGAAGAGGAACTGCATCATCGTGGGCGCGCGGCCGGCCGGCATGTCCAGCAGCAGGGCGCGCATGGCCTGGCCGAGCAGCTGGCCGCCATAGGCGCGGCCGTTCTGGTTGGCGTCGCCATGAAGGTTGCGCCAGCGGCCGGGTCCGGCGGCGCGCAGCTGCAGTCGGTCGGCCAGATCGGGAACGAGGACAGTGGCGCTCACAGGTCCGGCCTCGTCGTGGGCGCGGCGGCGGCGCGGCGGTGGCCGGCCGTGCGCGATGCGACCTCGGGCCTGAGCCGCCAGTCGGGACCGAAGTCCGAGAGTGGATGTGCGGGCATGGGACTGTCGCCCTCGATGCCGCGCAGCCGCTGCGCATAGGCATCGAGATAGGCCGCTCGCTGTGCCTCGTCGCTGTACTGGATGGCCCAGCCCACGAAGGGCGGCAGCACCTGCAGGCCGCTGTAGCCGAAGACGCCATGCTGCAGATGCCACAGGATCACGTCGCGCTCGCCCAGCAGGCCGTCGCTGTCCATCATGGCCGGGAAGCAGCCGGTGGTGAAGGACAGCATGGCCCGCCGGCCGCGCAGCCCACCTTGGTCGAAGCGCTTGCCGCCCGCGCCATAGACCAGCCCGTTGACGAAGACCCGGTCGATCCAGCCCTTGAGGATGGCGGGCACCGAGAACCACCACAGCGGGAACTGCAGGATCAGCAGGTCGCAGGCGAGCAGCTTGTCGATCTCCTGCTGGATGTCGGGCACGAAGCTTCCGCGCTGCGACGCCTGCTTCTGCTCGCGGTCGTACTGCAGGGCATCGGGAAAGCGGCGCTCGCTGAAGTCATCGGGGCCCGCCACCGGGTTGAAGCCCATGGCATACAGGTCGGACACCACCACCTGATGGCCCTGCTCGCCCAGCGTGCGCACGGCCGTGTCCAGCAATGCACGGTTGAAGGAGCGCGGCTCGGGATGGGCATGGACGATCAGCACGTTCACGGAAGGGCTCCTGAATGGGATTCGGCGTGGGAACAGGGGGCGGCGACGCGCCGCGCGGCACGCTGCGGCGTCGGGCTGCGAATCGCACGACTCCCTTGTTTATAACCCGACGCGTCGGTTTATCAAAAGCACGGCGCGGTCAACCGCTTCACCACCGGTAGGCCGGGTTGTCGATGGCCAGTCGGGCCAGGGTGGTTCGCCACAGATGGACGAGCAGCGACGGGTCGTCGACCGCCAGCCGGTCATCGGCCATGCCGTCGCACAGGCGCTGCCGCAGCTCGTCCACCGACGCCCCGCCCGCCAAGTCGTCATCGGCCATGCCATGTGCGCACAGCAGTCGCAGGAGGCCCGCGCGCTCTTCCGCTTCCGCGGCCTCGCCCTGCCGCTGCTCGCGCTGGAGCACGCCCAGCAGCCGCGCGGCCACGCGCAGGTCGAAGTCGGATCGGCCCGCGCCCTCCTCCCGGCGCACCGCCGCCTCGATGGCGGACTGCGCCGCGGCCAGGATCTCCTCGGGCTGGGCAGGCAGGTTCATGATGACGCCGCGCCGCGGGGCGCGATGAGTTGAAGAAGATCGGCCTCGACCTCGGTGGCGCGGCGGCCGATGGCCAGGCGTTCGATGCGGCGGTCCTGCCCGCTGCGCCAGGCCAGGCCCATGGCGTCGCAGGTGACGCCCCACTTGAGGTTGCCCAGCACTTCCCAGAAGCGCACGCGCTGCGGGTCCACCCGCGCGCCGCCGGCCGCCTCGTAGGCGGCGAACAGTTGCTCGCGCGTGCCGAAGCCGCCAGCGGGCCGGCCGGTGCCGCCGAAGCGCCAGGCGTTCACGCAGAACCAGCCCAGGTCTTCCATGGGGTCGCCGCGATGGGCCAATTCCCA
Organism: Pseudacidovorax intermedius; assembly: GCF_001476815.1. Classification (GTDB taxonomy): domain Bacteria; phylum Pseudomonadota; class Gammaproteobacteria; order Burkholderiales; family Burkholderiaceae_C; genus Xenophilus; species Xenophilus intermedius_A. The sequence continues at coordinate 31,239 of NZ_LDSL01000038.1, read as the reverse complement.
GTCGAGCACGGCGCGCAGGCCCTCGGGCCCCACGACCAGATTGCCGTTGCGCAGGTCGCCATGCACCAGCACCGGTGCCACCGCGGGCGGCCGGTGGGCTTCGAGCCAGCGCAGCGCCAGACTGAAGACGGGCCGCGCCGTGCCGTTGGCCGCATGGGCCTGCGCCCAGTGGCGCAACTCGTCGGCCGCCTGTCCTTCCCGCAGCGGCGGCAGTGCGTTGGCGGGAATGGCATGCAGCCGGGCGAGCGCCGCGGCGCAGTCCCGCAGCAGCTGGCCATGGGCGGCCACCAGCGCAGGCTCGCGCACGACGCGCGGCCCGGCGGTTTCGCCCGCCACATGGGCCATCACGTAGCCCGAGCCCAGACCTTCGTCGTCCGCCAACTCGCTGAACACTTCAGGCACCGGCACGCCATGGCGGCCGGCCAGGCGCAGCAGCGCGGCTTCGGCCGGCATGCCGGCACTCATGGCCTGGCTCTCGCAGCTCCACAACCGCGCCCGGCGCAGCACGCGGGGCTCGCGCGTGCCGGCCCGGCAGGCCTCGAAGGTCCAGATCTCCTGGCTGGCGCCGGTGGTCACGGGCCGCAGCGCCTCCACGGCGTCGATGGCCGGATCGTGCGCGCGCAGATGGCGCAGCAGCGCGGGCGCCAGCGTGTCGTCGGCGGCGGTGCTCACCATCCCGCGGCCATGCCTTCGAAGTGGCCCTGCGCATCGACATGGTCCATGTACTCGGCCAGGCCCCAACCCTCGCGGCCGCCGCAGCGGTAGCGCGTGAGGCTTTCCATGATGCGGGTGCGGTCGCTGCGGCCGTCGGCCAGCCGGCGCACATGGCGGCAGGGCAAGGCGTTCACCGTCTCGCCCTCGACCTGGTGCTTCCGGCCGCGCTCGTCGACGAAGCGCAGGTGGAAGCCGGCCGGGTAGCCATCGGCGCCGTAGCGGCTTTCCAGCGCGATCTCCTCCACATGCAGCAGCGCGGGCCCGCCGTCGTGCAGGTAGCCGGTCTTGAGCAGGCGTCCGTTGGCCTGGCGCACCACCATCAGGCAGAAGGCGAAGTCCGCGCCGAAGGTACACGGGAACCAGCGGTACCAGGGAATGGCCTGCCAGATGCGCGGCCCCCAGGAATGGTCGATGAGGCCATGGCCCTGCAGCGTCCACGATTCACCACCCACGGTGATGCGGCCCTGGCCGCGCAGCGACTGGTCGATGTGGGCGCGGGCGAAGTAGCGGCCCTCGCCCTCGTCGTAGGGCCGGCCCGCGTCGTCCAGCAGTTCGCCGCCATGCGGGGGCGCCACGGCGTCGAGCAACAGATCGACCTCGCAGTCCACCACGGGATGCGCCTGGAAGGCCGCACGTGGGTCTTCCATCAGCGCGCCGTGCGGCAGCACGTGCAGCGGCCCGCGGTAGGTGAGCCGCCGCTGCGCGAAGGGTTCGATCACCTCGAAGTGCAGGCCCGCCGCTTCGGCACGCAGCGGGTCCACGCCCTGCGGCCGCGCGTGGTGAAAGCCCACGCGCCCGTCCGGCAGGTAGAGGCACACGGTCATCTCGCCGAAGCCCTGGTTGGCCCGCTGGCCCACGCGGAACCAGCCGCCCAGGCCCTGCGCGCCATCGACCAGATGCAGGTAGCGGCTTTCGTTGAAGAAGGGATGCGCCTCCACCGGATGGTTGAAGTCGTCCTCCGGCCGCAGCGGGCGCACCGGGCGGAAGCGGCCGGAGTAGTCCATGCGCTCGCGCCTGCCCTCAGGCCGGGTGGTAGCGCCCGCCGCTTGCGGCCAGCTCGCGCAGCGCGGGCGGCACCTCGAAGCGCTCGCCATGCCGGCGAGCCAGCCGGTCGCAGGCTTCGACGAAGGCGGCCGACCCCACCGTGTCGATCTGACCCAGCGCCCCGCCCAGCACGGCCGGGAAGCCCCATCCCAGCAGCGAGCCCACGTCGGCATCGCGCGGACTGACGATGCCCTCGGCCACGCAGCGCGCGGCCTCCAGCGACTGCGAATACATCAGCCGCTCGCGCACCTCGTCCACCGTCGGCTGCTCGGCCGCACGCGGAAAGACCTCCGCGAGACCGGACCACAGCTGCCTGGCCCCCTCGGCCGGATAGTCGTAGAAGCCCTGCCCCACCTTGCGGCCCAGCCGGCCCAGGCGCTCGACCATGGTGGTCAGCACATGGTCCTGCGGCTGCTCGCGGTAGGCCGCGCCCTGGTCGGCGCGCAGCTGCTTCATGGCCTTGTGCAGCAGCTCGGCCGACACCTCGTCGATCAGCGCCAGCGGCGGCATCGGCATGCCCGCCTGCCGGCCGGCGTTCTCGATCAGCACCGGGTCCACGCCCTCGCCCAGCATCGTCATGGCCTCGTAGGGGAACATGGCGAAGGCGCGGTTGGCATAGAAGGAGGGGCAGTCGTTGACCACGATGGGCGTCTTGCGGATGCGCTTGGCGAAGTCCAGCGCATGGGCGATGGTCTCCTCACTCGTCCGCGCGCCGCGGATCACCTCCAGCAGCGGCATCTTCTCCACCGGCGAGAAGAAGTGCAGCCCGACGAACTGCGCCGGCCGCGACGACACCTCGGCCAGCCCCGTGATGGGCAGCGTCGACGTGTTGGTGGCGAAGATCGCATCCGCATCCATGGCCGCCTCGGCGCGGCGCGTGACCTCGGCCTTGACGGCGCGGTCCTCGAACACGGCCTCGATCACCAGCTGGCAGCCGGCGAGCTGCGCATAGTCGGTGGTGCAGCGCACGCGGGCCAGGGTTGCGTCGCGCTTTTCCGCGGCGAGCCGGCCCTTGGCCACCTGCGCGTCCATGACCTTCGCGCCATAGGCCTTGCCCTTCTCGGCAGCCTCGATGCTGGTGTCCAGCAGCACCACCTCCAGCCCGGCCTGCGCCGACACATAGGCCAGGCCCGCGCCCATCATGCCGGCGCCCAGCACCGCGATGCGCGAGTAGCTGCGCACCGGAACGCCGCGCGGCCGGTCGGCCAGTCGGTTGGCCTCACCCATGGCATAGAACAGCGTGCGGATCATGTTCTTGGTGGCCTGCGAGGTGGCCAGGCGCGCGAACTGCCGCTGCTCGATCCGCAGGCCCGTGTCGATGTCCACCTGGCAGCCGTCGTACACGCAGGCCAGGATGGCCTCGGGCGCCGGCACCAGGCCCTGCGTCTTCTGCAGCAGGCCGCCGCCCACGCCGAAGAAGAGCTGCGTGGGCCCCGGCGTCTGCGGCGAACCGCCCGGGAACTTGAAGCCCTTGGCGTCCCAGGGCTTGACCGTGGCCTTCGCGCCTTCGGCGAGCAGCCACTCGCGGGCCCTGGCCAGCAGCTGGTCGGCGGGCACCACCTCGTCGACGATACCGGCCGCCAACGCCGCAGCGGGCCCGACCTTGCGGCCTTCCAGCAGGTAGGGCAGCGCGTTCTTGATGCCGATCATGCGCGGCAGCCGCTGCGTGCCGCCGGCCGCGGGCAGCAGGCCCAGCGTCACTTCGGGGAGTCCGAACTGCGCCTGCGGGTTGTCGGCCGCGATGCGGCGATGGCAGGCCAGGCACAGCTCCAGCCCGCCGCCCAGCGCCGTGCCGTTGATGGCGGCGACGAAGGGTTTGCCACCGGTCTCCAGCCGGCGCAGCGTGGCACTCACCGGACCCGATGCGGCGAAGGATTGCTGCGCGTCGGCGATGCCGCGGATCAGGTCCAGGTCGCCCCCGGCCACGAACTCCGGCCGCGCCGAGGTCACGATGGCACCCTTCACGGCGGGGTCTTCCAGCACGCGCCGCACCGCGGCGTCGAAGGCCGCCGTGCTCTCGGCGTTCATCACGTTCATCGGCCGGTCGGCCACGTTCCAGCGCAGGGTGGCAATGCCGTCCGCGTCCACCTGGTAGTCGATCATGTCCATGTGCTCCTTGCTCCTCACACCCGCTCGATCACCATCACCGAGCCCATGCCGCCGCCCACGCACAGCGTGACGAGGCCGGTGGCCAGGTCGCGGCGCTCCAGTTCGTCCAGCACCGTGCCCAGCAGCATGCCGCCGGTGGCACCCAGCGGATGGCCCATGGCGATCGCACCGCCGTTGACGTTGACCTTGTCGTGCGGCACGCCCAGCGCTTCCATGAAGCGCAGCACCACGGCCGCGAAGGCCTCGTTGCATTCGAAGAGGTCGATGTCGCTGGCCGTCATGCCGGCGCGGCGCAGCGCGGCCTCGGCTGCGGCGGCCGGTGCGGTGAGCATGATGGTGGGCTCGCTGCCCACGGCACCGAAGCTGCGCACGCGGGCGCGCGGCCTGAGGCCCAGCCGGTCGGCCATGGCGCGGCTGCCGATCAGCACCGCGGAGGCGCCGTCCACGATGCCCGAGGAATTGCCCGCATGGTGCACATGCGAGATGGCGCCCACCTGCGGATAGCGCTGGATGGCGACAGCGTCGAAGCCCATCTTCTCGCCCAGCTGCGTGAAGGAGGGCTCCAGCTGCGCCAGCGACTCGACCGTGGTGTCGCCGCGCACATGCTCGTCGCGGTCCAGCAGCAGGTTGCCGTGCATGTCCTTGACCGGCACCACCGAGCGGGCGAAGCGGCCTTCGGCCCAGGCCGCCGCGGCACGGCGCTGGCTCTCGGCGGCGTAGGCGTCCACGTCGCGGCGGCTGTAGCCGTGCAGCGTGGCGATCAGGTCGGCCGAGATGCCCTGCGGCACGAGGCGATTGGGCAGCGTGATCTGCGGATCGGTCACCCAGGCACCGCCGCCGGCGAACATGGGCACGCGCGACATGCTCTCCACGCCGCCGCCGATCATCAGGTCTGCCTGGCCGGCCATGACCATGGCCGAGGCGAAGCTGCAGGCCTCCAGGCCCGAGCCGCAGAAGCGGTTGAGCTGGACGCCGGGCACCTCGCGGAAGCCCGGCGTGGCCAGCGTGGCGGCCTTGGCGATGTTGGAGGCCTGCTCCAGCGAGGGCTCACCGCAGCCGAGGATCACGTCGTTGATCTGCTCGGGCGCGAAGCCGTTGCGCGTGCGCAGCGCGTCCAGGGTCACGGCCGCCAGCCGGGCGGGCGGCACTTCGTGCAGGCGTCCGCTGGCGCGGCCCTTGCCGCGCGGCGTGCGCACGGCGTCGAGGATGAAGGCGTCGGTCATGGGTTCGAAGGGAGCGGAGAAAAAAAGGAGCGGCCGGTCATCGGCCCTGGAACTGCGGTTTGCGTCGCTGCTGGAAGGCAGCGATGCCTTCGCGCAGGTCGGCGGTGGCGAAGACCTGCTGCAGTTGCCGGCCCTCGTGCGCCACCATGGCGTCGAAGTCGCCGCCCTGCAGCAGCAACTGTTTGCTGAGGGCGAAGGCGCGGGTGGGGCCCTGCGCGATGTCCTGGGCCAGCCGCCGTGCCTCGGCGGGCAGCTCGGCCGCCGGCAGCGCGCGGTTGACCAGGCGCAGGGCCGCGGCCTCGCCGCCCTTGAGCAGCCGGCCGGTGTAGATCAGCTCGCTTGCCAGGCCCAGGCCCAGTCGGCTCAGCAAGTGGTGGTGGGTGCCGCTGTCGGGCACCATGCCCAGATTGCGGAAGGGGCTGCCCAGCAGCGCGTCTTCCGCGGCCAGCACGATGTCGCAGCACAGCGCCAGGCCGAAGCCGAAGCCCAGCGCGGGGCCGGCCACCTCGGCCACGGTGGGCACGGGCAGTTCGCGCAACTGGCGCAGCAGCGGACCCACCACCTCGGCGATCACGGCCATCGGGTCCGAGTCGCCCGGCCGGATCGAGGCCACGTCCCAGCCCGCGCAGAAGACCGCGCCGGCGCCGCGCAGCAGCACGGCGCGGGCGCCGTCGGCCAGCGCGCCGTCGAGCGCCGCCGACAGGGCCTGCGCGTTGCCAGCGCGGAAGCTGTTCTTGGGTTGCGGCAGGTCGAGCTCGACCACCGCCAGCGGGCCATCGTGGCGCACGGCGATGCCGTCGCGGGCGAAAGAGGCCTTGGTTTCGGATTCGCTCATGCGCTGTCCTTCAAAGATCGCGGGCGATCAGTTCCTTCATGATTTCGTTGGTGCCGCCGTAGATGCGCTGGGCGCGCGCATCGACATAGGCGCGGCCGATGGGCACCTCGGCCATGAAGCCGTAGCCGCCGTGCAACTGCACACAGGCATCGACCACGCGCCCCTGCAGGTCGCTGCACCAGTACTTGGCCATCGAGGCGGCCTGCGCATCGAGGCGGCCGGCCATCAGGTCCGCCAGGCAGCGCTCGACGAAGGTGCGGCCGATGCGGATCTCGGTCTTCAGTTCGGCCAACAGGAAGCGCGTGTGCTGGAAGTCGGCCACCGCCTGGCCAAAGGCGCGGCGGTCGCGCACATAGGCCAGGGTCTGGCGGTAGGCATCCTCGGCGGCGGCCACGGCGGAGACGGCGATCTGCAGCCGCTCCCAGGGCAACTCCTTCATCAGGTAGACGAAGCCCTGGCCGCGTTCGCCCAGCAACTGGTCGGCAGGCACGCGCACATCCTCGAAGAAGAGTTCGCCCGTGTCCTGGGACTTGAGGCCGATCTTCTTGAGCGGCTGGCCCTTGCGCACGCCGGGCAGCGTGGTGTCCACCACCAGCAGGCTGATGCCGCGGGCCCCCGCATCGGGCTCGGTGCGGGCCACAACGATGACCAGGTCGCAGGTAGTGGCGTTGGAGATGAAGGTCTTGGCGCCGTTGAGCCGCCAGTGCCCGTCCTCCAGCACCGCATGCGTGCGGATGGCCTTGACGTCGGAGCCGCCGTCGGGCTCGGTCATGGCCAAGGCGCCGATGGCTTCGCCCGTGACCATGCGCGGCAGCCACTGCGCCTGCAGCGCCGGGCTGGCGAAGTGCAGCAGGTAGTTGGTGACGATCTCGGAGTGCATCGTCAGCGACAGGCCGAAGTTGCTGTACGGCGCAGCTTCCTCCAGCAGCACGGCCGAATACAGCAGGTCCGCCCCCGGGCCGCCCAGCGCCTCGGGCACGGTGGGGCACAGCAGGCCCAGCTCGCCGGCCTCGCGGAAGATGCTGCGGTCGAAGCAGCCGCGCTCGGCCCACCGGTCCAGCTGCGGGCCGACCCGCTCGGCCATGAAGCGGCGTACGGTGTCGCGGAAGAGTTCGTGGTCGGGGCGGTAGAGCTCGCTCGTCTGCGTCATGCGTCGCAGTGTCGAAAGCGCGAGCCGCTGCGGTATCGTCGCTTGCGACGAGATTGCGGCCTGGCCGGGGCCGAGCGCACCTGCTCAGGGAATCAGACCCGCCTTGCGCGTGAGCGCGATGGCTTCCATGCGGTTGCGCGCATCGAGCTTGACGTTGATGTTGCGCAGGTGCGTGCGCACCGTGGTCTCGGCCACGAACAGGCGCTCGGCGATGTCGTCGTTCGACAGGCCTTCGGCCGCCAGGCGCATGACCTGGATCTCCTTGCGCGTGAGCAGCTCGCTGGCCGCAGCGGCGCTGCGCAGCCCTGGCGCCTCGGCGGGCCGTCTGTCGAATGCCGCGGCGGGCGGCTCCCGCAGCAGGCGGTCGATGAAGGCCAGCGGCGCGTCGGCACTGCCCTCCCCCGCGCCATCGAGCAGCAAGTCGGGCACGGCCCGCAGGTCGCGCATCAGTGTCATCAGGTAGGCGTCCTCGTCGAGGAAGGCGCGCACATAGCCTTCCGCGGTAGCCTGGCGCACCGCCTTGGCCAGCACGCGCATGGCCTTGTTGCGCTGCTCCAGCCGGTACAGGGCCTGGGCCAGCAGCAGCCGCAGCGTGAGCGCGCGTCGCTCGCGGTGGGCGCGCTCGACCGTGTCCAGCTGGCGGCGCAGCAGCTCGGCCACCTCATCCGCATGGCCGCTGGCAATGGCCCAGCGCGCCAGGCCCACGTCGTGGGTCTCCACCTCGTTGGCGCGCAGGGACAGCCGGCTCACGCGCCGCCACAGCGCCTTGTCATTACACCGTTCCAGCTCCGCATGGGCCTGGGCCAGGCGACCTTCCACCACCAGCGAGCGGGCCCGCTCCAGGCGCGCACAGGCCACCACACGCGGCAGGCCCTCGCGATGGCCGATGTGCTCCAGCTCGGTCAGCAGGCGCTGCGCGCGATCGGCGTCGCCCTGCCCGCGCGCGATGCGGGCCATGACGATGTGCGCACCGATGAGCTGGTCCGGAATGCCGACCCGGCGGATCAGGGGGATGTAGACCGCCAGCAGGCGCTCGGCCTGCTCACACTGGTCGGCCTCGTACAGCGCCTCGGCCAGCAACACGCCGGCCATGGCATTGCCGTTGGTGGCGCGGGTGGAATCGGCGGCGCCCGCACTCACGGCCAGACGCAGGCGCGCCAGGGCCTTGTGCAGGCGCCCCTGCGTCAGATCGACAGCGCCTTCGGCCGCTTCGGAGATGGCGAAGTTGAAGCTGCTGGCATGCGCCGGCTGGCGGCTGCGCGCGGCATCGGCCAGACGCAGCGCCTCGGGATAGCGGCCGGCGATCATCGACAGGTTGGCCAGCACCACTTCGAGAAAGCTGCGCGCGAAGCTGGCGCTGGACGGCAGCGCCTTGAGCAGCGGCGCCACGCTGTCCATGGCCTCGTCAGTGCGGTCGGTGAGCACCATCAGCAGCGGCTGCAGGGCGAGCAGGATGGCACGGCTGTGCGGATCGTCGTGCACGTCCGGCCCCAGCGCATCGGCCAGCGGACCGGCGGCGCGCGGGCCGTCGGCCAGGCACACGGCCCAGGCATGCACCACCTGCAGCAGCGGCTGGTCACGCAGCTGACCGGCCTTGTGCAGCGGATCGAGCCAGCGCGAGAGCATCCGCACCCGGCCCTGATCCAGCAGCGGCTGCGCATGCGCGCGCAGCAGCGGCAACGCAAAGCCCAGGTCGCCCGCGGCCAGGCCATGCTCGATGGCCGGCACCGGCCTTGCGCTGGCCAGGAACCAGTCGGCCGCGGCCCGATGCAGCACGGCGATGCGCCCCGGATGCTGGCGCCGCAGCTGCGCCCGCAGGAACTCCGCGAACATGCCGTGGTAGCGGAACTCGCTGCGGTCGGCCTGCAGGGGAATGAGGAACAGGTGCGCCTGGTCGATGGCTCGCAGCAGTTCGGCGCTGTCGTGCTGCTCGCCCACCGCCGCGCACACGGCATCGCAGAGCGAGGCATCGAGGCGCGCCAGGATGCTGGTGTTGAGCAGGAAGGCGCGCACGGTCTCGCTCTGGCGGGCCAGCACATCCTCCATCAGGTAGTCCATGACCGCGGCATTGGAGCCCGAGAAGCCGGCGATGAAGCGGCCAGGCTCGTCGCGGTCTTCCAGCGTGACCGAGGCCAGCCACAGCGCCGCCACCCAGCCCTCGGTGCTGCGATGCAGGCGGCGGATGTCCTCCGGCTGCAGGGCCAGGCCGCGGCGCTCGCGCAGGTAGCCGTCGACCTCGGCCTCCGAGAAGCGCAGCTGCTCGGGCTCGATCTCCAGCAGACGGCCGCGGGCCCGCAGCCGGCCCAGGCCCAGCTCGGGCGCGCCGCGCGAACCGGCGATCAGCTGCGCGCCGCGCGGCAACTGCGCGATCAGCTCCTGCAGCAGGCCCAGGCCGACGGCGCCCTGCAGCTCCTCCAGGTCGTCGAGGAAGAGTGCGAAGGGCGCGGGATGCGCGGCCACCGCATCGATGAGCGCGAAGGCCAGTTCGTCGGCGCCGGCCGGGCCGGCGGGCTGAAGGCGGCGCAGGGCGGGGATGAGCGGCTCCAGCGCCGCGATCAGCACGGCCAGCAGCCGGCCCACGTCGTTGTCGGCCCGGTCCAGCGTCAGCCAGGCGTGGGGCAGGCCGGTCTCCTCGAAGCGGCGACGCACCTGCAGCATGACGGTGGTCTTGCCGAAGCCGGCCGGCGCGCGCAGCAGCACGAGGCGCGCAGCGCCGGCGTTGAAGATGCGTTCGCACACCTCGGTGCGCGGCAGCTCGAAGGCGGTGTCCAGCGGCGGACGCAGCTTACCGGCCAGCGGCACCGGCAGCGGTGCGGCGGGCGCTGGCGCGCCGACATCGGCGATTAGCAGTCTCATGGGACTGGAATGCTACCGGCGATGCGCGCCGGTGCGCACAGGGTTCAACCGAGTTCGTACACCGTGACCACGCAGGCGCCGCCCAGGCCCAGGTTGTGCTGCAGCGCATGGCGGGCACCCGGCACCTGCCGGCCGCCGGCCTCGCCGCGAAGCTGCCAGGTCAGCTCGGCGCACTGTGCGAGCCCAGTGGCGCCCAGCGGATGGCCCTTGGAAAGCAGGCCGCCCGAGGGATTGGTCACCACCCGCCCGCCGTGCGTGTTCTGCCCATCGAGCACGAAGCCCTCGGCCTCCCCCTCGCGGCACAGGCCCAGGGCCTCGTAGCTGATGAGCTCGTTGGCGGTGAAGCAGTCGTGCAGCTCCACCACCGGAATGTCCTCGGGCCCAACGCCGGCCTCCTCGTAGGCCGCGCGCGCGGCGCGACGGGCCATGTCGTAGCCCACCAGCTTGCGCAGGTCCTGCTCGTCGAAGCTGCTGTTGCCGTCTGTCGCCATGCCCTGGCCCGCGATGCGCACCCGCATGTCGAGGCCATGGCGACGCGCGAAGGCGGCCGAGCACAGCACCGCCGCCGCGGCGCCGCAGGTGGGCGGACAGCATTGCAGACGGGTGAGCGGATCGAAGACCATGGGCGATGCCATGACCTCGTCCAGCGTGAGCGGCGTACGGAACAGCGCCAGCGGGTTGTGCGCCGCATGCGCGCGGGCCTTGACCGCGATGCGACCGAAGGTGTCGGCACGGGTCCCATAGAGCTGCATGTGCATGCGCCCCGCGCCGCCGAAGAGCTGCGCCGCGATGGGCGCCTGCGGGTCGCGGCCCTGCACCTGGTCCAGCGTGTCCAGCAGCCGCTGCGACGGGTCGGGCCGGTCGGACCACTGCGCGGCGATGGCGCCGCGGCCCATCTGCTCGAAGCCCACCGCCAGCACGCAGTCGGCGGCGCCGCTGGCCACCGCCTGCCGGGCCAGGAACAGGGCCGTGGAGCCGGTCGCGCAGTTGTTGTTGACGTTGAAGACCGGCACGCCGGTGAGCCCCAGCCGGTACGACACCGCCTGGCCGCAGCAGGAGTCGCCGTAGACATAGCCGGCCATGACCTGCTGCACCGACTGGTAGTCGACACCGGCGTCGTCCAGCGCGGCCCGCGCGGCGCGCGCCCCCATGACGTCGTAGGCCTCGCTGGCGCCGGGCTTGGCGAAGGGCAGCATGCCCACGCCGACGACGTGCACCGGCTGCATGGCCTTAGCGGAACTGGTCATAGTCGAGCACCACCTTCCAGCGGCCGTTCTGCAGCTGCGACAGTCGCGAGCGGCTGGAGCCCAGGTGCTGCGCGGCCGAGAAGCGCATCGGCGGGTTGCCGAAGATGTCACCGGGCACGTCCACGCCCTCCATCGCACGCGTGAAGCCCTCGGTCGTGAGCTGCGGCCCGGCGCGTTCGAGCGCCCTGGCGATCAGGTTGATCTTGGTGTAGCCGTACACGCTGAAGATGGTGGGCGCCGACTGGAACTGCGCCTGGTAGCGCCGGGCCCAGTCGGCCACGGGCGCAGAGGCATCGTCCAGATACGGAAAGGCCGCCGTGTGCACCGCATAGAGGCCATCCATGTCCTTGCCGCCCAGGCGCGGAATGAGCTCCGAATAGCCGGTGGACGAGATGAGGAAGGTCGGCGAGAAGCCCAGCTTGCGCGCCTCGGCGATCACGCCCACCGTCTCGCGGATGATGGTGCCCAGCACCACGAAGTCGCAGTTGGCCGCCTTCAGACGCGCCACCTGCGAGGAGAAATCGGTGGCGCCGCGCTTGTAGCTGGCCCGCTCGACGAGCGTGGCGCCCACGGTCTTGAGGCCCGCCTCGGTGCCGCTGAGCACCTCGTGGCCGAAGTCGTCGTCCTGGTAGAGCACGCAGGCCCGCGTGGCCTTGCGTTCGCGGTACAGCCCCGGCACCACCGGCGCGATCTGGTCGAAGGAGGCCGGCAGCATGGCGAACTTGAGCGGGTTCAGCGGCTCGTAGGTCTCGCGCGCCAGCGCCATCGGAAACAGACTGAACACGCCCTTCGGGAACATCACCTGCATGGCCGCCAGCGAATGCGGCGTGCCGAAGCTGCCGACGATGGCGAAGACCTTGTCCTGGTTCACCAGCTTCTGCGCCGCGAGCACCGAGCGCTTGGGGTCGTAGCCGTGGTCCTCGACCAGCAGGCGCAGCTGGCGGCCGTGGATGCCGCCGCGCGCGTTGATCTCGGCGATGGCCATCTGCAGGCCGTTGCGCACGTCGCGGCCATAGGGCGCCACCGGGCCGGAGAGGTCGGCGATGGTGCCCAGCAGCACCTCGTTGGGCGTCACGCCCTGGGGCGGCGTCTGGGCCTGGGCGAGCGCGGCGAGCAGGCCGGCGCCCAACAGCGCCATCGTGCGCACAGAGCGGTCCAGGATGGAAGGAAGCGGCATGGCCGTGTCTCCGTGTCGATGCAGGGCGAAGCGGGCCGGCAGCTCAGCGCGCCATCTGGTCGTAGTCCAGCACCACCTTCCAGCGGCCGTCCTGGATCTGCGACAGCCGGGCCTTGTTGGAGCCCAGGTGGCGGTCGGGCGCGAAGGACAGCTCGGGCACGCCGAACATGTCGGCCGGCGTCTTCAGCGCCTCCACGGCGCGCGCCAGGCTGTCGGTGTCGGGCTGGGCGCCGGCCTTGTCCAGGGCCTGCACCAGGCGGTCGGCGATCACGTAGCCGTAGATCGAATAGGCGCTGGGTGCCTCGTTGAAGCGACCGCGGTAGGCCGTGAGCCAGGGCTTGAGCGCGTCCGACACGCTGTCTTCGTACGGATGCTGCACGGTCATCGTGGAATAGAAGCCGTCCATCGGCTTGCCGCCCAGCTTGTGGATGAGGTCGGTGTAGGTGCCGAAGGCGCCCAGGAAGGTGGGGTTGAAGTCGATGCGCCGCGCCTCGTTGAGCGTGCCCACGGTCTCGCGGATCAGCGTGCCGGTGACCACGAAGTCGCAGCCCGCGGCCTTCATGCGTGCCACCTGCGACGAGAAGTCGGTGGCACCGCGCTTGAAGCTGGTCTTCTCGGCCAACTCGGCGCCCACGGTCTTGAGCCCGGCCTCGGTGCCGCGCAGGATCTCCAGGCCGTATTCGTCGTCCTGGTAGATGATGCAGGGCCTGGCCGCCTTCTTCTCGCGGTAGAGCCGCGCCGCCGCCGGCGCGATCTGGTCATAGTAGGACGAGAGGAAGGCGAACTTGAGCTTGCTCACCGGCTCGTACATGTCACGCGACAGCGCGGCCGGGAAGAAGTTCATGACGTTCTTCGACGCCAGCACCGGCAGCGCGGCGTTGTTGACGCCGGTGCCCAGCGAGCCGGCCATGACGAAGATGCGGTCCTGGTTCACCAGCTTCTGCGTCGCCAGCACGGCACGCTTCGGGTCGTAGCCCGAGTCCTCGACCAGCAGGCGCAGCTTGCGGCCCTGCACGCCACCCTTGTCGTTGGCTTCGGCGATGCGCATCTGGATGCCGTTGCGCAGGTCCTTGCCGTAGCCGGCCAGCGGGCCCGACAGGTCCTGCAGGGTGCCGACCAGGATCTCGTCCTTGGTCACGCCCTGAATCTGGGCGGCGGCCAAGCCGCAGGCCGCCAGGGCCACGCCGCCGATGAAGGAATGAAGGCGTCTCGAAGTGCGCATGGGGTTGTCTCCGTCAGTGGCTGGCCGGTCGGTGCGGGGCCGGCATGTTGTCGTGCCCGAACCATAGGGCGCGCGAGGGCGGCCGGTATCGTCGTATCCGACGAGCGCGGGGCGCGCGATCCTGCACCGACCTGCAGCGCGACGCGCGGCGGTGCGCTGCAGGTCGCCGCTCAGGCCGCGGCCAGCAGCGACTTCAGCTGCATGCGGTCGAAGTACACCGTGTCGCGCGAGATCTGGTCGCCGCGCACCATCACCAGGTCCATGCCCTTGGTCATGACGCGGTCGGTCGAGCCCGGGCGCCAGACTTCCATGTCCCAGAACACGACCAGGCCGTTCTGGCCTTCCAGGCGATGGTGCTCGTAGATGGTCCAGCGCGAGTCCCACGCCTTGAAGTAGCTGTTCAGGTAGTTGCGCAGCCGGTCGCGGCCATCGATGCGCACGCCGGCGCCGGGCTCGCTGTACTGCACGTCCTCGGTGTAGTAGTTCAGCGTGCCTTCGATGTCGCGCTGGTCCCAGCAGCGCGTGAGGCGCTCGGTCACGTCCAGCAGGTGTTCGGTGCTTTGCAGTTCTTGGGTGCTCATGGTTCGCTCCTTGGAAGTGGAAGGGAAAGGACGGTCAGTCCGCCGACACCCATCGGCCGTCGTGGATTCGGGCCAGGCGGACGGCGTCGATGCCCAGGCGTCGGCCCGGGGCATAGCGGATCTCCGGCGTGCCGAAGAGGGTGGCGGGCAGGGGCTGCGTCTCCAGCGTCTTGACGAGGCTGGCGGTGTCCAGCGCGGGGCCGGCGGCACGCGCCGCGGCGGCGAAGCTGTCGATGACGAAATAGCCCTGAGCCGAGAAGACGCTGGGCTCCTCGCCGAAGGCGGCCTTGTAACGCTGGGCCCAGGCGCGCACGGGGGCGGGGCCGCTGTCGGCATAGGGCTGGTCGATGACGACGCTGGCGTACAGACCCTCCACCGCCTCGCCACCCAGCCGCGGCACGGTGGCCGAGTAGGCCGACACGGTGGCCAGGAAGGCGGGGCGGAAGCCGATCTTGCGGGCCTCGGTCATCACGCCCACGGTCTCGCGGATCACGGTGCCGAGCACCACGCCGTCGCAGCCCGCGGCCGCCAGGCGGGCCACCTGCGAAGAAAAGTCCGTCGCGCCGCGCTTGTAGCTGGTGCGCTCGGCCAGCGTGCGGCCGGCGGCCTTGAGCCCGGCCTCGGACCCGCGCAGGATCTCCTGGCCGAATTCGTCGTCCTGGTAGACCGTGCAGACGGTGCGCGCGCCGCTCTGGCGCAGGAAGGCGGGCAAGCCCTTGGAGAGCTGGTCCACGTACGACGGCAGGTAGGCGAAAGTCAGCGGCTGCGGCGGCTCGTAGGTCAGCGCCGTGGCGGTGAGCGGCATGAAGTTGAGCGTCTGCGTCTGCCGCAGCAGACCGGCCGATGCCATCATGGGCGCCGTGCCCAACTGGCCCACGATGGCGAAGACGCCGTCGCGCTCGATCAGCTTCTGCGCGCCCAGCACGGCCCGCTTGGGGTCGTAGCCGTGGTCTTCCACCAGCAGGCGCAGCTTGCGGCCGCCGATGCCGCCCTGGGCATTGATCTCGTCGACGCGCATCTGCATGCCGTCGCGCGCATCCTTGCCGGCGCTGGCCAGCGCGCCGGAGAGGTCCAGCAGTGTGCCGATGCGCAGCTCCTGCGGACCCACACCGCGCGCCTGGGCACCGGCCAGCGCGGCGGCGGTGCCCAGCACCAGGGCCATCAGGGCGCTGCGCAGGGATGCGGTCTTGGTCGTGGTCTTCATCGATGTCTCCTGGGGTGGCGGATCGGTCGGCCGGCCGGCATGTGCGCTCACATGGGCGGCAGGTGCGCCACCTCGTCGTAGCGGCCGTAGCCGGGCGAGAGGCCGCACTGCAGCGCGCCGTAGCCGATGCGTGCACCGTCGCGAATCTCCAGCACCTGGTCGGCCAGGCTGCGCAGCAGCGCGCGGTCGGCCGGGTCCGCGAAGTCCCACCGGCGCGCGCCTGCATGCAGCGGCCCCTTGTCGTCGCCGTGGTTCCAGCCATCCAGGCCGCCGTACAGGCCGCCCTTGAGGAAGTAGCGACCCGGCAGGGCGCGCAGGCTCAGGGCCCGCGTCGAGCCGTCGGCGAAGGCCAGCGTCAGGCGGCCGCCGGTGACGACCTGGCTGGGCGCCGACGCGTCCCAGTCGAGCGCGTGCGTGACGCCGACGATGGGCACCGGCGCCCCGCCCTGCCCGCGCCGGCCGCTGCGCGAGCCGCCCAGGAAGCGCACCTGGCCCGGCGCCTTTTCCTTGAGGAAGAAGTGAAGCGCCTCGTCCTCGAACTGCAGGCAGGCGAAGGCATAGAACATGGGCGGAAAGCGCGAAGGTGCGGCGTCGCCGGCTTCGGTGCGCAGTTCCAGCCGGCGGCCCCAGGAGCGGTCGCGCGCGCCCCAGCAGGTGTCGGCGTCCACGGCGTGGCGACGGCCGTCGAATTCGATCCATCCCTCGTAGCGGCCCAGCTGCACGAAGCGGTTGACGTCGGAATACAGCACGCCGTCCTTGCGGATCAGCTCGCGCCCTTCCTCGTTGGGCACCATGCGGCCATGGAACAGCAGGTCCATCGCCACGCCCGACGCGTTGGGCGCCACCACCAGGCGATGGCGGTCGAAGCCGGCCTGAACCTCGATGCGCAGGGCGCCGGCCTCCGGGTCCAGCGGCCGGTCGCCGGCATGGCGCGAGACCTGGTAGTCGAACTGGCGGCCGTCCATCGACACGCCCGCGTAGCCATCGACGATGCCGCGGCCCGGGTAGCGGCCCATGCCGACGTTGAAGGCCAGCCGGCCCCCGGGCACCACCTGGCCGGTGTACCAGAAGCGTTCGGTGAACACCGTCATGCCGCTGTCGTCGGCCGCCGGCTCGTGCAGGGGCGCGGCCGTCTGGTGGCCGAAGAAGTCGTCCTGGGGCGTGATCATGGTCGGGGGCCTGCCGGTGCGGCGGAAGGGGCCGGCGCCCGCTTGCGCGTGAGCCGGCCGAGGTGGGTGGGCGCCATGAAGCGAAGGTCGGCCTCGGCGGCCACGCGGCCGTAGGCGAGCAGCCAGGCGTCGAGGTCGGGTGGCACGGGTTGCGCGCCCGGCGGCACCTGGGCTTCGGCCCAGGCGTCGCAGGCATGGATGGCCTGTTCCAGCGCCACGGCATCGGTGGCGGCGGGCATGGGGCGCGGCACGCCCGGCGCATCCGCCACGGGCGGCTGTGCCAGCAGCGCCTGCCGTGCGGCCAGCCGGGCGGCCAGGGGCGCCGGGTCCCAGGCCACGGTGGCGCCGAGCTGCGCGATCACCTGCAGCAGGCTGGCCGCGGCGGCCCGCGCCGGGGCATCGGTGAGCCGCGGCATCAGCTGGTCCTCCACCGTGGCGGCCATGGCGGCAAGGATCATCTGGGGGGTCTCGCACAGAGCCGGCTGCGCCGCTCGCCCGGCGCCGGCTCCATCGGAGGCGCCATCGGCGACGGTGATGCGTGCGTTCATGCCGCTTCCTCCATCGCCTGCGCCAGACGCAGCAGGAAGCTCGGGTTGTTGTGCGCCAGACAGACCAGGCGCAGGTCCTGCCCACCCGAGAGGAAGCCCGATTCGCCGCCGAGGTTGATGGCCACCATCTTGTAGAGCGAGAACACCTGCCAGTAAGCCAGCGCCTGCCGGTCCACGCGAAGGCCACCGGCGGCCTCGTACTGCGCGATGAAGGCCTCGTGGTCGATCAGGCCCGCCAGGCGCATGTCGGGCAGCATCACCCAGGCCAGGTCCTCGTGCGGATCGCCCAGGTGCGTCATCTCCCAGTCGAGCATGGCCGTGATGCGCGGGCCAACGCTGAGGAAATTGCCCACGCGGTAGTCGCCATGCACCACCACCGGCCGCGCGACCTGCGGCGCCCTGGCCTGCAGCCAGTGGGACGCATGGGCCATGAGCGGCTGAGGCCGCCGGCTCCAGCGCCGCACGCGGGCCTGCCAGAACTGAACCTGCGCGATGCCTGGTGACTGCGCGGCGTCCTCGCCCTGCAGCGTGTCGATGCCGGCGGCCTGCCAGTCGAAGCGATGCAGCCGCGCCAGCACCTGCGCCAGCTCACCCCCCAGCGGGGCCAGCACCGAAGCATCGGCGATGCCGTAGTCGCGGGTGAAGGGGTTGAGCTCCTCGCCCGCCACGCAGTCGGTGACCAGGAAGGGCGCGGCCAGGATGGCCGGGTCGTCCGAATGCCAGCGAAGCGCCGGTACCGGCACGCCGGAATCGGCCAGGGCCTGCAGCACGCGGGCCTGGGGCAGCGCCGAGTACGGCGCCATCAACCCGGCCGGCGAGCCGACCTTGACGATGAAGCGCCGGCCGTTTAGCGCATGGCCCATCGCGCGCAGGGTGAAGGCGGCCGTGATCCAGGACATGCCACCGGTGAAGCGGCGCAGGGCCTCGACCTGCACCGCGCAGCCGAGCGCGTCGCGCAGGTGACGCGCCAGGCCCGCGGCGATGGCCGCGTCGCTCAGGTCCGGCGCCTGCGGCGCATCGGCGATGACGGTGGCGGCGCTCATCCGGATCAGTTGTTCAGCAGCACCCAGCGGCCACCCTGGATCTGCGAGATCCGCGCCACGTCGTTGCCCAGCCGCCGCTGCGGGCCGAAGCGCATCTCCGGGGTGCCGAAGAGCGAAGGCGGGATGCGCAGCCCGTCCATCGCCTGGCCGAAGCTGGCCGGCGTCAGCGCCGGCCCCGCCGCCTGCACGCCACGCACGAAGCTGTCGAGGATGAAGTAGCCGTAGCCCGAGAACACTGTCGGGTCGTCCGAGAAGCGGGCCTTGTAGCGGGCGGCCCATTCGCGCAGCGGCCCGTTCGGCGAATCGAGGTAGGGCTCCTCCACCAGCATGGTGGCGTAGAGGCCCTCCACCGCCTCGCCGCCCAGGCGCGGGATCGCCGACGAATAGGCCGAAGACGTGCCGACGAACACCGGCTTGAAGCCCAGCTTGCGGGCCTCGGTCATCACGCCGACGGTCTCGCGCACCACCGTGGCCAGCACCACGCCGTCGCAGTCGGCGGCCTTGGCGCGCGCCACCTGCGACGAGAAGTCGGTGGAGCCACGCTTGAAGCCCATCTTCTCGGTCCACTGCAGGCCCTGCGCCTGCAGCGCGGCCTCGGCACCGCGGGTGATCTCCAGGCCCAGTTCGTCGTCCTGGTAGATGGCGCAGATGCGCTTGAGCCCGCGCGCCTGCATCAGGCCGGGCAGCGCATGGCGGATCTGGTCGTAGTCGGCCGGATGGAAGGCGTACTTCAGCGGCGAGGCGGGCTCGAAGGCCTGGCGCGCCGATGACAGCGGAAAGAAGTTGACCATGCCGGCACGCTCCAGCAGCGGCAGCGTGGCCAGCATGGTGGCCGAGCCGAACTGGCCCACCATCATGAAGACCTGGTCGCGATCGATGAGCTTCTGCGCGCCCAGCACGGCGCGCTTGGGGTCGTAGCCGTGGTCCTCGATCACCAGGCGCAGCTTGCGGCCGTGGATGCCGCCCTGGGCATTGGCCTCGTCCAGCCGCATCTGCATGCCGTTGCGGATCTCCTTGCCCGGGCCCGCAGCGGGGCCGGAGAGGTCCTGCAGGCTGCCGATCAGGATCTCGTCCTTCGTGATGCCGCGCACCGGCTGCTGCGCATGGGCATGCCCGGCCGCCAGCACCAGGCCGCCGAGCAGTCCGGACAGCAAGGCCCGCGCGGCGGTGTGCAGGAAATGACGGATGGATGTCATGACGGTCTCCTCGACAGGTGGCACAAAGGCGCGCGGCGCACCGCCCCGCACCTGCGGCGATGCAGCCCGCCTCAGCGGTACATCGCCTCGATCTGCTCGGCGTACTTCTTCTGCACGAAGCTGCGCTTGAGCTTCATGGTGGGCGTCAGCTCCTCGTCCTCGGCCGACAGTTGCGTGTCCAGCAGGAAGAAGCGCTTGATCTGCTCGACGCGGGCGAACTTGCGGTTGGCCTTGTCGATCTCGGCCTGGATGAGCGCCTGGATCTCGGGGGCGCGCGTCAGGCTGGCGTAGTTGGAGAAGGGGATGTCGTGGTCCTGCGCGTACTTCTCCACGTTCTCCTGTTCGATCATCACGATGGCCGTGAGGTAGGCGCGGCGGTCGCCGATCACCACCGCGTCGGTCACGTAGGGGCTGAACTTGAGTTCGTTCTCCCACTCGCTCGGCGTCACGTTCTTGCCGCCGGCCGTGATGATGATGTCCTTCATGCGGTCGGTGATGCGGAAGTAGCCCTGCGCATCCACCGTGCCCACGTCGCCCGTGTGCAGCCAGCCGTCGGCATCGATGGTCTCGGCCGTCTTCTCGGGCAGGTTGAGGTAGCCCATGAACACGTTGGGCCCGCGCACCAGCAGCTCGCCCGTGGCCGGGTCCAATCGCACCTCGTTGTACGGGCTGGCCGCGCCGATGGTGCCCAGGCGGATGCCCCCGGGCGGCATGCTGGTCGAGATGCCGCACGACTCCGTCTGGCCCCAGGCCTCGAGCATGGGAATGCCCAGCGCCAGGTACCAGCGGATCAGCTCCGGCGAGATGGGCGCCGCGCCGGTGGCCATGAAGCGGCAGCGCTGGATGCCGATGAAGCGGCGCACGTTGTCCAGCGCCGCCAGGCCCGCCAGGCGGTAGCGCAGCTTGAGCCCGGCACCGACCGGCTGCCCCGCCAGCACGCGGTCGGCCACCGCCAGGCCCTGGGCGATGGCCCAGCGGTACAGGGCCTGCTGCACGGGGCCGGCCTCCTTGACCGCGATGGTGACGGCCGAATAGAACTTCTCCCACATGCGCGGCACGCCCGCGAACACGGTGGGCGCGATCTCGCGCACGTTCTCGGGCACGGTGTCGGGGTTCTCGACGAAGTTCATGCGCGTGCCGGTGTAGATCGAGGCATAGAGCCCGACCACCCGCTCGGCCACGTGGCACAGCGGCAGGAAGCACATGCGCTCGTCGCGCTCGTCCTGCGGCAGGATGCGGTTCTGCCCATGCACCACCGTCACCAGGCTGCGGTTGTTGTGCATGGCGCCCTTGGGCTTGCCGGTGGTGCCCGAGGTGTAGATGAGGATGGCCAGGTCCTCGGGGCCGCGCAGCTCGCGCAGGCGCTCGAACTCGCCCGGGTGCGCCGCGTCGTGCGCGCGACCGCGTTCGCGCAGCGCGTCCAGGGTGATCACCATCGGGTCGCTGAATTCGGCCAGGCCCTTGGGGTCGATCAGCACGATGGTGTGCAGCAGCGGCAGGCGGGCGCGCACCTCCAGCGCCTTGTCCAGCTGCTCCTCGTCCTCCACCACCAGCACGGTGGTGCGCGAGTCCTCGCACAGGTAATGCACCTGGGCCGCCGCATCGGTGGGATAGATGCCGTTGGAGACGCCCGCCGCGCCCAGCACGGCCAGGTCGAGCCAGACCCATTCGACGCGCGTGTTCGACAGGATCGATACGCAGTCGCCGGGCGCGAGGCCCTGCGCCACCAGGCCCATCGCGAGTTCGCGCACCAGCGTGCCGACCTCGTTCCAGCTCCAGCCGCGCCAGACGCCGAGGTCCTTCTGCCGCATCATGACGCGGTCGCCGCGCGCCGCGACGCCGGCCCAGAAGATGCGCGAGATGGTGTCGCCGGGGACGACGAGGTCGTCCGTGGGCCTGAAGTGATCGAGATTCCAGAGTGCCATGCGCCGCCTCACCGCCAGTTCTTCTTTTTCTTCCAGCGCCGGTCTCCGCGGGCGCCGGCTTCCTTCATGCCGAGGTAGAACTCCTTGATGTCGTCCTTCTCGCGCAGCCGGTCGCAGGCGTCGTCCATGACGATGCGGCCGTTCTCCAGCACGTAGCCGTGGTCGGCCACGTTCAGCGCCATGTTGGCGTTCTGCTCGACCAGCAGGATGGTGGTGCCGCGCTCGCGGTTGATGCGCACCACGATCTCGAAGATTTCCTTGGTCAGCCGCGGCGACAGACCCAGGCTGGGCTCGTCGAGCAGGATCATGGCCGGGCCGGCCAGGATGGCGCGGGAGATGGCGAGCATCTGCTGCTGTCCGCCCGAGAGCAGCCCGGCGTCCTGCGCGGCGCGCTCGCGCAGGATGGGGAAGTAGCCGAACACCGTCTCCATGTCGCGGGCCACCGCGTCGCGGTCGCGCCGGGTGTAGGCGCCCATCAGCAGGTTGTCGCGCACCGAGAGCAGCGGGAACACCTCGCGGCCTTCGGGCACATGCGACAGGCCACGGCGCACGATCCAGGCCGGGTCGCGCGCCGTGATCTCCTCGCCCTGGAAGACGATGCTGCCCTTCTGCGGATCGATGATGCCGCTGATGGTCTTCAGGATGGTGGACTTGCCCGCGCCGTTGGAGCCCAGCACCGTCGCGATCTGCCCCGGCATCACGCGCAGGCTCACGCCGCGGATGGCCTTGACGGGGCCGTAGGCGCTTTCGACGTTGGCGAGCGACAGGGTCGGCTGCATGTCGGCCTGCGGCGCATGTGCGGCAATCGGCAGCGCGCTCATACCATCGCCTCCATGCGCGGACGGCGCAGCGACGCCACATCGTCCACCGTGCCCAGGTAGGCCTCGACAACGGCCGGGTCGGACTGCACCGCGGCCGGTTCGCCCAGGGCCAGAACCGCGCCCTGGTTCATGGCCAGCACCCGGTCCGACACCTTGGACACCAGGCCCATGTCGTGCTCGACCATCAGCACCGTCACGCCCAGGTCGCGCCGGATGTCCTGGATCCAGAAGGCCATGTCGCCGGTCTCCTCCACGTTCAGGCCGGACGAGGGCTCGTCCAGCAGCAACAGCCGCGGCTCGGTGCACAGGGCGCGCGCCAGCTCCACCACCTTGCGCACGCCGTAGGGCAGGCCCGCCACCTGCGCATCGCGGTAGTGCTGCAGGTCGAGCAGGTCGATCACCTCCTCCACCTTGCGGCGCGTCTCGCGCTCGGCGCGGCGCACCTGGGGCAGGAAGAGCATCTCGCTCCACACGCTGGTGCGACGGCGGATGTGGCGGCCGATCAGCAGGTTCTGCAGCACAGTTGCATGCTCGAACAGCTCGATGTTCTGAAAAGTGCGGGCGATGCCCAGGGCCGCCACCCCATGCGGCGGCACGTCGTTCAGGCGGCGGCCGGCAAACTGCAGCTCGCCGGTGGTGGCCTCGTAGATGCGGCTGATGAGGTTGAAGACCGTGGTCTTGCCAGCGCCGTTGGGGCCGATCAACGTGAAGACCTCGCCGGGCATCACGTCGAAGCTCACGTCGTTGACCGCCAGCACACCGCCGAAGCGCACGCTGAGGTGACGGGCCGAGAGAAGGGGCTGTGCGTTCACTTCAGCCTTTCGGATTTGGCGTAGGACTTCTGTCGGCGGAACATGCCGCGGCGGTAGAAGGGATACAGCTCCAGCCAGGTGCGCAGCTTGAGCCAGCGGCCGTAGATGCCCAGCGGCTCCAGCATCACGAAGGCGATCAGCACACCGCCGTACACCACGCTCTGCAGCCCCGCGGCCTGCGCCATGGCGGGCGGCAGCCAGTCCTTGGCCAGGGAGATCAGCTGCGGCATGCCGATCAGGAAGATCGCGCCGAAGAAGGCGCCGTGCATGGAGCCCAGCCCACCCACCACGATCATCAGCACCAGGTCGATGGACTGCACCAGGCCGAACTGGTCGGGCGAGATGAACTGCATCTTGTGCGCATACAGCGCACCGCCCAGGCCCGCCAGCGCGGCGGAGATGGCGAAGGACATGAACTTGAAGCGCGCCAGCGGAATGCCCATGCTCTGCGCCGAGATCTCCGAATCACGCATGGCGACGAAGGCGCGGCCGGTGGGCGAGCGCAGGAGGTTGAGCACCGCCAGCGTGGCCCCGATGACGCAGACCAGACACAGGAAGTACAGCGCCTCGGTGCTGTCCAGCGGCCGGCCGAAGAGCGAGGCGCTGGCCACCGCCTTGCCGGCGTTGCCGCCGGTCACGCTCTCCCAGCGGGCCAGCACCTCCTCGACGATGAAGCCGAAGGACAGGGTGGCGATCGCCAGGTACATGCCCTTGACGCGCAGTGCCGGCAGGCCCACCACCACCCCCACGGCCGCCGCCAGCGCCATCGAGCAGGCCAGGCTCACGGGCAGCGGCCAGCCGCGCGCGATCAGGTAAGCCTCGGTGTACGCCCCCACGCCCATGAAGGCCGCATGGCCGATGGAGAACTGCCCCGTGAAGCCGGCCAGCAGCATCAGCCCCACGGCCACGATGGCGTAGATGAAGACGAAGGTCAGCTGCGCGACCCAGTAGGTGGACAGCAGCCAGGGCGCGGCCAGCAGCGCCACGAGCAGCAGCCCGTACCAGAAGCGCTGGCCGCCGTGGCGGGCCAGGTCGATGTCCTGGTCGTAGCGGGTCTTGAAGATGAAGCGCATGGCTCAGACCTTCTTGCGGGCGCGGTCGCCGAAGAGCCCGGTGGGCTTGATGGCCAGCATCAGCAGCACCACCACGTAGGGCACCACGTCCTTGAAGCCT
Organism: Pseudacidovorax intermedius; assembly: GCF_001476815.1. Taxonomy (GTDB): domain Bacteria; phylum Pseudomonadota; class Gammaproteobacteria; order Burkholderiales; family Burkholderiaceae_C; genus Xenophilus; species Xenophilus intermedius_A. The sequence continues at coordinate 7,190 of NZ_LDSL01000038.1, read as the reverse complement.
TCGGGCAGGTAGAAGCCCGACAGCGCCTCGACCAGGCCGATGATCAGACCGCCCACGATGGCGCCCGGCAGGCTGCCGAAGCCGCCCACGATGGCCGCCGGAAAGGCCTTGAGCCCGATGAAGCCCATGTTGGCGTGCACGAAGGTCACCGGCGCCAGCAGCAGGCCGGCGGCGGCGGCCACCGCGGCGGCCAGCGCCCACACCAGCCCGTTGAGGCGCTGCACCGGAATGCCCATGTAGTAGGCCGCCAGCTGGTTCTGCGACGAGGCCTGCATGGCGATGCCGACGCGCGTGAAGCGGAACAGCAGCCACAGCGCGGTGCACAGGCCGGCCGTCGCCACGATCACCACCAGCTGCTCGGCCCCCAGCACCACCGCGCCGCCCAGGGCGACGGTCTCACCCTTGTAGGGGACGGCCAGCGTGTGGGTGTCGGTGCCCACGCCCGGCACCATGGTGATCAGCCCGCGCATCACGTAGCCCAAGCCGAAGGTGAGCATCACGATCGTGAATTGCGGCTGCCCGAGCACGGGCCGCACGATCAACCGCTCGATCAGCAGGCCCAGCAGCGCCATGGCGCCCAGCGCCGCCAGGGCGGCCAGCCAGAAGGGCCAGCCGAACAGGCCCATGCCGGCAAAGCCGGCAAAGGCGCCCAGCATCATCAGGTCGCCCTGCGCGAAGTTGACGGTCTCGGTGGCCTTGTAGATGAGCACGAAGCCCAGCGCGATCAGCCCGTAGACGCAGCCCTGCGCCAGGCCTGCGATGACGATCTGCAGTACCAGCAATGGTTTGTCTCCTGCTCGTTGTTCGTTCTGCGTGCCGGCATGAGCCAGCACGGAACGAACAATAAACAGTCCGACGGGACGGCATATCGTCGCATCCGACGATCTCAGAAGGGACAGCAGTGGACGTACGGCCATGAGATTCGTCGGGCCGAGCGCACACGGCCCAACTGGGCCCGATGCAATCAAAGAACTTGCATGAGCGTTTTCCCATCTGGTAACTTGGCCTCGGCCAATTGATCACCCAATTGGTATGCTGGACAGATCACCAAGAAGCTTGGTCTCGGTTAAGCAAGTGGTTGATCTTCAAAGGCACTGGGTACCGGCTAAATGAGGGAGGCAACGTACCTCCGCCTCTCCACCAACAGATCCAACCCGTTGATTCCTCAACGGGTTTTTTCTTTTGGGCGCGCCGCCAGCGGCGCCTCATGCGCTGAGGCGAGGCTTCACCCTGTACATCGAGGTGTCGCTGCGGTGCAGCAGCGACTCGGTCGTGTCGCCGTCCACCGCCTCGGCCAGGCCGATGCTGGCCGACACGTGCAGGCCCGCGGCAATCGACCCCCAGTCGAAGGACGCGATGGCCGACTGCACCCGCTCGCACACCGGTGTCGCGATGTCGGCCGTGGCATTGCAGAACACGATGACGAACTCGTCGCCCGCCCAGCGCGCCGGCAAATCGCGCTCGCGCAGCTGGGAGGACATGATGCTCGCCACGGTCTTGAGCACGCGGTCGCCCACCTGATGGGTGAAGCGGTCGTTGATCGCCTTGAACTGGTCGATGTCGAGCAGCGCCACGGCCAGCGGCCGGCCGGTGGCGGCATGGAGCCGGAGTTCGTCGCCCATGACCTGCTCGAGGTGCCGCCGGTTCGCGATGCCCGTCAACGCATCCTCCAGCGACCAGCGCTCGAACTGCTTGGACGCCATCAGCGCCTGCTGCAGGTGGCGCTCGCTCTGCCGGGCGCCGAGCCGCCACGAGACCAGGGCTTCCCGGTTGCTCAGGCTGTCGGCGACGACGCCCTGCTCGCGCCGCCGGAGTGTCCGGGTCTCGCGCAGTGCGTCCTCGCACCGGCCCTGGAGCTCGAACACCTGGATCAGCAGCAGGTGCGCGCGGCAGGCCAGTTGCTCGTGCTCGACGCTCAGGGCGAGGTCGCGCATCTTCTCGAGTTCATGCTGCGTCGTCGCCCAGTCCCGGCCCACCCAGGCGATCTCGGCCATGCACCAGCGCACGAAGGCGTCGAGCCAGGTCACGTCGGACCCCAGCGCGCGCCGCGCGGCCTCGACTTCCGCCCGTGCCGAGGACAGGTCGCCCTGCCAGATGGCCAGCAGGGCGCGCGAGGCCGGGGAAATGACAGACCGCATCGGCTGCAGCCCCGGCAGGAGACCCAGCGCACTGCCGTGCCGCTCGAGGTCGTTGCATTCGGCCACCAGGGCCTCCAGCCGCGCCAGGCTGCCCATGGTGCCGGTGTGGAAACGCTCGTCGACCAGCCGGGAGGCCTCGACCCACACCTGGTTGAGGCGAGGCTGAAAGATGCTGACAGGGGGCTCGCAGCGCCGTGCGGTTTCCACCGCCAGTTCCATCGCGGCATCGCCGCGCTGGTGGTCGCCCCCCCACGAATAGGCCAGGCCCAGGCAGTTCAACGCCAGCACGGTGGGCGGCTGCGGCTGCTTCGTCTTGCACAGCTGCACGCTCAACAGCGCGGCCTCGACCGCCTCGTCGTTGCGGCCCAGCAGCATGCAGACATGGGCGAGCGTCGTCAGCGCATTGGCCTCGCCCTGGGCGTCGCCCAGCTGTTCGAAAAGCTGGGCGGCCCGGCGGCTGTTGCCGCTGGCGCGGCGCAGGTGGGAAGTGATGCGGTCGCAGTGGGCCAGGCAGGCCAGGGCACGCGCTTCGAGCCGGGGGTTGTCGCCATTGGCGGCGGACAGCGCGGTGACGGCGAAGTCGTAGGCGGTCCGGAATCTGCCCTCGTCGAGTGCAGCGTATGCCGCCGCCAAAGAGCCGTCCTGGGTGTCGTCCGAGTCACCGAGGATGACGTGGCGCGTCACAGGCCGCCACTTCCTGGCCGAGGCACGCACGGCAGGCGTCCGACCGGCCCCCCGCGCGCGCAGGGCGTCCGACCCAGCAAAACATCAAGCGTCACAGCCCGCACCCCCGGCAACTCGTTCGGACCGTATCGTACTGGGCGGGTCTGCGGAACAGCGGGCGCGCGGGCCCCAGGCATGGCGCGCAAATGTAAGGTATTGCTTCAATAGAAACAATATTTTACGCTTGGACACCTTTTGACGTCGCTCGACGCTCAGAAGGTGTGAATGAATCCGTCGTGGCCGAGCGGGCTGTCAAAACGCGGCCAATCCAGGCGCAAAGCGCAGCCATAGCTCGGGCTATGGCGAGCATTTGCAACGCAGAGTGGGCGTGTTTTGGCAGAACGAGCGGCCATGGCGGGTTCGTTCACACCTTCTCCGGGCTGCCGACCCGCCACCGGGTGCCTTCCACACTTCAGCACCAGCACCATGCCGCATCACTTCACCCGGAAATTCCATCGCGACCGTGCCTTGTTCAAACGTTGGGCCGAGCTCGACGATGCACTGTTCGAGCAGGTCTCGCGTGAGCGCCTGATGGCCGCGCAGTCGAAACTGCAGGGCCACATCGTCCTGCCCTCCGACCCGGCCTACGACGCCGACCGCAAGCTGTTCAACCCCGTGTTCAACACCTACCCGGTCGTGATCGTCTACTGTGCGGTCGAGAGCGACGTGGCGATCGCCCTGGACCTGGCGAAGGCATTGCCCCTGCCCTTCACGGTGCGCTCCGGCGGCCACTGCACGGCAGGCTTTTCGGCCGGCTACGGCGCACTGATCGACGTGAGCGCGCTCAATGACGCGACGGTGGACGAAACCAACCAGATCGCCACGGTGGGCACGGGCTGCCCCTTCAGCAAGCTGGACTCGGTGCTCGCCGGCTGCGGGCTGCACGTTCCGGGCGGCGAATGCGCGGACGTGTGCGTCGGCGGCTATGTGCAGGGCGGCGGTTACGGCTTCACCTCGGTCACCTACGGCATGAACTGCGACAACGTGATCGACATGCGGGTGATGCTGGCCGACGGCACGATCGTCACGGCCAGCGAAACGGTCAACCGCGACCTCTGGTGGGCCGTGCGCGGCGGCACCGGCGGCAACTTCGGCGTGCTGCTGTCGGTGCGCTACCGGCTGCGGCCGCTCGGGGACGTGTTCGGCTGGGCGCTGATCTGGCCCCTGGCGACCGACGCCGACTTCCAGAACGCCACCCAGGCGCTGATGCTGCTGCAGTCGGACTACATGCTCGATGCGCTGCCGCCGGCCCTGAACGTGCAGGTGTCGCTGTGCTACCAGCCGGGCACGGAAGGCGGCCTGTCGCCGAGCGGCCCGCTGTACCCCTACCTGATGGTGCGGGGGCTGTACGTGGGCTCGCAGGCGGACGGCCAGGCCGCCATCCAGCCGCTGTGCGACCTGCCGGGTGCGATCGTGCAGTGGACGAAGGTGGACAGCTTCTACGATCTCAACAACGACCTGCTGAACGTGCCCTACGGCATGCCCTGCCTGCCGCCGGGCAGCCCGATGCCGTTCGAGGACAAGGCGTCCCGCTACGTCACGCGGGCGCTCACCGCCGACGAATGGCAGGGCCTGCTCCGGTTCTACGTGACCTCGCCCAACACGCTGTCCTACTTCTACATGGAGTTCTACGGCGGGGCCATCAATGCCTATGCGCCCGAGGGCAACGCCTTCGTGCACCGGACGTCGGCCTTCAACGCCGTGCTCGACGTCTTCTGGTTCAACGACGAGCAGAAAGGGCCGGCGGAAGACTTCCTGGAGGGCTGGAAGGACTACCTGCAGCCCATGTGGAACGGCGAGATCTACCAGAACTACCCGCAGGTCGGCCAGCCGGACTACGGCCCCTGCTACTGGGGCGATGCCCAGGCCGGCCTGTACGCCGTCAAGTGCAAGTACGACCCGGACGGCGCCTTTCGGTTCGCGCAGGAGGTCTGCCCGATCATGCCGCCGGGCGGCGGCGTGGGGCCGGTGATCATCCTGCCGGACTGGCTGCAGAAAGCGCTCGACCAGCCCATCGCCCGATAGGGGAACGCGCCCGCCGCCGCCTGCGGCGGGGCGCCTCTCAGACCAGATCGGGCGCGCAGGCCTCGCTGCGATTGCGCCCCTTGTCCTTGGCACGGTAGAGCGCATGGTCGGCCGCGCGCAGCAGCTCCCGGGCGCTGGCGCCGTCCTCGGGATACTGCGCCAGACCGCACGACAGGGTGCAGCGGATCGGCTCGCCCTGGTGCCCGATGGCCCGGCCCGCGAAGGCCTGGCGCAGCCGTTCGGCGCGGTCGAAGGCGGCGGCACGGCTGCAGCCCGGCAGCAACAGCAGGAATTCCTCGCCGCCGTGGCGGTAGGCCAGCTCGCCCGGCTGCAGGTCGGCCTGCATGAGGCGCGCCAGCGCCGTCAGGACCTCGTCGCCCACCTCGTGCCCGTGACGGTCGTTGACGCCCTTGAAATGGTCGATGTCCAACAGCAGCAGGGCGAGTTCGCCATCGCCAGCGCCGGCGCGGGCGGCATCGACGGCGGCCGGCAGGGCCTTGCCCAGATGCCGGCGGTTGAGCAGCCCCGTCAGCGGATCGCAGATCGTCTGCTGATAGAGCCTGGCCTGCAGAGCCTTGATCTCCTCGAACTGGGTGCGCAGCTTCATTTCGCTGCGGTGCTGGTCCATCGCACGGCGGTAGCCGTCCAGCGCATAGGTCACGAAGAAGATGGTCAGGGACACCATCGACAGCGCCGTGGTGCGCAGGTCGGTGTCGAAATGCGGTGCGCGGCCCAGGCCGCAGGCCCACACCAGGCCTGCGCTCAGGCCCATGGCCGCCATCACCAGGGGCAATCCCCGCGGCCCGTAGAAGACGACCATGTGCAGGCAGGCCCCCGCAAACATGGTGAAGGCGATCCACAGCGGAAAGCCAAGGCCCGCGATCCAGCAGCCGGCCCACAGCGCATCGAGCACCTGGTTGCGATGCTCCGCCTCGCGCTGGTCCCTCGCATGCAGCGCCCAGAAATAGGCCAGTTGGGGGTAGAGCAGGAATTGCAGCGCCAGCAGACCCCAGGCCGCGGCCGACGCCCCCGTGGCCAGGAAGTGCGAACCCACCGCGATGAACAGCAGCAGATAGAAGATGCCGCGGTTGCGGCGGTTCATTCGCACGAGCCAGTAGGTGCGCGTCTTGCCGGCGGACGCCGGGGCATTGGAATGCGGAAAGATCTTCACAGGCGATGGGCTCGGCGTCGACACGGGAGCGCGGTCAGGGCGCGACCACCTGCCGCCCGTCGGCAAAGGGCGCAAGGGGCAGCGGATCGCCATCGCCCGCGCATCGCGTGCGCATCGGCACCGTCACCCAGCTTTTGTTGCGTCTCCATCCTGCGGGCGATTCTGCGGCATGTAAACCAAATGCGCACATCCCCGCACAAATGCTAAGCCCCCGGAGCCGGCCTGCCGTGACGGGCTAGCCGCGGATCTCGGCCTGGATGTCTTCCAGCCGACGGCCGCGGGTCTCGACGCCGCTGCGCAGCAGCAGTGCCACCGCCACGGCCAGCGGCACTGAGACGACGAGGGCCGACAGCGTGACGTGGGCGAACAGTCCCGCCACCCCGCCGGCCGCGCCCAGGATGCCGCCCGCCTTGGAACTCGCCGCGATCAGGCCCGAGCCGGTGCCGCGCAGGTGCACCGGGTAGATCTCGGCCGCATAGGGAATGAGCATGGCGATCACCCCGCTCGCGCTGAGCAGCAACAGCGCCGACGCGGCGATGAGCGCCGGCGCCGAGGCCGCGGTGCCCAGGCCCAGCACCGCCAGCACCAGCAGCGAGGCGCAGGTCATCGCCAGGAAGAGCATGAGCGCCTTCACGCTGCTCCAGCGGTGGTAGAGCCAGATGACGAGCGCGGTACCCGGCAGCGCGACCAGCGCCGAACGGGCGAGCAGCGCGTTGGCCTGTTCGGGCGCCATGCCCATGGTGCCCAGGCTGGTCGGCAGCCACAGCAGGAAGCCGAAGTTCACCAGCCCCCAGGCCAGGCCGGCGGCGATGAGCGCCCAGCTGAGCGGTGCATGGGCGCCGCGCAGCAGCGAGGCGCTGGCGGCCGGCGCGGCGGCGGCCTCGTCGTCCGCCGGCGCGGCGGCCGGCCCGGCGCCCGCCGGCCCGGCAAAGCGGTCGAGCACCGCCTGCGCCGCTGCCGGCAGGCCGGCATTGGCCAGGAAGCGGGGCGACTCGGGGATGAAGCGCCCCAGGAAGATGATGAGCAGCCCCGTGGGCAGCCCCAGCAGCCAGAGCGAGCGCCAGCTGAACAGCGGGACCAGCAGGTCGGCCGCCAGCGCGGCCAGCAGATAGCCGGCCGAGGTGCCGACGCCG